>DASXBA010000198.1:0-5317 GCA_036406475.1 Thermoleophilaceae bacterium | reverse complement strand
GACCGCTGCATCGCCTGGCACGGGGAGCACGCCCCGGACGGCCAGCTGCTGTTCGGGATCGTCCAGGGCGGCCTCCACGAGGATCTGCGCCGCGAGTCCGTCGACTACATCGCAGGCGCGGAACTGGACGGCGTGGCGGTCGGCGGCTCGCTCGGGCGGGACAAGGACGAGATGCGCCAGGTGGTCGACTGGTCGCTCCGCGACCTGCCCGAGGAGCGCCCGCGGCACCTCCTCGGGATCGGCGACGTCGACGACATCGTCCACGCCGTGTCCGCCGGCATCGACCTCTTCGACTGCGCCACGCCCACGCGACTGGGGCGGCACGGCACCGCCCTCGTCCCGGACCCCGAGGCGCGCTGGCGGCTCGACCTCAACCGTTCGGCCCACGCGAGGAGCCGCGAGCCGATCCAGGAGGGCTGTTCCTGCCCGGCCTGCCGGAACCACACGCGGGCCTACCTGCACTACCTGGCGCGAGCGCGCGAGCCGACTGCGATGCGCCTCCTCACTTTGCACAACCTGACCTTCATGTCCGAGCTGATGCGCGGGATCCGCGACGCGATCGCCGCCGGCGACCTCGACCGGCACGTGGAGCGGATTCTCAGCCCTGGGTGTGGTCCTGCATGAACTGCTTGATGCCGTCGATCTGCTGCTGAACGTCGTTCTTGTCCACCGGCTGCGGCCCGGGGCTGTTGGCCGAGAGGATCGCGATGCTCACGGCGACGATCACCGCAAGCAGCACCAGCAGCAGCAGGAACGCGCGCCAGGGGCTACGCCGCTTCTTCTGCCTCGGCTCCTCGCGGCGGCGGGGCTGCGGCCGTGACGGGGGCGGCGGGGTCGGAGGCCGGGTCTGGCGCGTGCGAAGGGCCTGGGTCGCCTCCGTGAGGTCGCCGAGCACCTGGGTGGCGTCGCGGTCGGGGCCGGCGCCGAGCAGCTGGGTCGCCTCGGTGGCCTCGCCGTGCATGCCCGCCTCGAGCGCCCGCCCCATCTCGAGCGCGTTCCCGTAACGGCTCTCGGGTGCGCGGGAGAGGGCGATGCGAATCGCGGCGTCGAGCTCCCGCGGGACCTCGGGCCGGTGCTCCGCGATCGGCTCGACGTTCTCCTCCTGCTGCTTGAGCGCCAGCTCGGTGAGCGACGAGTACTCGTGCGGCAGCCGGCCGGTCAGGAACTGGTAGGCGCAGACGCCGAGAGAGTAGATGTCGCTGGCCGGCCCGGCCTCGTCGCCGCGGGCCTGCTCCGGCGAGAGGTAGGCGGCGGTGCCGAGGACTGCGCCCACCTGCGTGATCCGCGTCTGCTCGGCCGCCTTGGCTATGCCGAAGTCGGCCAGCTTGGTGGCGTGGGTATCGCCGGAGACGAGCAGGTTGCCCGGCTTGACGTCGCGGTGAATCACGCCCGAGCGGTGGGCGTAGTCGAGCCCCTGGCAGGCGTCGCGGAGGATCGCGACGGTCTCGTCGACATCCAGCTGCTTGTGCTCGCGCAGGAGATCGGCGCAGGACGGCCCGTCGACGTACTCCATGACGATGTAGTGCCGGTCGCTGGACTCGTCCCGGCCCGAGTCGAACACCTGAACCACGTTCGGGTGCATGAGTCGGGCGGCGGCGAGCGCCTCGCGGCGAAAGCGCGCCACGAAGGCCTCGTCCTCGGCCAGGTGCTCGGCGAGCAGCTTGACCGCCACGGCGCGCTCGAGGACGGTGTCGAGCGCCTGGTAGACGGTCGACATGCCGCCGGCGCCGAGCCTGCGCTCGATCCGGTAGCGGCCGGCGACGTCAGGGGGCGCGGCCATCAATCGCCTCCCGGCGGCGCCTGCTTGCCGCCGCTGTTGCCGCCCTTGCCGCCCCCGTTCCCGTTGCCGTTGCCGTTGCCGTTGCCGGTTCCGCCGTTGCCGTTCCCGTTCCCGTTGTTCTGCGGGGTGGTGTTGGTCTCGGTCGGGGTCGTCTCGGTGGGGGTCGTCTCGGTGGGGGTGGTCTGGGTCACGGTCGGGGTCGTCTCGGTGACCGTGGGCGTCGTCTCCGTCGTGGTGTCGGTCTTGTTGCACTGCTGCTCGACGAGGTCGAACAGGTTGTTGAAGCTCTCCTGGAGGGCGTCCTTGACGTCCTTGTCGACGTCGGCCGGCAGCGCGTCGATCTTGTGCTGGACCGCCGAGACGTCCGTGTCGTCGCCCTCGGTGATGTCGTTGCAGGCTCCGTCACCCTCCTCGAAGCGGCGCTGGATCGAGTCCAACGAGGTCTGGAGCTGGGCGACGGAGCTCTTCGGCAGGTCCTTGCCCTCCTTGTCGGAGCCGCAGCCGGAAACGAGCAGCGCCGCTGCGCACACCATGGCGGCAAGCGCCCGCTTGCCCTGTGATCTTGTCTCCGTGCTCACTGTCCGGTGTAGAGCCGTTCCCCGAGGACCGTAGGCAGACCGGCCTCCTCGATGGCCTTGGCGGCCTCGTCGATGGGGTACTCGACTCGCCGCCACGTGGCGGTCCACGTCTCTGTGTCTAGCAGGAGCCACGCCGCGCGGGGGTCTCCGTCCCGGGGCTGGCCGACCCCGCCCGGGTTTATCAGCCAGCGGCCGTTGCTCATCACGAGCTTGGTGCCGCCCGGGCTCTGCGAGCCCACAACGTGCGGCGTGTCGTTCTTGTGGAAGAAGAGTGCGACGTGGGAGTGGCCTACGGCCCCGATCCGGGGCTGCATGAGCTCCATGCACTGGTCGGCCTGGCCGGTGGAGAGGACGTACTCCCAGACCGGGTCGCGCGGGGAGGCGTGGTAGAGGCCGAGGTCACGGGCGTCGTCCATCGGGTTGAGGTCCTTGAGGTAGGACATGGCCTTCTCGCCGACGTTGTCGCGGGTCCAGAGGGCCGCCACGGCGGCGCTGCGGGAGAAATCGGCGATGTCGATCCCGCCCGTCACGACCAGGTCGTGATTCCCGGCCAGGCAGATGCTGCAGTTCTCGCGCGCCAGCTCCACGCACTCCTCGGGCTGGGCGCCGTAGCCCACGAGGTCGCCGAGGCACCAGACCTCGTCCACGCCCTCACTCTTGGCGTCCTCGAGCACGGTCTCGAAGGCGGGCTGGTTCCCGTGGATGTCGGAGACCAGCGCGATCTTCCCGGGCATCGGCTCGGGCGGCTTCCTCGCCTGGCTGACTACAGTTCGCTGGGAATGAAGGGTCATCGCGCGCGGCTGCCGCTTGCAGTCCTGGCGGGGGTCGTCGCCGCGGGGGTGGCCACGTGGCTACTCCGACCGCGGAGCGGCATCATCGAGCCAGCGCCGGTCACCGCGCCAGACTACTTCAGCCACGCGCAGCTCGAAAAGGCGCACGACTACGTCGACGTCCAGAGGCTTCTCGGCATCGCCGGCCTCGCTCTGACGGGCAGCGTCCTCGTGCTCCTCAACACCCGCCCGCCAAAGCGGGTGCTCGCCCGGCTGCGCCGGCGCCCGCTGCTCGGAGGAGCGGCGGCGGGGGCGGGAATCTCGCTGGTGCTGGTGGTCGTGGGCCTGCCCCTGGCTGCCGTGGCCCACAACCGCTCGGTGGACGCGGGCCTGTCCACCCAGACCTGGGGGCCCTGGTTCGCAGACGTGGCCAAGAGCGCGGGGATCGAGGCCGTCTTCGCTGCCGCAGGCGGCGCGATCGGGCTGGCGCTGATCCGCCGTTTCCGCAACTGGTGGGTGCCCGCCGCCGCGCTCGTGGTGGCGATCGGGGCGGCCTCGATCTGGCTCTACCCCGTGGTGATCGACCCGCTCTTCAACCGCTTCGACAAGCTGCCCCCGGGCCACCTCCGCTCGGAGGTGCTGACGCTCGCGAAGCGCGCAGACGTGAACGTGGGGGAGGTCTACCGGGTGGACGCGAGCAGGCGCACGACCGGCGCGAACGCCTACGTGAACGGCCTCGGCCATACCAAGCGCGTGGTGCTCTACGACAACCTGATCCACGACTTCCCCGACGACGAGCTGCGCGCCGTCGTGGCCCACGAGCTCGGCCACGAGCACCACCACGACATCTACCGGGGGCTGGCCTGGCTCGCCCTGGTCGCCCCGGCGGGCACCTTCCTGGCGCAGGCGCTGGCCGAGCGGATCGGCCTGGGCCGCGCCGGCGGCAAGCCCGGGCCCGATGCGCTGCCGGCGCTTCTGCTGTCGCTCGCGCTCGTCTCCTTCGCGTTCACCTCGGCCTCGAACGTTCTCTCGCGCAAGGTCGAGGCGAGCGCCGACGGCTTCTCGCTCCAGCTCACCCACGATCCCAAGGCCGACATCGGCCTCCAGCGCCGCCTGGCGATCCAGAACCTCTCCGACCCGGACCCGCCGCGGCTCCTCCAGATCCTGTTCGGGACCCACCCGAGTACGGTCGAGCGGATTGGGATCGCCAAGGAGTGGGAGAAGGAGAACCGCTAGCCGGTGCTGTTGTCCGGCTCGTCGAACTCCGGAAGGTCGCGGATGCCCTCCCGGGTCTGCCACTTGGAGAAGTTGTCCTCCATGGCGTCGATCAGCTCGCGCATGAAGCGGGGGGAGAGGTTGACGCGGGAGACGACCACCCCGGGCACCTCGCCCTCGTCCACCTCGTGGTCCACGCGCGCGAAGGTGATCGTGAACTCGTAGTCGGAGTGTGAGACGTTGGCGAAGTTGGCGTAGTGGCCCGCCATCGTCTCCGGGTCCGTATGGATGTTGAAGTGGCGCTCCTCGCCGTTCTCTTCCTCGGGCACGCGCCCTAGTATCTCAATCCGTCTCGCATGCGTATCTCCGTGATCGCCGTCGGCCGGCTGCGTCCGCCATACGTGGACGACATGTCGCACTACCACAAGCTCCTCGCCGGTCTGGCGCGGGTGGAGGTGACCGAGGTGCGCGAGGACGAGAGGGTGCCGGCACGCATCCCGGACCGGGCCTACGTCGTGCTCCTCTCCGCCGAGGGGAGGACCTACGACTCGCTCGGATTCAGCCGCTGGCTCGAGGAAAGGCGGCAGGAGGGGCGCGACGTTTGCTTCGTCGTGGGCGGCCCCAAGGGCCTCGACCTCGAGCGCTGCGACCTCAAGCTCTCACTGGGCCCGATGACCTTGCCCCACCAGCTGGCGCGCGTCGTGCTCGTGGAGCAGATCTTCCGCGCCCACAAGATCCTGGCCGGCGAGCCCTATCACTATTGAATCCGGAGACGTGATGTCGAGTTGCGATCAGAGCGCGGGGCTGGAGGCCCCGCGGAGCTAACCAATGGCTGACCCCGTCTCAGATCTTCGCGGCGTAGTCGGCCGGGCCGCCACCGAGCTGCGCGGCGACGGCATGGTCGACCTGCCGCGGCTCGAGCGGCCCCCCAAGCCCGACTTCGGGGACTACTCGACCAACGCCGCGCTGCTCCT
>DASXBA010000197.1:0-18246 GCA_036406475.1 Thermoleophilaceae bacterium | reverse complement strand
GCAGCTCCTCGGAGCCGAGACGGCGCAGGCCGGGCACGCGGTTGGCGCTGCCGCGACGCTCGAGCTCGTCGAGCGCGGGCAGCTCCGACTCGTCCCGGGCGACGATCAGCTTGCCGCAGCGCTCAACCGGCACGCCGTGCTCCTCGCAGAAGCGGTAGAGCTCGGCCGCCCCCTCCACGCACAGCCGGGCCTTGAGCGAGCCGGGCGCGTAATAGATGCCGGCGTGGATCACGCCGCTGTTGTGGCCGGTCTGGTGCCGGGCGATCCGCTCCGCGCGCTCCAGTACCGCGACGCTCAGCCGTGGATGGCGTGCACGCAGCTCGCGCGCCACCGCCAGGCCCAGGATGCCGGCGCCCACAACGGCGACGTCGACCTCGGCCGGAGGCTCGCTCACCCCGCTTGCTTCTGGGGGACGCCGCGCTCGAGCAGCTCGAGGTCCGCGTCGACCATCAGCCGCACGAGCTCCTCGAACGTCGTACGCGGCTCCCAGCCGAGCTTCTCCCGGGCCTTGGAGTAGTCGCCCACGAGGTGCTCGACCTCGGCGGGCCGCAGGAAGCGCGGATCCGTGCGGACGTGGTCCTTGGCCTCGAGCCCCACGTGGGAGAAGGCGACGTCGACCAGCTCCTGGACGCTGTGCGCCTCGCCGGTGGCCACCACGTAGTCCTCCGGCTCGTCCTGCTGGAGCATCAGCCACATCGCCTCGACGTAGTCCTTTGCGTAGCCCCAGTCGCGCTCGGCGTCCAGGTTGCCGAGCGCGAGCTCCTCGGCGAGCCCCAGCTTGATCGCAGCCGCTCCGTGGGTGACCTTGCGCGTGACGAACTCGAGCCCGCGGCGGGGCGAGTTGTGAACGACGATCCGGCCGACCCCGGCGCAGAAACGACCCGACTCGGTTTCGATGTCGAACACCCACTCGTCGTCGCCGACGGGCGTCGCGATGCGGCGAATTTCGGCGGGGTTCTTGCGGAGGTGCTGACCCTTTGCGCCAACCCGAACCGCCGAGGCAAGGTTCAGCTGGTAATAGGCCTTGCCGGCTCGCTGTTCGACGTATACGGACGCTGGGTGGTCCAGCCAGTGGTACATCCAGCAGAGCCCCTGAGCGAGTACGGGACTGTTGGTCTTGACCGACATGCCTTTGCCCTTCTTGAGCCCATCGCCCGCGTAGTAGCCCTTGAGGAAGGCCTCCTGTGTTGCCGAGTCGCTGTTGAGGACGAGCGGCGGAACCTGTTTGTGAGCCGTCCGCGTGTAGAGCTGCTCACGGAGCCAACCCGCAGCGCCCCGCGCACCGTGAAGGTTGACCTTCCCGACCTCAGCCTGTGGGTCCCACCCGGAGCGCCCGATCCACTCGTGCGTCTTGCCGAGGAAGAGCCGCGACCAGAGCTCAGCCACACGCATGCGGAGCCCCATGTCGTTGTTGGTGAAGCAGACCTTCTCCCCGTCGCGCTCGACCCAGCCGTCGGCGACCATGAGACCGAGGAATTCGGCCATCTCCTCAGTCAGAACGGACCACATCGGCGGGTGAGGCATCTCCTCGCAGATGAGGAGCTCGTCCCCCTCTTCGAGCTCGCCGGCCGGCACGGCTTCCTCGACGCTGTCGAGCATGTGGTGGTGAGCCGTCACGTCAACCGTGCCCGCGCGCGCTTGAATCGACAGAGGCCGATGATCGGGATCGGTCCTTCGCCGGCGCGTCGCCGTGATCGCGGTGACGGGCGTCCAGTCCTCACCCGTCCAGACCTCCAGCGCCTCCTGCGGAGTGAAGGTCTGACTGCTTGGCCCCTTGCGCCTCAGAGAAACCAGATCCTCGGGCGTCCTGACCGACTGGATTCCGTTTTCTCGCACCATGAGCGGCGTGCTGGAAAAGACACATTCGTGGTTGAACAAAATCCCCGAGCAGGCGAAGAGGTCGTACGACTCGCGGTAGTTGACCGTGATGAAGTGGCCGTAGCACTTGGCCACGCCGTAGGGCGAGCGGGGGTAGAACGGCGTCGCCTCGTTCTGGGGGACCTCGCGGACCTTGCCGAACATCTCCGACGAGGAGGCCTGGTAGAAGCGGGCCTCGGGGGCCACCTCGCGCATCGCCTCGAGCATCCGGGTGACGCCGGCACCCGTGAACTCCGCCGTCAGCACCGGCTGGCTCCAGCTCGCCGCCACGAACGACATCGCGGCGAGGTTGTAGATCTCGTCCGGCTCGCAGGCACGCAGGACGTCCCCCAGCGAGCGCTGGTCGAGCAGGTCGCCGGTGTGGAGCGTGAGCTGGTCGCGCATGTGCTCGAGGCGCTGGAAGGTCTCGGTGGACGCGCGCCGGACCATGCCGTGCACCTCGTAGCCCTTCTCCAGCAGGAGGTCTGCCAGGTAGCTGCCGTCCTGGCCGGTGATGCCGGTGATCAGCGCGCGCCGCGACTCGCTCATGACGGGGGGACGGTAGCGACCCTCAATAGACGACCTCGAGCCAGTCGAGCCGGCGGCCGCAGAGCTCGCGAGCGCGAGCCGGGGCCAGCACCCGCACCTGACGGCGCTCGTTCGCGAGCGGGCTCAGCACTACTGGGCCGACGTGCCGGAGGCTCGAGTCGCTGCCGCCGTTGCCGGGACGGAGGTCTCCGCCGCCGCTGAACAGGCGCACCTGGTGGCGGCCGGCAGGCAGGTCGACGCTTCCCAGGAGCACGTGCCCGCCGGGGTAGCCCTCCTCGTTCGCCACGCTGCCGACACGACGGCCGTCGACGTAGGCGGTGAAGGCGCGCCCGAACGAGCCCTCGACCCAGATCGCGTAGCGGCCCGCGCGGGGGACGCTGACCGTGTTCTCGATGTCGCCCTGGCCGACCGGCACCACCGAGCCCGGCCAGCCCGGGTAGCCGTGCCAGTAGAACGGGTGCCTGCTGTCGAGGGGCAGCAGCTCGGGCAGGCGCGGCAGCTCGACGTAGGCGAGCCGGCCCCCCTTGAGGCCCGCGGCCAGGCGTCCAAACGCCAGGACCGAGCGGCAGGGCATGACGCCCGCCGGCTGCAGCATGCCGTCGCCGAGCGAGATGTGGTCGCGCACGAACGGCCCGCGGGCGCGCCGCCAGACGTCGTAGTAGCGGCCGTGGAACACCCGGTGGTAGTTGAGCGGCGGCCGCGAGGTGACGGGCGAGCGGCGGAGGACGAGCAGCGGAAAGGTCTCCACATAGTGGACCTTGAGCGCCTCGAGGTCGGCGGCCGCCTTACGGTTGGGCCGCTGGTTGAGCTCGGTGGGCAGCGGTGGTTCGCGGTAGAGCAGGACGGCGTTGGGCTCCTGGCGGATACGCAGCTTGCGCAGGAAGTAGGCGCCGTACTCGTCGTAGTCCGGCTCGAGCGCCGGGCCCTGGCCCGCGAAGCGGTCGTCGATGCGGATCAGCTCCGAGTAGCGGTGGTAGGGCGCGTGACGGGAGTCGTGGTAGGCGAGCGCAGTCGAGACGAGAACGCCGCCGGCGAGCAGGGCGGCGAGCGCAAGCGCGGGCAGGCCGCGGGCCACCCCGCGGAGCGCCCACACTCCCACGGCGGCCGCGAGGACGACGGCCGGTGAGGCGATCGCGAACACCTTGGCGTCCGCGTAGGGATTGCCCTCCAGCGCCAGCGGGATCCCGACGCCGACCAGCGCGACCACGAGCAGGAGCGGCGCGATCGCCCGCCGCCTGATCATCCAGGCCACGCCGACGGCGGCGGCCGCGAACATCAGCACGATCAGAGCCCAGTTGAGCAGGTCGGACCCGCCGCGGGGGTAGCGGTAGTCGCCGTTCAGCCAGATTCCGGCGATCTCACGGACGGGGAGCGGGCTGGGCAGGTTGCCGAGCCCGGCGCGGTCGGCGAGCAGCTTCTTGGTGACGCGGAACGAGGTGCCCGCGCCCAGCACGACGGGCAGGGCCACCGCCAGTCCGAACAGGACCGCGACGCCCACCCCGATCAGCTGCCGGCGCGAGCCCGTCCGCATCAGCCTCCGGCCCCAGACGACCGCGATCCAGATCACGAACGGCGCCACGTAGGCGGCGGCGGGCGTGCCCAGCACTCCGAGCGCCGCGGCCAGCGCCAGTACGAACGGCAGCAGCGCGCCGGCCGAGCCCTCCGTCCGGGCGCGCGCGGCGAGCGCGCCGGAGAGCGCGATCAGGCCGGCCGCCGTCACCTCCTTGATCGACCCCTGGAGCGCAAAACCGACGATCAAAGCCGGCTGTGCCGCGATGAACGCGGCCAGGCCCCGCCAGGGGCGCGACTCGATCAGCGGCTCGAGCAGCGCGTAGGCCGACAGCGGCAAAAGGCAGGCCGCGAAGGTGAGCAACGGCTGGTAGAGCCAGGCCAGGTCGATCCCGCCGAGCGGCGCCAGCACCCCGAGCGCGGACTGGCCGGCGACGGGATAGGACGAGTGCAGGAACGTCCGGAGCAGAGTCCGGTACGACGACGGCTCGAGCTGCTGCCAGGCGTGGCCGTGGTCGGCCACGAACGAGGCCACGGCCAGGTGGCCGGCGGTGTCCGGCAGGACGATCGAGCCCGCGATCGTCGGGTCGCCGGAGAGGAACACCGGCGCTCCGAGCACCGCGAACACCCCGACGGCGGCCGCGGTCGCCCAGAGGTCGATGCTCGGCCGGCGCAGCCGCCCCCACCCGGCCACCGCTCCCGCCACGGCCAGGACGATGAGGAGGGGCAGCGCCAAGCCGGTCGTGAACTCCTTCTCGGTGAAGAGCCGGGAGACGACAAGGACGAGCGCGAAGCCCGTGGGCACCAGCAGGACACCCGGGAGGTCGACCCGCGCGACGCGGTCGACGAGCAAACCGCAGCCAAGCGACATGGCCAGCAAGATGGCCGGGAAGAGCAGCCAGGCGGCGAGCACTAGCGGCTTCTACGCAGACCGATGATCGAGAGCAGGAAGGACGAGAAGAAGATCTGGATGCCGACTATGACCAGGGCCGCCGAGAGCACCGCCAGGCGCTCCTCCGACAGCGAGCCGAAGCCACGGTTGGCCCAGACCACGAGGATCGCCGTGCCGGCCGCGAGGCCGGCAAACGTCACGGTTCCGCCGACCAGCAGCCCGTGCTCGAGCCGGACGCGATGGCGCACGCGGTCGAACCACGACTCGCGCTCGCCGAGGACGAAGGTCCCGTACGCGCGGGCGCATAGCCCCAGCGCGAGCACCTGGATTCCGACGATCATGACCATCGATCCGGCGATCATCGTGTGCACGTCCCAGACGCGTCCGAAGACGCTCAGATGCAGCATCACGAGGGCCATGATCGTGGTGCCGAGCAGCGCCATCGCCGCGCCGGGCACGACGAACAGATGCGTCGGGCTGTGGACGAGCAGGAAGCGCAGGTGGCGCCAGCCGTCGCGGAAGCTCGACAGCTTCGACACACCCGAGCGGGGCCGGTACTCGATCGGTACCTGGCTGATCCGGAGGCCGGCCCGCGAGGCGCGGATCACCATCTCGGACGCGAACTCCATCCCCGTGGTGCGGAGGTCGAGAGCCGGCAGCAGCTCCTTGCGCAGGCCGCGCATGCCGCAGTGCGCGTCCTTCACGCCGGTGCGGAAGAGCAGGTTGAGCAGGCCCGTGAGGATCGGATTGCCCACGTAGCGGTGGAGCCAGGGCATCGCGCCGGGATGGATGTTGTCCATCCGGTCGCCGATCACCAGCTCCGCGCCGTCTTCCAGCTCAGCGACGAAGCGCGGGATCTCGTCGAAGTCGTAGGTCAGATCGGCGTCGGCCATGACGATGTAGTCGCCGCGCGCCTCCGCGAAGCCGGCCAGGTAGGCGCTGCCGTAGCCGCGGCGCGGCTCGGTGACGACGCGCGCACCGGCCTCCGCGGCGAGGTGCGCGCTCGCGTCCGTCGAGCCGTTGTCCACCACCACGACCTCGCCCTCCACCCCCTGCTGCTCGAGCGCGAGGCCGGCCGCGGCGACGCATTCGGCGATGCTCTCGGCCTCGTTCAGGCAGGGAATGACGACGGAGACGAGCGGCGCGTCGGCGACGCGCTCGGCGAGGCGGGGTCGAAGGGCTCGTTGCTCGCTTGCGACGCGCGCATGCTAACGCGGGTGTGCGACGCTGCGGCGCTCGCGAAATGCGCATCTGCCTGGTCTACGACTGCCTGTTCCCGCACACCGTCGGGGGCGCCGAGCGCTGGTACCGCAACCTCGCCGAGCGGCTCGCCGCGAGCGGTCACGAGGTGACCTACCTGACGCTCCGCCAGTGGGACGACAAGCCCGACGCGCCCGGGTTCGAGGCCAAGGCGGTCGGGCCGAGGATGGGCCTCTACACACGCGGCGGCCGCAGGCGCATCCTGCCGCCGCTCGTGTTCGGCCTCGGCGTCCTCCGGCACCTGCTCCGCCACGGCGGCCGCTACGACGCGGTGCACACCGCCTCCTTCCCCTACTTCTCGGTGCTCGCCGCCGCGGCCGCGCGGCTCGGGCGCGGCTACGCGCTGGTGGTCGACTGGCACGAGGTCTGGTCGCGCGACTACTGGCGCGAGTACCTCGGCCGCGCCGGCGCCGCCGGCTGGTGGGTCCAGGGCCGCTGCGCACGTGTCCGGCAGCGCGCCTTCTGCTTCTCGCGCCTGCACGCCCGCCGGCTGCGCGAGTGCGGCGGCCCGGAGGCGGCGGTGCTCGAGGGCGAGTACGCGGGGCCGCTCGAGCGGCCCCAGCCGGCGCCGCCGGAGCTCGTGGTCCTCTTCGCCGGGCGGCTGATCCCGGAGAAGCGCGCGCCGGCGGTCGCTCCGGCCGTCGCGCTCGCGCGCGAGCGGGTGCCCGGGCTCCGCTGCGTGGTCTACGGCGACGGGCCGGACCGTCCCGCGCTCGAGCGCCAGGACGCGGAGCTGCGCGGCTTCGTGCCGCCGGAGGAGGTGGCCGCCGCTCTCCGCCGCGCCCTCTGTCTCGTCCTCCCCTCGCGCCGCGAGGGCTACGGGCTGATCGTGGTCGAGGCGGCCGCGGCCGGCACGCCGAGCGTGGTGGTCGCGGCTCCGGACAACGCCGCCACCGAGCTGATCGAGGAGGGTGTGAACGGCTTCGTGGCCGCGTCGGCGTCGCCCGAGGACCTCGCGGAGGCGATCGTGCGGGTGCACCGGGGCGGCGACGCCCTGCGCGAGAGCACGGCGGGCTGGTTCGCGCACAACGCGCAGCGACTCTCGCTCGACGCCTCGCTCCGGCGCGTGGTCGAGAGCTATAGCGCGGCGTAGCTAGTAACGGCGACGACTACGCTCCAGCGTCGATGCTGGGGCTCTTCCTGGTTGCCTGGGTCGTCGCCCCCTTGCTGATTCTCGCCGTGAGCCTGGGTCTCGGCCTGCTCGTGCGGCGACTGGCTGGGGACCGGCCCGGAGACGTCTACCTGCTCCCCGTCGGCTTCGCCGCGGCGCTGGTGCTCGGCTCCATATTCACCTACCGCGGGGCGACCGCGGAGCTGACGCCGTGGGTGCTCGCGCTCGCCGCAATTGCCGGGCTCGTGATCGAGCGTGGCTGGCTGCTCGAGCGTCTACGGCCGACCAGCGGCTTCTGGTTCGCGCTCGCCGCCGCCTTCATCGGTTTCGCGGTGATCGCCGCCCCGGTTGTCCTCAGCGGCCAGGCGTCGTTCACGGGCTACGGGCGGATCGTCGACCTCGGCCACCACTTCGACTTCGCCGCCTACCTCTCATCGCACGGGCGCGACCCGCTCGCGATCTCCGAGTCGCTGTCCTCGTACCTCGACGTGTCGCGCAAGCTCCTGGCGGCCGGTTATCCGGGCGCCTGGCAGGCGGACCTGACGGCCTACTCGCGCATCCTCGGCACCGACCTGATCTGGATCTACCAGCCGCTCCTGGCCGTGACGAGCGCGATGGGGGCGCTCACCCTCTACGGCCTCCTCGGGCGTGCGATCGAGTCGCGCCCGCTGCGCGTCTTCGCGGCCGGCGTGGCGATTCAGGCCAACATCCTCTACGCCTACGGGCTCGTCGGCGGCTTCAAGGAGCTGACCGCGGCCTTCCTGCTCATCCTGACCGCGGCCCTCGGCGCCGAGCTCGTCCCGCGCTTCGCCAGTTTGCGCAACGGGATCCCGCTGGCGGTGGCGCTGGCGGCATGCGTGGCCGACTTCAGCCTGGGGATCGTGCCCTGGCTCGGCGTGATCGTGGGCTGCTTCCTCGTGCTCGCGCTCGTCCCGTCGAGGCGGCGGGTGCAGGCCGTCGTCGCCTGGGCGTCGGTCGGCGTTCTCGCGCTCGTGCTGGCGATCCCGTCGCTCGTCGAGGCGTCGAAGCTCGCCCCGGTCGCGGCCAAGGCGGAGGGCGGCAGCTCGGGCGCGCGGACGGCGCTGATCGACCTCGGCAACCTGGCGGCGGCCATCCCAGTGCGCGCGGCCACCGGCATCTGGCCTAGCGAGGACTACCGCTACCCGACAACCGTCACCCACGGGCTGACCGGGACGCTCATGATCGTCGTGCTCGCCCTCGGCGCGGTCGGCGTCGTGGTCGCGCTGCGCCGGCGCGACTGGGGGCTCGTCTTCCTCACCGCCGCCGGCGGCGTGGCGCTCGCCTACTACATGGCCAGGACCGGCCCCTGGATCCAGCTCAAGGCCATCGCGGTGAGCGGGGCGGTGGTCCTGGCGTGCGCGTTCGCCGGGTCCGCGGCCATCGGTCGCCGGCTGGGCGAGCGAGGACGCGTCCTTTCCGTGGCCGCCTCGTGGCTGCTGGCCGCGATCGTGGCGAGCGCCGTCCTCTACGGGAACGCGCTCGCCTACCACGACACGACGCTCGCCCCGACCAAGCGCTTCCGCGACCTCGAGAAGATCGGCAACCGCTACGCCTCCGGCGGGCCGGCCTTCTACCCCGACTTCGAGGAGGACGCCGAGTACATGCTGCGGCGCGAAGGCGGCATCGGCGTCGTCGATCCACCGTCGCGGCGGCTTCCGCTCAGACGGCCGGGCTCGCGAACGCGCGTGGACGAGCAGGGCTTCGAGGTCGACCTCGACCAGCTCACGCTTCCGTACGTCCAGTCGTTCAACCTGATCGTCCGCCGGGTCGGCCCGGAGCGCAGCCGGCCGCCGAGCAACTGGGAGCTCGCCGAGCGGACCCCGTACCACGAGGTCTGGCGCAAGGTCAGGCCGGCGCGCGACGTCCTCCTCCACGAGCCCTACGAGGGGCCGCGGCTCTCCTGCGCCCGCTTCGCGGATCGCGCGCGGGCGCTCGGGCGGAAGCAGCCGGTGAAGGTCGCGTACGTCGAGACGCCCGACACCACCAGGTTCAAGCTCGGGGAGCTGACCCGCCGGCCGCCGTTCTGGTCGCCCAAGACGCCCAGCACTCTGGTGCTCGGCAGCAAGGGAAGCGCGGCCGGGAACTTCAAGCTCGCGCGCACCGGCGACTACCGGATCTGGATCGCCGGCGACTTCGGCCGCGTGGTCAAGGTCGGCGTCGACGGCCGGCAGGTGGCCGCGATCGAGCGGATGCACAGCTACGCGGACCAGTACCTCGATCTCGGCCGCCGCCGGCTGAGCGCGGGCGCGCACCGCGTGGAGCTGAGCAGGCCGGGCGGCAACTTCGAGCCGGGCAACGGCTCCGGCGACGACGTGCCCGTCGGCCCGATCATCTTCGAGCTGCCGCGGGCGCTGCCGGTCCGGAAGATCCCGGTGAACGACGCGCAGCGGGTATGCCGGCGGGGCGGCCTGGACTGGATGGAGGTCGTCCGGCGCTGAATAGCATCCTGGACGGGACGTGATGTCGATCGAGCTCGACTTCCAGCGACTCACCGACGACCGGTGGTGGGACGACTACTGGCAGGGGACGAAGCTCCCCCAGGCAATCGACCACGGCCAGACGAGCTACATCGACGAGCTGCTCGGCACGCTCGATCGCAACCTGCCGCCGGGCGCCGGCCGCAGCGCGCTCGAGATCGGCGGCGCTCCGGGCCGCTACCTCGCCTACGTCCACCGCCGCCTCGGCTATTCGGCGAAGGCGCTCGAGTACTCCCGCGTCGGTTACGAGCTGATCAAGCGGAACCTCGAGCTGCTCGGCGTCGAGGCGCAGGCGTGGCACGGGGACATGTTCGACCCGGCGATCGAGATCGAGCCGAGCGACGTCGTCTACTCGCTGGGGCTGATCGAGCACTTCGACGACCCGGCCGCCGTGGCCGAGGCGCACCTTCGCTTCCTCAAGCCGGGCGGCATCCTCGTGATCGGCGCGCCCAACCTTTTCGGCGCCAGCCGCTTCCTCTACCAGCGCCTGTCGCCGAGCATCCTCGAGAGCCATCATGCGCCCAGCACGCATCCGGACGCCTGGGCGCCGTTCGAGAGGCGCTTCGGGCTCGAGGTGCTGCACAAGGCCTACCTCGGCGGCTTCGAGCCGGCCAACTTCGCGCGGCTCGAGAGCCAGCGGCTGCCCGACCGGGTGCTCTGGCGACTGCTGCGCTGGGCCACGATCGCGACCAACTCCAGGGCCGTGCGGCCGCTGCACAGGCTGAACCACCGCTGGTGGTCCGCCTACCTGCTCGCCGTCTACCGGGCTCCGGCCTAGCCACGGTGGCCAGCACCGGCGACAGGGCCTACTGGGAGGCCCGGCTGAGCGAGCGCTACGCCCTCGACGGCGTCGGCTTCACCGCGCTCGGGCCGGCCTTCAACGAGGCCATGTACCGGACCCGGCGGGACCTGTTCCTGCGCCGCGTGCGGCCGCTGGTGGTCGCCCGGCCGGACCTGGCGGTGCTCGACGTCGGCTCCGGCACCGGCTTCTACCTCGACCTCTGGCGCGAGCTCGGCGTGCGCCGGCTCACCGGCTCGGACCTCACCTCGACGGCGGTCGAGCGGTTGCGCGAGCGCCACCCCGGCGTCGAGCTGGTTCGCTGGGACGCGGGCGGCGAGGAGCCCGCGCCCGGCGGCCCCTACGGCGCGATCTCAGCCTTCGACGTCCTCTTCCACATCGTCGACGACGAGCGCTACGAGCGCGCCCTCCGCAACCTGTTCGCGGCGCTCGAGCCGGGCGGCTTCCTGCTCTTCACCGACAACTTCGTACACGGCGCCACGGTCCGCGGCGAGACGCAGGTGAGCCGCTCGCTGGCGGAGATCGAGGCCGCCGTGAGCCGCGCCGGCTTCGAGGTCGTCGCGCGGCGGCCGGCGTTCGTCCTCATGAACACCCCCGTCGACTCCTCCAGCCCGGCCCTGAACGGCTGGTGGGACTGGCTGCGCAAGGCGGTGGACGCGATCCCGGTCGCCGGCCGGGTCGCGGGCGCCCTGCTGGCGCCGCTCGAGGTCGCGCTCGCCACGCGGCTGGCCGAGGGGCCGAGCACCGAGCTGATGGTCTGCCGCAGGCCCGCCTAGTGAGCTGAGAGCGCGTCGTAGATCTCGGCCCAGAGCCGCCCGACGGGCTCCATCCCGTAGCGCTCGTGGGCGCCGGCGGCGAGCGCCTGCCAATCGAACTGCGCATGCTCCTCGGCCATCCGGTCGAGCGCCCCGGCCAGCGCGGCCTCGTCGCCCGAGGGCACCAGGATGCCGTTGCCGTCGTCGACGACCTCCGGCAGCGCACCCGCCCGCGACGCCACCACCGGCCGGCCCGACGCCAGCGCCTCCGCCGCCGCGAGGCCGAAGGTCTCGGTGGCGCTGGGCACGACCAGGAAGCTCGAGCCCCGCAGCCGCTGTGCGATCGCGGTCCTCGGCTGGTAGCCGCGGAAGGCCACCCGCTCCGCCACGCCGAGCTCCTCGGCCTGGCGCTCGAGGCGCGGCCGCAGCGGGCCGTCGCCGATCAGCTCGAGCCGCAGCTCCGGAGCCTGGGTCCGGGCGAGCGCCCGGAGCAGCAGGTCGGCGCGCTTCACCTCGTTCAGGCCGCCGACGAACAGCGCGGTGGGCGGCCCGTCCGGCGGCTCGGAGGGGACGAAAAGGTCGGTGTCGACCGGGTTGGGCACGACCCGGAAGCGGGCTTGGACGCCGGCCGCCTCTATCCGCCGCTTCAGGTGCTCGCTCACGGGACAGACGAGGTCAGCGCCGGCGAAGGCGACCTTCGCCTGCCGGCGGGCGGCCGCCGACAGCGTCCCGAGGCTGAAGTGACTCGAGTGCTCGGAGATCACGACCGGGACGCGGTAGCGGCGACCTGCCAGCAGCGCCGCCAGCCCCGCCTGGTGGACGTGGCCGTGGACGACCCCGGGACGGAGCCCCTCGCGGCTTAGCCGGCGGAGGCCCGAGAGGACGCCGGCGGCGTGCGCCGGGCCCCACCTGTGGCGAACGAGAAACGTGGGGAGTGGCTCGCCGCCGGCCCTCGCCACCGTGTATGGACGGCCGCCCTGGGTGAAGCCGGCGTCGGCCACCACGCCCACACGGCGGTGGCGTGCGGCCGCCCGCGCCTGGTCGCGCACGAACACGCCGTTCATGGGTCGCTCGGGCGTCGGGTACCACGCGGCGACGACTGCGACGGCCTGTCCCTCGGCTGGGCTCACGCGGCGGGAGGATGCCAGCCCGCGGGGAGATCGCCGAACGCCCGTGAACGTCCCGCAGTGCCGGCCGGGACCGGCACTCCTGGACGTTCGGTGAATACGCGGGCGGGCCAGGCGGACAGCCGCCGGGCTACGCTCCCGCCGATGGTGCTCCAGCTCGGGCCGCTGAGCAGCATCCACCTGAGGGAGTGGGCGAGGAACACCGCGGAGAACGGCCACCGCGTGCACGTCGCCGGCTTCGTGCCGAAGGGGATGCGGGCGATCGACTTCGCGGACGTTGCCGAGGAGGTCCATCGCGGGCCGGATCCGCGGCCGCCCCTCACCGCGCTCGAATGGGCGCCCTGGGTGCGCAGGCTCGTCAAGCGGCTGCGCCCGGCGGTGGTCCAGGCGCACCAGCCGCCCGTGTGGGGCCTCTACGCCGCGCTGGCCGGAGTGCACCCGCTCGTCGTGACGGGCTGGGGCTCCGACGTCTACCTCGCCGGCCGCGCCGGGCGCCTGATGAGCCGGCCCGCGCTCACGCGGGCCGACCGCGTGCTGGCTCCCTCCCGCCATCTGCTCGACACGATGATCGAGCGCGGCGCCGATCCATCGAGGTGCGAAGAGGTCGACGTGGGCGTGGACCTGGAGCTGTTCTCGCCCGGTCCGGCCGACGCCGGCCTGAGGGCCGAGCTCGACCTGGGCGACGGCCCGGTGGTCCTCTCGTTCCGCGGCGCGCCGCCGGTCTACAACCTGCCCGCGCTGGTGGACGGCTTCGCGCGGCTCCGCCAGTCGGTCCCGGACGCGCGCCTGCTGGTGGCCACCGGCTCGGCGCCGCTGTCGCCCGATGTCAGGACGGCGCTGGAGCGACCCGACCTGGAGGGCTCGCTGCGGCTACTCGGCGACGTTCCGCACGAGGAGATGCCCCGCTACTTCCGCCTGGCCGACGTCGGCGTGTCTGTGCCGTCCTCGGACGCGGGCCCGCGCTCGGTGTCGGAGGCGCTCGCCTGCGGGCTGCCGCTGGTGGTCTCCGACCTGCCGCACATCCGCGCCCGGCTCGGCGACCGCGCCCGCTTCGTCCAAGTCGATCCGGCGGCGATCGCCGGCGAGCTCGAGGAGCTGCTCGGCGCTCCGGCTTCGCGGGAGGCGCTGGCGGGCAGCGGCCGCGAGTGGGCGGAGGCCAACGTAGATCGCGCCGATCACGTGGCGCGGCTCGGGCGGGTGCTCGAGGAGGTTCAGACCGCCTCGCGGCCGAGCCGCCGCGCGCGCAGGTGAGCGCGGAGCTGGCCGATCGACTCGCGGTAGTCGGCGATGTCGGCTCGCGTGGGAACGAGCGCCCGGCGTAGCGACACGTCGGTGACCCGCCGGAAGAACGCCACCACGACCACGGTGCTGAACGTGTACGAGATGCTCGACGCGATCGCGCCGCCCCACTCACCGAACGCCGGGATCAGGACGAAGTACATGGTCACCGTGACCGCGGCGCCGATCATGCCCGAGTACATCATGTAGCGCGGCTTGCCCCGCCCGGCCACCACCGCGCTCACGACCTTGCCGGTGCCGAGCGTGAGCACGCCGGGCAGCAGCAGCAGCCCGAGCCAGACGGTCTCGTCGAACTGGCGGCCGTAGACGAGCGGCACCACGGCCAGCAAGAGGCAGACGGCCAGCCCGGCGGGCAGCATCAGCAGCACGCTGTGACGCGTGGCGCGGGCCACCGCCGCGTCACTCTCGGCCGACGTGACGACGCCCGCCTCCGCGTCGGCATCGAGCCGCGCGGTGCGCGGGAAGACCACCATCTGGAGCCCCTGGGGCAGGATCCAGGCGAGGTTGGTGATGGTGACCGCCACCGAGTACTTGCCGACCTCGCCGGCCGCCACGTAGGCCCCGAGGATCAACAGGTCGAGCCGGTAGTTGGCCTGCTGGAGGACGTTGCCGATCCAGGCCTGGAAGCCGAACGGGAACGCCCGCCTCAGGTGCTCGAGCGGCCTCTTGCGGTCCTGTGTGGAGCCCTCGTCGATCCCGCTCCGGACCGCGCGGCGAAGGAGCCACGCCCCTACCGCGGCCGTGATGGCGCCGGACGCGGTGAGCCCTATCACCGCGCCGGTGAGGCCGAAGGGGATCGCGAGCGCGAGCGCGGCCGCGAAAAGGACGGCCGAGCTCGTGAGCTGGAGAGTGGCGTAGCCCTCGTAGCGGTCGCGGGCGATGAGGATGCTGCTGGCGAACTGCCAGGCGAGGAAGGTGGGCAGCGCCGCCAGGGCGATCACGGCGAGGTGGAGCTCCACCGCGCGCAACGCGCTGTGCTTCGTGATCTCGTAGAAGCCGAGGCCGGCGGCGATCCCGCCGACGCCGAGGACGACAGCGGCCACGTAGGTCTCGCGGGCGGCCCGCCGCACCGGCCACGTGCGCCGGCTCACCTCGTAGGTGATGCCCGCCGTGAGCCCGAACGAGAAGACGAGCACCGCGACGTTCACGAGCGTGAGGACGAGCGCGTAGGTGCCGTTTGCCGACGGGCCGATCGTCCGGGCGAGGACGATGCTGAGGGCGCCCGCGGCCGCCACGGGACCGACGTTGCCGATCACCGAGAGGGCGGCACCGGCTCCCAGATGGCGCGGCGGCGCCGGCTGCGCGGGCTCAGCCACGGGGCTGACCGTAGCGCTCGCGGGAGGCGTCATCGAGCACCTCCGCCAGCCGCCGCGTCAGCTCGCGCCGGGAGTAGCGCTCGAGCACCCGCTCGCGGACGCCGCGGGGCGGCTCGAGCGCGCCCTCGCTCCAGCGCTCGTATAGCGAGCGCAGCGCGGCCTCGATCGCGGCCGCATCGGCCGGGTCGGCCACCGCGCCCGCGCCCCAGTCCGCGACGAGGCGCGCCGCGAGGTTGTCCGCGCGCGTGACGCACAGCACCGGCCGCTCGGCGGCCAGGTACTCGAAGATCTTGCCCGACGGCGCCAGGCTGCCGGGCGGCCGGTAGAGGAGCAGCGCGGTGGCGCTCCGCATCTCCTCCACGGCCTGCTCGTGGCTCACGTAGCCGGTGGTGACGAGCGGCAGCCCGGCGGGCGGCGCGAAGCCCGGGATCATCACGGTGCCCACCACGCGCAGCTCGAACCGCTGCGGGTCGATCGCGCCCGTTTCGATCAACCGCAGCGCTGCGTCCATCAGCGGCCGCGCGTCGATCGACTCGTAGAGCGTGCCGGTGAAGGAGAGGCGGAACTTGTCGCCTGGCGGCGGCTCGGAGCCGGCCGGGACGTCGGCGCCGTCCACGCCGTTCTCGATCGTCACCTGGGGCGGGTCGCCCTCGAGCCGGAAGTAGTCGGCCGCGACCACCACCCGGCGGGCCGCGGCCGTGAACGCGCCCTCGGCGCGCCGCGTCAGCGCGGGGAGCGGCCGCGGCTGGCCGGCGAGGTAGGTGCTGCTGGACCAGTCGTCGCGGAAGTCGGCCACCCAGGGGATCCCGGTGAGCCGGCTCAGCAGCATCGCCGCGAGGTGGCCGCCGTAGGGCGAGGCGCTGCTGAAGATCACGTCGGGGCGCTGGCGGCGGGCCTCGCGCCAGGCCGCGAGGAACGCCAGCGGCGCCCAGCCGAGGCCTCCGTCCGGCCACGAGACCCAGGCGCGCAGCCGATGCAGCCGCAGCCGGTAGAGGACGATCGCCAGAATGCGCGCGAGCGGGAGGGCCGGGGCGCGCACGACCCTCGTCCCCTCCGGGATCTCGGCCGCGAGGCTCGGGTCGTGGGTGCCGTAGATCCGCGAGCTCGTGGAGACCACGGTGGTCCGCCAGCCGAACTCGGGCAGGTAGCGCACGAACTTGAGCGTGCGCTGCACGCCGGCGCCGCCCAGCGGCGGGAAGAAGTAGGCGATGACGAGCGCGCGGCGCATCAAGGTCGCCGGCCGACCGCGGCCTCGAGCTCGCGTTCGAAGCGCTCGGCGAGCACGGGCCACGAGTACTGCTCGATCGCGCCGGTCCCGCCGGGGAGGTCGCTCGTCACGAGCCGGCGCAGGGCGTCGGCCACCGCCGCCGGGTCCCCAGCGGGCGCCACGATCCCGGCGCCGCCGTCGCGCACCGTCCGGGCCGCCTCGCTGTCCTCGCCCAGAACCAGCACCGGCCGGCCCGCTGCCAGGTACTCGTAGAGCTTGTTGGTGGCCACGCTCTTGCCGGACGAGCCCTCGGCGATCACAAGCAGGCTGTCCGCGGCGCGCTGGAGCGCCAGCGCCTCCGCGCGCTCGAGCGTCCCCACCGAGCGCACCAGCCCCGCCACGCGCTCGTCGGCGAACATCGTCCGCTCCTCGTCGGTGGCCGGCCCGGCGAACACCACCTCGAGCCGCTCGGCCAACTCGGGCTCGGCGCCGCGCAGCGCCGCCAGGCCCTCGATCAGCGGCCGCGGCGTCCGGCCCGAGACGTTGGCCCTCCCCGTGTAGACGAGCGAGTGGCGGTCGGGCGAGAGCAGCCCGGCGTCGGCGTCCGCCGCCTCGTCGGGGTCGAAGCCGTTGGTGATGACCGCGACCTCGCGGCCGAGCCGCCGGCCGAGATCCTCGGCTATGGGCTGCGTGACGGCCACGAGGCGGTCGGCGCGACCGAGCGCCGCCCGCTCGAGAGCGCGGTCGGCCGCCTCCTGCGCGCCCGTGGGCCAGCCCGGCCGCGGCGGGTCGAAGGTCCAGCCGTCGCGCAGGTCGGCCAGCCAGGGGACGCCCGTGAGCCGCAGCGCAAGGCCCACCAGGTGGGCCGACTGCGGCGGCGAGGTCGTCAGCACGCAGTCGAAGCTGTGCTCCCGGGCGAGCGACAGCGCCCGCGGCAGCGCGAACGGGATCCAGCCCGCCAGCGCCAGGTCGGGAACGACGATGGACTCGAGCGGGCTCGAGCCGGCGGCAGACGCCTGCTCCCGCCCCTGGATCGACTCGAAGTGGGAGCGGCGCCAGTTGAGCCGGCTCGCGAGCACGTCGCGCGTCCGCACCACGCGCTCGGCGCCGGGCACCGGCCCGCGGCCCGAGGCCAATGAGGTGAGGACGGTCACCCGGTGGCCCCGGCGTGCCAGGTACTTGGCCAGGTTCGCGGGCCGGCGGGCGCCGGACAGCTGGCCCGGCGGCGTGAGCTGCGCCACGAGCAGAATCGAGAGTCCCGGCGGCACGCGGGCAATATAGGGCGGCAATGGAGAGGGGCCCGGAGCTATCGGTGGTGCTCGTGAACCACAACGGGGCGGACTGCCTGCCCGGCTCGCTGGAAGCGCTCGCTGCCGGCACGGCCTCCGAGCGCGTCGAGGGAATCGTGGTCGACTCGGGCTCCGGCGACGGCAGCTGGCGCGGCGTGGAGAGCCACTGGCCGGTCGCCCGCGCCCTGCGCTTCGAGGACAACATCGGCTTCTGCGCCGGCTGCAACCGCGGCGCCGCGGAGGCCGCCGGGCGGCTGCTCGCGTTCGTCAACTTCGACGGCCGGGTCGAGCCGGGCTGGGACGCGCCGCTGGGGGCGCTGCTCGAGGACCCGGGCGTGGCGGTGGCCACCGGCCTGCTGCTTCGACCGGACGGCGAGGAGATCGAGGCCGCCGGGCTCGAGATCGCGCCGAACATGGCCACCTACGGGCGCCAGGAGGGCGAGCCGCGCAGCGCGGCGCCGGCCGGACCGGTCGAGGTGCCCGCCGCGTCGGGCGCGCTGATGATGGTGCGGCGCGACGACTTCCTCTCGCTCGGCGGCTTCTACGAGCCGCTGTTCATGTACGGCGAGGAGGCCGACTACTGCCTGCGCGCACCCGGCCGGGTGATGCTCGACGCGAGCAGCGCCATCCGCCACGCCACCGGCCACGCCGCGGGCCCGGCCCGCTCCACGATCCGCCTCTACTGGCCGGCGCGCAACCGGCTCGTGAACGCTGCGCGGCACCTGCCGCCGGCGGCGCTCGCCCGCTCGCTGGCGGCGTCGGCCGCCTTCGACCTGCT
>DASXBA010000196.1:0-24004 GCA_036406475.1 Thermoleophilaceae bacterium | reverse complement strand
GAACAACGGCAAGCCCCTGTCCGGCCGTGCCGGTTTCCTCAACGGGAACCGCATCGCACAGGAGACCGTCGGCCGCCCGGACCTCGAGACCGCCCTGCGGCATCTCGACGAAAGACTCGGAAAGCGCGGCGCCGTGGGCTTCGTCGGGTCCCAGGAGAGCCCCGACTACCCCTTCTTCGGGGAGCAGCGCGAGCGAAGGGTCATCAGGGTCGACATGTCCGACGCAACCACGCGCTTCATGCGAGCCCACCGTTTGCGAGGCATCGTCTTCGCCGAGACCGTGCCGGAAGACGGGCCGGTCAAGAGGGTCGTGAGACCGCCGCGGGGCGCGGCCGGAATCCGGCTCTCCGCGCACTACTTCCTGGCGATGCCAGGCTAGCCTCACTTGCGGGCGTGCAGGACCGCGCGGTCGTAGTAGACGCCTCGGGGTCTCATCGTGCCCCGGTTGCGACCGACGAGCTCGACCTCGCGGAAGCCGACCTTCTTGAGCAGCTGCTCGAGGCAGGCCTGGTTCGGCCACCACCAGGTGAGATTGGGCTCCCCGAGCTTCTCGCCGCCGACGTAGAGCGCCACGGGGTCCGAGCCGAAGCGCTCCGGCATGTTCTGCGAGATCACGACCGTGCCCTTGCAGACCCTGGCGGCCGCGGCGAGTGCCTCGAGGGGGTGCAGCGTATGGACCACCACGTCGCCGAGGAAGACGAGGTCGAAGGCCTCCACGCCGAGGTCCGTCTCGGGTACGTCGTAGATGGTCGAGTAGCGGCGTTCCACCTTGGATCCCAGCGCGCGATGGCAGATCTGGAACGGCCCGTCGACCACCCACTCGTAGACGTCCTCGGGGCTGGCCTCGCCGAACCGGCGCGCATGCTCTTCCGGCCCGTAGAAGGACTGGTCTCGGGCCATGAACTCGAGCTTTGCGAGCGTGTCCCGCGGGTCCTCGAACGGAAAGCGGTCGAAGGCCGCCACCGAGGGAAGGTCGACCGAGACGACGTTCGCGCCGCGCCGCTCGAACTCGAACGCGAAGAAGCCCGTGGCCGAGCCGATGTCGAGGACGTCCATCCCCCGCATGTCCTCGGGGAAGCGGAACGCCGGCAGCTGCCGCCGGTGGTCGTAGGTGCCGGGTGTGACGAGGCCCTGCCCGAGGTCGACCGTGTGGTACCAGGAATACGCGCGCAGGTCTCCCAACCCCCGCTGCTCGGCGCGCTCGTAGAACGTCCTGGACTGCTTCTCGAAGCTGCGGATCGGTGACCGGTTCCGTACCCGGTGAAGCAGGGGATGCAGCTCGGCGGCAGCGCGCCGGCCGGCCACCCGGCGGACCCGCCGCGGCTCGAGGCGGTCGAAGACACCGCCCACGGCCGGCGCCGATGGCGCGAACCCGTGCGCCAGCAGGTGCAGCTCGTGAGCGATCATATGTCCATAAAACGTATCCGGCCCGCCCGTCCGTACGTGAATCGCGCGAGGCCTGGGACGTTTATTTTGACGCCGTGAGCGCTTCCACTTCTTCCTCCACGAAAGCCGCTTCCGACCAGCTCCCGGGACCGGTATGAGCCTCACGCGCAAGGTCGCGGTCAACACGTCGGCTCTGGCGGCCGGCCGGGTCGTGACCGCCGTCGCGGGCGTGCTGTCGGTCGCCATCTCGACGCGGTATCTCGGCCTCGACACGTACGGCGCTCTAGTCACCGCGGTCGCGCTGGTCGCGGTCATCGGAGCGCTTGCGGACGTCGGCATCTCCGCCATCGGAGCACGCGAGATCGCCAAGCACCGGGATCAGACCGAGCGACTGCTCGGGGGCACGCTCACGGCCACGCTCATGCTGACGGGTCCGGCGGCCCTCATCGGGGCGCTGGCGGCGTTCATCGCGTACTCGGGCCCCGGCGAGGAGCTCCAGCGGACCGGCGTGCTCGTCCTGATCGCACCGATGCCGATCACCGCGCTGGCGGCCGCGTACGGCGCGTGGTTCGTCGCGGAGCAGCGTGCATACCTCGGAACCGTTTCGAGCATCGGCGCCGCGGTCATCCAGCTGGCGATCCTGCTCGTGGTGGTTGCTCTCGACCTCGGCTACGTCGGCGTAGTCGCAGCGTACGCCTCCCAGGCCCTGGCCTCCTCGGCCATCTCGGTCGCGATCGGCACCCGCCACGTCCGCATACGGCCGTGGCTGAACCTGCGGCTCGGATGGCGCCTGCTGGTGTGGGCTGCTCCGCTCGGATTCAACAAGCTGGTCGCGGTCCTCTACGCGCGCTTCGACATCCTCATGCTGTCCCTGATGGCGAGCGCCCGGGCGGTGGCGCTCTACGGGCTGGCGTTCAAGCTGATCGACTTCCTCACGCTGATCCCCAACTACGCGACGATCACACTCCTCCCCGAGTTCGCGAAGCTGGCTGATCTGCGCGAGAGGTTCACTCGCGTGCTCTCCGCGGCGATGTCGGTCATGGAGACCGCCGCCTTAGGCCTGGTCGCTTTCTTCATGGTGTTCGCGGACGAAGCTGTGCAGGTCGTCGGCGGTTCGAAGTTCGAGGACTCTGCGGATCTGCTTCGGATACTCGTCCTGGGCGCGGGCCTCGCGTACGTCACGAACGTGATCGCGCAGGCCCTCATCGCAGTCAATGAGCAGAAGCGGCTGGTGATCCTGAGCCTTGTCGGGTTCCCCGTCAACGCGGTCGTGAACGTCGCCCTGATCCCGGTCCTGGGAGCCAGTGGCGCCGCGATCGCGTTCGTGGCCGCCGAGCTCCTGGATGTCGTGCTTCTCGTCGGGATCTACAAGAGGGCGGGCAGGACCTTCCCGATGCCCGAGCGAGTGCCGCAGCGACTGATCGCCGCGTGTCTCGCCGCGTCCGTCGGCCTCATCAAGGTCATTCCCGTCGAGGGTCTCGCGGTCGCCTGGCTGACGCTCGCGGTCGGCGGGCTGGGCTTCCTAGTCGTCTACGGCGGCAGCCTGTACCTGCTTCGGGCCATGCCGCCAGTCGTCCACCAGAATCTCGTGCGCCCCGTCTGGGGCCGTGTCCGGGGATCGCTTCGCACAGCCACGGTCAAGGCGCACTGACCCTGCGCGTCTAGCGATCACGAACGAGTTCCCTCTCCGTACGTGAATCGCCTGAGGTCTGAGACGTTTAATTTGGACGCCGTGACCGCTTCCACTTCTCCCCCCACGAAAGCCGCTTCCGATCAACTGCGGATTGCCGCGGGCGTGGTCCATTACCGCGCCTGGCCCGAGGTGCGCTCGACGATCGACGGTCTTCTGGCCCAGACGCGCCGGCCCGATGAGCTCGTGCTGCTCGATCACGCTTCGGGTGACGGCTCGCCGAGCCACATCCGGGCGGCCTATCCCCAGCTGGATCTGGTCGAGGCGCCCGACAACCGCGGTCCGGCGGGCGGGCTGCAGCGGCTGGTGAAGGAGCTGCTCTCGCGGGACGTCGACGCGGTGTTCCTGCTCCCCGACGACATCGAGCTCGCCCCCGACGCGCTCGAGCAGCTCGCGGCCAGGCTCGACGGAGATCCGGGACTGGGAGCGGTCGGCCCGCTGGTAGCCCATCAGCGCGCTCGCGACGTCGTCTTCTACGCGGGAGGCGACATCAACCGCCGGACCTGGGATCTCAAGTTCCGCGAGCAGCCGTCTCGCCTGGCCGACTGGAAGGGCACCCCGCCTCAGGAGGTCGACTTCCTGGAGACCGGCGGCATCCTGGTGCGGTCGGCGGCGGCGCTGAGCGCCGGGCCGATCGCCGAGCACTTCTACTACATCCTCGACGACGTCGATTTCACCCTTCAGATGCGCTCCAAGGGCTGGAAGCTCGAGTGCGTTCCCGCCGCAGTGGCCTGGCAAGATCTCGGCGACAGCTCGCGCGAGACGCTGCTGACTCCGATCTCCCCCTATTTGGCCGTCCGCAACCGGCTCGGGCTGCTCGCGCGCAACGCCCCGCGGCGCATGCTCGCACGCGAGCTGCTGCGGGTCGTCTCCTGGCTCGTCCGCGATGCCGTGCGCCCGCGTACCGGCTCTCGCGCCGGCCTCAAGCCGGCCGCGATGGGGCTGGTGGACTTCTGTCGCGGCCGCTGGGGACCGCCGCCCGCCGGGGTTTGAGGGAGAACCGCAAGTGACGGCTCGTGCCGAGGTTGGCGTGACCGTGGTGACCCACGGACCCAGCGGCGAGTACGGCCCCCTGATCGAGTCGCTCGTCGAGCAGGGCATCGCCCCCGACGCGATCGCGCTGGTGCAGAACCCGGTAGCGCCGAGCGACCCGCTGCCGGAGGCGCCGGTCGCCGGGGTCGCGGTCCTGCGCACCGAGCGCAACCTGGCCTATGCCGGCGGCACGAACACCGGCATCCGCCACCACCTGGCGCGCGGCGCGGGCTTACTGCTCTGCCTGTCTCAGGACGTTCGCCTGCGAGAGGGGACCGTCGACACCCTGCTGCAGGCAGCCGAACACGCCCCCGAGTACGGCGTGCTCGCTCCCGTCCTCTGGGCCAGGGACGAGGATCGGATCTTCTCCTATGGCGGGCGGCGCGGCCGCCGGGGCGGCTGGGTCTCGCACATCAAGGAGCGCCCGGCGCAGCCTCCCGACGGGATCGCCGAGTGCGACTGGGCGGATGGCGCGGCGCTGCTGATTCGCCCGGAGGTTGTCGAGCGGGTCGGGATGCTCAACGAGCGCCTGGTCCACTACTTCGAGGAAACCGACTTCCAACTGCGCGCCACGCGGGCGGGCTGGCGGGTCGGCGTGGTGCTGGACGCCGAAGCCGAGCAGCGCTCCGGCGAGGAGTCGCGCCCCGGCTTCCACGCCTACATGATCAGCCGGAACGGGTTCGAGTTCGCCCGTCGCTCGGCGGGCCTCGTCGGGGTCGCGGCCACCCTGCGACGCGCTCTGCTCCAGAGCTGGCGGCTCGTTCGCGCCTATCCGGCCGCCGGCAAGGCGGACCGGGCCGCGACCCGGACCAAGCTCGTCGGGACCTGGCGGGGCTTCCTCGACTTCCTACTTCGGCGCTTCGGCCCGCCGCCCGAGAGCGTCGCCCGCTGGGGCGGCTCGGGACTGCAGTAGCCGGTCCCGGGACGCCTCCCACTCCTCCTCCACCCGCTCGGCGACTGCCTCCCAGTGAACGCCGCGCGCCATGAACGCCTCCTCCATGTGCGTGGCGAGCGGCGTGCAGGGAGCGATCAGCAGGCGCCTGGCGAACGATCTCCTCAGGGCGAGGAGGTTGAGCGCGGCCTGGGCGGTGGCTCGCTTCAGCCGCCGGACGGGCGGAGCCGCAGGACCGGGCTCGCTGCCGAGCAGGTCCCCGATCAGGGCGGGCCAGCGATGGGGCCTGACGCCCTGATAGGCGAGACACAGGTCGCGGTCCCAGGCCCCGCCGGCCGCATAGGCCACGCCGTGGATTCGCCTGTCCGAGCGCAGCACGCCGAGACGCGCGGCGAAGGTCGCCGTGCTGAGGCGAACGGTGCGCCAGACGGCATCGCCGACCTGGAACGCCTGGAAGTCGTCCGAGCTGCTCAGGTCGTACAGCGTGAAGTAGGAGGCGCTCGGCGCGGCGGCCGCGGCAGTCAGCAGCTGATCCAACGAGTCCGGCATGTGCAGGTAGTCGTCCTCGACCAGGTAGACGAGGTCCGCTTCCGGCCAGTTGCGGAGCTCAACCTGCCGGAGGCTCTCGAGATAGGAGTGGACGCTCGAGCCCGCGCTCACCTCGACGACCTCGCCGCTGGCATGCATCAGGTCGAGCCGGTCCGCCGGGATCGGCCCGTCGTTCATGAACACGCACTCCACCCGCCCGGCGCAGCGCTCGACGGCCAGCAGGAAGGACTTCAGCGCGAGCAGCTTGCCGTAGAAGGACGGTCTGGCCTTCGGGTTCTCGCCGGCGGTCGAGCGGTAGATCACGTGGAGGTCCGCGCTCATGACCCTTTGAACGAATCTCCGGCGCCAATACGTTTAATTCGTCCTGGGGCCATGTCGCCGGTGACCCATCGATGAGGGTCCTTGCGCTCACCAACGAGTTCCCGCTGCCGCTCGACCGGGGCGGACCGGTGCGCTTCTACGGGCTGGCGCGGGCGCTCGCCGAACGGCACGAGGTCCACCTCCTGGCGCTGCGCCGCCCGAGCACGACGGACTCGCTGCGCGCCGAGCTCGAGGACCGGCTCGGGGGGCGGGTGGAGGTATTCGAGCGCCCGCCAGTGACCGGGAGCGCTCCAGCTCGCTGGGCCAGGGCGCTGAGGGAAGGTGTGCCGCCCTGGATCCTGGCGCAGTTCAGCCGCGAGCTCGAGCGCCGGGCCGTCGAGCTCGCGCCGGACGTGGACGTCGTCGTCCTGCTCGACGACTACGCCGGCATCTACGCGCCCGTCCTCTCCGGACTCGCGCCGGTCGTCGCGGACAAGTCGAACGTGATCGGCTGGTCCATCGGCGGCGCCACGGTCGATGGAGCCGCCGCCCGGCTGCGCCGGAGGCTGGCCACGGATCTGACCCGCCGCTTCGAGCGCCGCTACGTTGGCAGCCTGGCCGGCGTCGTCGTCACCTCCGAGGAAGAGGGAACCCGGCTCGAGCGGCTCTACGGACGTACTCCGGACGCCGTGGTCCCGTCGGCGATCGAACTCCCGGCGGCGGCCGAGCCGAACGGCTCCGTCAGGACCGTCGGCTGGCTCGGCTCCCACGAGTACGGCCCGAACGTCGACGGCCTCGTCCGCTTCGCCACCGGTGGCTGGGAGCAGCTCGGCCGGGACGGAGCCCGGCTGCTCGTAGCCGGGGCCGACCCGCCGGCCCGCGTACGCGAGCTCGAGCGCCTGCCCGGCGTCGAGGTGCTCGGCTTCGTGGATGACCTCGACGGGTTCCTCGCAGGGCTTGCGGCGGCGGTGGTCCCGCTCTGGAGGGGCGCCGGGGTCAAGCTCAAGACGCTCGCCTTCCTCGGCGCCGGCGTGCCGGTGGCCGCCACACCGGTCGCCCTGGAGGGGATCACCGTCCAGCCCGGCCGCCACTGCCGGGTCGCCGAGCGGAGCGAGGACCTGGCGGCGGCCCTGCAGGACCTGCTCGACAACCGCGAGGAGGCACGGCGCATGGGGGCAGAGTCGCGGGCGCTGGTTGCCGGCAGCTACACCTGGCGAACCGTCGGACCGCGCTTTCGCGCCTCCGTCGAGAGGCTGGCTGCCTCGGCCTCGTAGCCGGCGGCGGCGGCTCCTGCCGGCCGCGCCTGCTTGACGATCTGAACGGCGATGTTGTTGGCCAGCCGGCTGTACGGAATCCGGTAGTCGAGGGCGGAAAGAGGGGCCAGCGCCCGCGCCATCACGGACTGGGCCCGGCCGGGGAGCACGCGCTTCAGGAAGTAGTGCGTGTTGAGGACCAGCGCTTCGAGAAGGAAGCCGGTGCGAGCCACGCGCAGCACCTCGTAGCCGCCGGCGAAGTCCGAACGGTCGAGCAGCTCCACGAGGTCTTCCAGGCTGTAATGGCGGTGCACCTCGGCTCCCCGCACCGGGCGTGCCTGCTCCGGGGGCGCCGGTCTACCGGTGCGCCGCCGGTACCACCTGTACAGCCACGGCATCCGCCACTTGGCCCACGCCAGCAACGAGCTTCCGTAGTTGTCCGGGTCGAGGAACGACAACAGGCCGTCGTGCGGCACGGTCACGACCAGCACACCGCCGGGTCTCAGAATCCGCGCTATCTCGCTCAGGCAGTCCCGGTCGTTGTCGACATGTTCGAGCACGTCGCAGCAGACGATCGCGTCGAAGGACTCCGGCTCGAAGTCCGTGTGCTCCAGTCCGCCTTCGAAGAACGTGAGGTGGGGATAGCGTCCTCTCGCCACATCGATGGCGTCGTCATTCGGATCGAGGCCCACCACCTTCTTCGCCTTGGCCGTGAAGAAGCGTGTGCCGTACCCCCACGCGCATCCGGCATCGAGCAGCGCATCGATGCCCTCGGGCGTCCAGTTGTAGGCGCGCTCGTAGCGCCCCCACAGCCCATACTCGGGATAACTACGAGCGCTGGCCATACCCTCGCAACGATTGGCGCCCGCCTTGCCTTCCAGCCACGGCTCTCGAGTCGATGGCGCTGTCGTAGAGCTCGATCGTTCGCATCGCGACGGCCTCCCAGCGGAAGCGCCTTGCGGTCTGCTGGGCCTGCCTGCGCATCTCGAACAGGGCGTCCCGATCCCGGCACAGCCGGCCCGCGGCCGCGGCGATCGCGTCCGCGTCGCCGGGCGGCACCAGCACTCCGCTCGAGTCGTCGAGGATCTCCTCGGCCGCGCCCACGGCGGTCGCGACGGGAGCCAGCCCGCAGGCCATCGCCTCGAGCAGGGCGCCGCTCGACCCCTCCGACAGGCTGGGAAACAGGAGCAGCTCGTGGCCGACGAGCAGCTCGGGCAGGCGCTCGTTGGCGAAGGCCGGCACCACGGAGATCCGTGATCGCAGCTCACCGGGAAGCTCGCCCAGCACTCCTGGCTCCGGCACTCCGGTCCCCAGCAGCGTGAGCGAGAAGTCCAGCCCCTGGCGCTCGAGCTCCGCCACCGCGGTGACGAGCGTCTCCTTGCCCTTCCGGATGCTCCACCCGCCCACGAACGCGAGGCGGACGGGCCCCTCGACCGGACTGGGCGCCGGTGTCTCGTGGAAGGTCTCGGCGATCCCGTTGGGAATCACGGCCAGGCGATGACCCGGGACACCGAGCCGGTCCCGGACGTAGTCGCGGTCCGGCCCGTTCAGGAGGACGCAGCGGTCAGAGAGGCGCAGCGACCGGCGGACCTCCCACAGACGCAGCCCGCCGTGGTAGAGCGGGTACTTCCAGCTGAGCGAGGGTCCGCCCCGCTCCGCCAACCGCCGAGTCTGCTCGACGGCGATGTGCTCCAACCCGTGAGAGCGCGTCACGAGGGCGGTGCCGGAGCCCCGCGGTCGTCCCAGGCTCGCCCAGACCCAGGCGTCTCCGGTCGACGCGTCCACCACGTCGTAGGCCTGGGCGCGCCGTGCCAGGTGTGCCGCCACGTGCCAGGGAAAGCGGAGTTGACGCGCCACGCCGCCCCCGTCCCCTCCGCGGAAGGCGTCGTCGAACGAGTAGAACGCGACCTCGCAACCGGCCCGCTCGAGCGCCTCGCCCAGCTCGAGCGTCACCGCCGGCGCACCGAGGTCCCGCTCCAGCCGATGGTGGAGGCAGAGCAGGACCTTCCTTGCAGATCGCCCTTCGCTCACCGGCACGGCTGGGCGCCCGGCGTGCTGAGCGTGCCGGGGCCGCCGCGGCAGGCCCCGTTGGGCGAGAGCCCGAGGCGGCGCGCTGCCCGCCGCCAGACGCGGGGGCTCCTCGAGTGGAAGCGGACCAGCGCCGCCTGCGTGAGCGGCTCGCGCGGGTTCCGGTAGTACGCGACTGCCGCCTCCCGGCGCGGATCCTTGCCCACCGCGGCCCTGAGGAGAGCCAGGCCGTAGTGGTACTCCCAGTTCCTCGGGTCCTGCTGGACGGCTTTCTTCATCGCCGCGAGGCCGTGGTCGCCTTGGCGCAGCCGGGCCTCGCAATAGCCGAGCACCTCGTAGGGCTCGGGGCGGTTGCCGAGGACGGAGATCGACTTGTTGGCAGAGCGGATGGCCTCGTCGCAGCGACCCGAGGCGTAGGCGCTCACGCTGTCGGAGAGGCGAGCCTGCGAGATCGCGACCCGGACCGGCGTGATCGCGAACAGCACCAGCCCGGCGACCACGGCCAGGCGTACCGGCCATCCGAGCTTCCGGCGCGGCGCCTTCCCCGCGGGAAGCGCCAGCGCGATGCCGCCGGCCGCGAACAGCCAGAGCGTGACCGCCGGAAGCTCCCAGTCCCAGTCCAGGGCGGCGTGGATCGCCCATGTGATGCCCGCGCCCAGGAGGGCCGCATAGAGGGTTCCGTTGCGGCTGCGGGTCCGTAGCGCGGTCCCGCCCAGGATCGTCAACAGGGCGACAGCCAGCAGCAGGCCACCCACGATCCCGAGCTCCGCCAGCACCTCCAGGTAGAGGGAGTGCGCATCGTTGGTCTGGGACGAGGTGGGCCGGTTGCGCTCCCAGACGAGCCGGTAGGTGCCCGCTCCGCTCCCGTCGATCGGGTGGGCGCTGAATCCGTCGCGGGCGACCCGCCAGCGGTCCATGCGGCTCAGACCGGGGTTGAACAGCCGGTCCCTGTAGTCCCCTGTCTGCGTGACCGGATCGTGGACCAGGCGGTCGTACTGGCGGTCGATCCAGCCGTTCCTGGTGGCCGCAACGCTGCCGATCACCGCAGCCGTGACCAGCAGCGCCGCACCCGCGATCGCCAGCCGGCGCCGGGTTCTGCGCCGCAGGCGCAGGTGCGCCAGGTAGGAGTCGGCGGTGAGGATCCCGAGGCCGCGCACCAGGGCCGCCCCGACGACGCAGAGGCCGACGGCCAGCGCCACGTCGTGTCCCTGGTCCACCGCCGCGCTCGTGAAGCGGTAGCCCCTCCCCTTCACGAACTCCGCGAGGAGGTCGGCGTCGTAGGCCACGATCACCGCGGCCGCCGTGGCCGGCGCCGCCGCGAGGAACCCCGTCAGCAGCAGGCGCGGCCGGCCGACGGCCATATAGACCACGATCCCGACCACGGCGACCACCATGGGGCCGCGCGAGAAGGTGAACAGGAGCGTCGCTCCGAGGATCGGGCAGACCGCGGCGGCGAGGATCCGCACGGGTCGCGACTCCCTGGCGCTCGAGGTGAGGTGCAGGCAGAGGACCAGCGCGAGCGATGCCGCCAGGCCCAGGGCGTTCCAGTAGCCGATCGGATACGAGAGCCGGTTGTTCTGGATCCCCGCGGGTGCGGACCATACGTTTGGGAGCGTTCGGGTGATCAGGGCCGCGGTGCAGATCGCGACGAGGGCGGTGGCGAGCCCCCACACCAGCCAGCGCCCGTACCGCGAGCTGCGCGCGAACGAACCGAAGAAGACGAGCGCGAGCAGGTAGAGCAGCACCCGGTCGAACTCGAGCATGGCCCGCGAGGAGGACTCCGACCAGGCGCCTGAGAGGAGCGTCCAGGCCGCGAACAGCATGAGCGCCCCGGCGGCCACCGCCAGCGGCGTACCTACCCCTTCGAACGGATCGTCGGCGAGCAGGACCCGCGCGAACATCAGCACGATCAGGGCCAGCGTCGCGATCGCCGTCGCGCCCGGGAAGAAGCCACCCGACTCCCAGGCGAGGTACACCGTGAGAGCGCCCGGCACGAGCGCGACGAGCGGTATCCAGACGGCGTCCAGCCTCGACGCGGCGGTGGCCGCGGCCCGGGGCTGGGAGGGCGCTGGCGCGAGTTCGGCCGTTTTCATGGTCGGGGGACGGTGTCTAGGCGGGGGCTTCGGCCTCGGGCGGGTCCACGCTCGGGCGAGTCGCCCAGCCCAGGAGGAACCAGGTGAGCGGAGCCAGCGCGTACTGACCGCCATTCAGCCAAGTGCCCAGCATGACGATCATCACGCCGGCGGCGGCGAACAGCGTCCACCTCGGTTCTCGGCTGTAGCGAGTGAAGACCGCCCTGAACGCGAAGAAGATCAGCGTCAGGTAGAGCAGCCCGCCGACCGCTCCGAGGCTCCTGAACACGTCGGCCACATCGTTGTCCGTCGCCCGTCCGGCCTGTGTGTCGCTCGAGAGGTTGCGGCCGGCGATGTTGGTCGAGGCCGTGCCGGCGCCGGCGGGGTTCTTGAACCCGTCCTCGACGCCGTTCGTGAAGTTGCCCCAGCGAGCCAGCACGCTCGACTGCCCCGGATCGAGGGGGTGGAGCAGCCCGGACACGTTGCGCTCGCTGACGGCGTTGGACGAGAGTCCGGCCGCCGTGTCCAGCCGGGGCCCGAAGGCGAGCGCGGCGCCGTAGACCAACCCGATGCCCACCACCACCACCCCGAGGCCGACCGCCAGCTTGCGCGTCCGGGCCCCGATCAGGACCACGGCGGCAAGCGCCGATAACGCCATCCCCGATCTGCCGCCCGAGGAGAACAGCGCGAACGCGAACAGCGGCACGAACAAGGCCAGCAGGAAGCGCCGGTGGAAGACCAGCGCGAAGATGATCATCAGCGCCACGGTCAGGTACGCCGAGTACTCCCCGTTGCTGGAGAAGGTGCTGAAGGGACGGATCTGCCTGGCGCCCGCCTGGCCGACGTCGAGCGCCGTGTAGCCCGCCACCTCGTACCAGGCCTGGTCCCATGAGGGCAGCCGCTGGCCTGACGTGAACTCAGTCTGGAAAATGCCGTAGATCGACACCGCCAGCGCCACGCCCACCACGGCGTAGAGCAGGATCCTCACGGTCCTCTCGTTGCCCACCGCGCGCCCGACGAAGAACCAGAGGAGCGGAATGGCGACGAAGATGAGGCCTCCGAGGCTCGCGACGAAGCCGCCGGTGCCGAGTGGGTTGAACGCCTCGAGGATCGTCAGTGCGAGGAGCGCGAGCGCCAGCTTCGAGACGACGTCCTTGTCGAATCGCCGGTCCTCGAGGCCGTAGAGCCGGTAGATGAGGAAGAGCGTCACGACCGGGCCCACCAGGACGAGCGGGTCGTTGCCGATCCAGCCGGTGTCCGCGATGAGGAGCCGCCTGACCAGCGCCAGGAAAGGAAGGAACAGCAGGGTGGCCAGGGCGGCCGCGCGCGGCCAGCGCATGCCCAGGACGATCAGGTTCACGCCGATGGCGGTCGCCAGCAGCCCCCGCCACAGAGCCGTGTGGTCGACCGTGACGTAGGCGGCCGCGGCCGCGCCCAGAACCGCTACCGCGATCGTGGGCAGGGAAGCGGATTGCCGGAGCGGCGGCCGCGCTCCGAGCACGGGAACGCGTGCCAGATTCGTGGTCACAACTACTCAACGCGGCAGAGGAGCCGCCTTTCACATGGGACGCTAGCTTGAAGCCGCATGAAAGGGTGGCTGCTCGCCACGGTCGGGGGCCTCTTGCTCGTGCTCGCGGGGGTGCTCGTGCTCGTCCTCGGCGGGGACAACGGACGTCCGCGCGAGCGCCTGTCCAGCGGGGTGAGCGCCGTTCAGCCCTGCCACGAGCGGAAGCCGCCACAGCCGGCCGCTCCGCCCGCCGGCGTGCCTCCCGGAGCCGCCCTGCGCGCCGGCGACTTCGTGAACTCGATCGGGGTGAACGTCCACCTCGGCTACACGAACACCCCCTACGGCGACCGCGCCAGGATCGAGGACAAGCTCCGCGAGCTCGGCATCCGGAACATCCGGGACGGCGCGGCGCAGGGTCAGCCGGCCGTCTACGAGGCGATCCGAGGCCTCGCCTCCTGCGGGATCGGAGTGAACCTCATCGTCGGCGATCCGCTCCGGCGCTTCGGCAGCGGCACGCTCGAAGAGCAGCTCGCTTTGATCAAGAAGGAGTACCGGGGCGCCGTCGTGTCGCTCGAGGCGCCGAACGAGTTCGACAACCAGGGCTACGAAAACTGGCTGCCGGTCATCCGTGACTACACGCAGCGCCTCTACGCGTCGGCCAAGTCCGATCCGGCGCTCGCGCGCCTGCCGGTGATCGGGCCCTCGTTCGTGGACTGGGCGGACCAGCGCAAGCTCGGCGACATCGGCCGCTGGCTCGACCAGGGCAACATGCACTCCTACCCCTCGGGCCGGGAGCCCGACCTCGACTCGCACCTCGAGGAGCAGTTCGACGCCGCCGAGGTCAGCTCCGGCTCGAAGCCCGTGGAGGCCACCGAGACGGGCTACCAGAACGCGGTCAACCTCCCGAAGAGCTTCGGGCACCGGCCCGCGTCGGAGAAGGCCGCGGGCGTGTACTTCCCACGCCTCTACCTCGACTACTTCCGCCGCGGCATCGTCCGCACGTTCGCCTACGAGCTGATCGACGAACATCCCGATTCCGAGCACGTCAACTCCGAGGCCAACTTCGGCCTGCTGCGGAACGACTTCTCGGAGAAGCCGGCCTATGTGGCGCTCAAGCGACTGATCGCGCTTCTCCACGACCCGGGACCGAGCTTCACGACCCGGAAGCTGCGCTACACGATTCCCGGCGCACCGTCGAACCTGCGCAGGCTGCTGCTCGAGAAGCGCGACGGCTCGTTCTACCTCGCCCTCTGGCAGACAGCCAGCGTCTGGGACCCGGTCGAGGCCAAGCGGCTCGATCCGGGCAGCAGGAGCGTCAGGCTGGAGCTCGCGGAGCCGGCCGCCCGGATCGAGGTCTACCGGCCGAACGAGGCCGGATCCGCCCGGGCTCACGCCTCGGACACGCGCTCGCTGAGGCTGCGCGTCTCCCCCAGCGTGACCGTGGTGAAGGTCGTCCCCCGCTAGCCGAACACCTGTCCAGGCCTGGCGCGGCGCGCTGCGCCGGCGGCCGGGCGCGGTCGATTCGAGCGGAGTCCCGCCGATGCGATCCCGCCCGGTCAGATGTCCCGAACGACATATCTCGCTCACTTCGCCGCGCTCGCGGCCGTCCTCGCCGTGCTGCTGCCAAGCAGTGCGACCGCGGCTCCTCACAACGCCAGGCGCGCCGACGCCTTCGTCAACTCGGTCGGCATCAACACCCACCTCGGCTACACCAACACGGTCTACAACCGCCACGACCTGATCGAGCGCGAGCTGGTCCGGCTCGGCGTGCGCCACATCCGCGACGGCGCCGTGCGCGGCCAGACCGGCGCCCACCAGGCGATCCTGGACCTGGCGGCCCACGGCATCAAGCTGAACATGATCGTCGGCGACCCCCTTCACCGCTGGGGCACCGGGTCGATCTCGGAGCAGCTCGACCTCGCCGGCGGGGAGCTCCGGCCGGCGGTCGACGCCCTCGAGGGGCCGAACGAGTACAACGACAACGCCCGCGACCTCGACCCGCACTGGGTATCGACGATCCGCAGCTATCAGACCCGCATGTACCAGCAGGCGAGGGACAACCCGGCGCTGAGGAAGCTTCCCGTGCTTGGCCCCTCGCTCGTGGGCGCGGAGGCCTACGCCGCCGTGGGCAACATGAGCCGCTCGATGACCTACGGCAACATCCACGTCTACCCGAGCGGAGCTCCGCCCGAGCTCGAGGCGGCCTACCGGATGGCGCCGGCCGAGAAGGTGTCCGGACGGAAGCGGATCCAGGTCACGGAGACCGGCTACCACAACGCCGTGGACGTCCCCTCGAGTTTCGGCCACCACCCGGCGTCGGAGCACGCGGCGGCCGTCTACATGCCGCGCCTCTACATGGAGTACTTCCGCGAGGGCGTGGCGCGCACGTTCGCCTACGAGTTCATCGACGAGTGGCCCGACCCCGGGCACGACAACAGCGAGGCGCGCTTCGGGCTGCTGCGCAACGACGGCTCGGAGAAGCCCGCCTACCGGGCGCTCAGGCGGCTGATCTCGCTGCTCAAGGACCCGGGCCCGCGCTTCAGCCCCCGTCGCCTCCGCTACACGGTGGCCGGCGCTCCCTCCGACCTGCACCAGGTGCTGCTCCAGAAGCGGGACGGCTCGTACTACCTCGCCCTGTGGCGGCCCGTGAGCGTCTGGGATCAGTTCCGCGACGCGCCCCTTCGGGCAGGCAGCAGCCGCGTGCGGCTCGTGCTCGGCGGGAGGGCGAAGCTCGAGGTCTACCGCCCGAGCGTCTCCGGCCGGCCCCTGCTCCGCCGGTCACGCGCCCGCTCCCTGTCGCTCGGGCTTCCGGCGAGCCTGACCGTCGTCAAGATCATCCCGGGCTGCCGCGGCGGCATCTGCAGCCTGCGGGCCGACGAGCGCCGGGCCGTGCGTGCGCTGCACAGGCCGCACGTGGCGACGACGGCGACGCGCTGGCTACAGCGCCGGGCGGCGAAAATCCGCCGCGTCGCGCACCGGCGGGGTTGGCGCCCCCACCACAGGCGCACCCGCTACCGCTACATCCGGCGCGTCCTGCGCAGGTACCGGCACCGCTGAGCGGTTAGAGCAGGACTCGCTTCAGGTGGTCCGCCAGGCGGATCGCCAGCGCCGCGATGGTGAGCGTCGGGTTCGCGAAGCCGGCGGCCGGGAAGGTCGACGAGCCGGCCACGAAGAGCTGGTCCACCCCGTGGACCATGCAGTCCGGGTCCACCACGCCGTTCTCGGGGCTCGCGGACATCCGGGTCGTGCCCATGTGGTGGTAGGAGCTGTTCATGTGGCGGCTCCAGGCGCTGTCGCCGAGCCACGGCTCGAGGCGCAGCCGCCCGAGCCCGAGACGCGCGAGCTCCTCCCCCACGGTCCCCGCCATCAGCTCGGCTGTCCGGTGGTCGAGCTCGGTCAGCTTCCACTCGACCTTCGCCATCGGCAGACCGAGCTGGTCGCGGCGGTTCGAGAGCACGACACGGCTGGCCGGGTTCGGGGCCTGCTCGGCGTGCAGCTGGAGCGTGATCCGCTCCGGAACGAGCGCCGGGGAGCGGCCGCGGCGCAGCCTCCTGTAGCCGACCGCCGCGAGCCTCGGGGAGTCCCTCAGAACCCGTCTCAGGTCCTCTCCGGCGCTCTTCGGCCTGCGGCGGCCCCGCAGCTCCCGCACGAGGCGCCGGGCCGCCTCGAGACCGGAGTGCTCCCCGAAGTCGAAGACCGGGTAGGCCGCGCAGCCGAGGACCTCGTTCGAGCGCTGGAGCTCGGGCGAGAGCGTCAACCGCGGCAGGTAGCGCTTCCCGCGGCGGTAGAAGAGGGAGAAGAGGTCCTGGAGCTTGCGCGGCTCGCGCGTCTCGATGGTCCCGACGTGGCCGTTGGCGTGGTCCTGGAAGAAGGCGCCGGCACCGTGAGCTCCGAGGTCTGAAAGCAGAAGCAGGCGCGCGTTCTCGATGCCACCCGCGCAGAGCACGCAGGCTCGTGCCCGCACGGTCGCCTCCTTGCCCTCCGGTGTCGAGACCCGCAGCGCGCTGAAGCCCGCCCCTTCCGTCTCGATCCGAGTGGTGGTGGCGTTGAGCAGCACGCGCAGGCGCCCCGCTCGCTCGAGGTCGCGGCGGTAGCGGCGACCGAGATGCGGTTCCGGGCACCAGACGGTGAAGCGATGGCCCAGCAGGGCGGGATCGAACGCCGGCGGCGCGATCCCGAAGCGGCGCCAGACGCGCTCGTCGTAGCTCTCGCCCTCGATGTCGAACAGCTCTTCTGCGCGCCGGTAGTACGGGTCCAGCTCGGCCCGCTCGAGCGGCCAGCCGCTGTGCGGGACCCAGGAGCGAGATGTGAAGGCGCCGTCCTCGAGCGGCAGGCACTGTCCGGCCCACAGCGCGGTGGCGCCGCCCAGGACGCGGGCGCGACCGCTGCGCAGGTCCTCGGCGTCCATTCCCTCGGCCTCCCCCTCGTTCAGTGCCTCCGTGTCGGCGCTCCGCCCGCGACCGCCGCTCTCGACGAGGACGACGTCGCGCGAGCTTCCCATGAGCTCGCGAGCAAGGGCGATGCCGGCCGCGCCGGACCCCACGAGGCAGAGGTCGGCCTCTATCCGGGCGCCCCCCTCCAGGGAGCGTAGATCCAGGATCATCTCCGGATGGACCGCGCCAGCGTTCCCGGCACCGACATCAGCCTCTCACGGCTCGGATTCGGCCTGGCCCCGCTCGGCGGGCGGGTGGGCCGGGCGGAATCGCTGCGACTGCTGGAGCGCGCATTCGATGCGGGCATCACCCATTTCGACACCGCGCGATCTTATGGATACGGTCAGGTCGAATCCGTGCTGGGCGACTTCCTCGAGCGGCACCGGGACGAGGTCACCGTCACCACCAAGCTGGGGATCACGCCGCCCCCCGACTCCTCCGGCTTCCGGGCGGCCAAGTCGCTGGCGCGAGCGGTCACCCGCGTCGCCCCCGGCGCGCGCCGGCTACTCAGGCGCGGCGGGCAGCGCATGGTCAGCGGCGGCCGCTTCAGCGCAGCCGAGGCGCGCGAGAGCCTCGAGACGAGCCTGCGGGAGCTTCGCGTGGATCGCGTCGACCTGCTCCTCCTCCACGAGTGCAGCCCCGAGGACCTCCACAGCGACGGCCTCCTCGGCTTCCTCGACGAAGCCGTCAGGGAGGGGAAGGTCGGGCGCTACGGGATCGGAACGGATCCGGCTTCCACCGCCGCCATCCTGCGGGAATCGCCAGGATCCGCCGGCGTCGTGCAGATCGCCAACAGTGCCGTCGCGCCCAACCTGGAGAGCCTCGACGTGCCGCCCGAGAGCGCGGTGATCACGCACACGCCGCTCGGCGGCCTGTCCGAGCTGACGGACGAGGTCGCCTCGCTCATGCTCGCCTACGCGCTCTGGTCGAACCCCCGCGGGGCCGTTCTCTTCGGCTCGACCGACGAGGCGCACATCGAGGCGAATGTCGCCGTCGCCGAGAACTTCGCGTACGACCCGGACCAGCTCCGCCGTTTCGCACAGCAAGTTCGGTCTTCCCAGGGCCGTTGACCGGCTAAATGCGGCGCACCGTCACGGGAATCCTGAGACGCGCCACCGACGCGCTGGTGGCGTTCAGCGAGCAGGCGTGGCGCCGTGGCTGATCGGCAACATGCTCGTCTTCGAGGCCCAGGCGCCCTGACGCGTCCGATCTCAGCCGTGATCGTCGCCCAGGACGAGGAGGAGCGCCTCGAGCGCTGCGTCGCCTCGTGCCGGTCCTTCGCCGACGAGATCGTGGTGGTCGACGGCGGGAGCAGCGACGGAACCGTCGAGACCGCGCAACGCCTGGACTGCACGGTGCTCGAGAACCCCTGGCCCGGCTTCGGGCGCCAGCGCAACTTCGGCGCCGAGCACGCCGCCCACGACTGGGTCTTCTGGATCGACGCCGACGAGGTCGTGGGCGCCGACCTCGCCCGGGCGATCGAGGACTGGAAGCACTCGGAAGACGACGACCGGACAGCGGGGCTCAGCGTCAGACGTGTCGGCGACTTCATGGGGCAGTGGCTCGAAGGCAAGGCCGGAACGCTCGTCCGCCTCTACGATCGCCGGCGCTGCCGGGTGGCGGAGGTACCCGTGCACGAGACCGTTCAGACCGATGGCCAGCCCGTCACGGAGCTGGGTGGAACGCTCTGGCACTACGGCTTCCGCAGCCTGAGCGACCACGTCAGGCGCTTCGACCGCTACACGACGCTCGAGGCCGAGGCGGCGCTGGAGTCAGGACGGCGCTTCAGCTTCGGGCGGCTGCTCCTGCGACCTCCGACGCGCTTCCTCAAGGAGCTGGTCGGCAGCCGCCTCTACAGCAACGGCCTGCCCGGCCTCACCGTGTGCCTCCTCTGGGTCTACTACGAGCTGATGGCCGAGCTGAAGCTGCTCGAGCTCGAGTGGCGCCGGCGCGGCGGCCAGCACGAGCGGGCCGGCAGCTAGGCCGACGCACCAGCCAGCAGATCCGGATAGGGGGCGCTATCCGCCCCCTAGGCCGATTTGCTCCCCTGGCGCAGCACCTGGAGGTAGGTCCCGAGCGCGTCCAGGCGGCCGCGGGTTGCCGCGGCGAGGCGGGCCAGCACGCGGCGGGGCTCGCCCGTGCGCAGCGCCCGCTCCACCGCGAGGGCGAGGCCGGGGGCCTCGCGGGTGCCAACCAGCAGGTCGTACAGGACGGCGGCCGGCTTGCGCCACCAGGGCAGCCACCTGATCCGGCCGTAGAGGTCGTTGTGGGCCGCGCTCCTGAGCTCGCCCGGGTCGGGATGGAGCCGCTCGTCCTCGCCGAAGCGGGCGCCCTCGTAGTGGTCCACGGTGATCGCCGGGTCGTAGGCGAGCTCCCAGCCCGCCCGCTTGATCCCTAGGCACAGGGCGACCTCCCAGTGCGGCTGAGAGCCCGCACCGCGCAGCCGGGAGTCGAAGCCGACCGAGTCGAGCGCCTCGCGGCGGAACGCCGCGTTCACCCCCTTCAGCACGTCCACGTGACGCAGCGAGCCGACCCCCCGGTGGTGCTCCCCGACCCGGCGCCCGTACCAGTGGACCTTGCCCACGACCTGGCGGCTCGAGGGGAAGTCCCTGCCGTCGAACCGGTCGCGCCCCCCTACTCCGCCCAAGCGCGGGTCGCTCCGCAACCGCGAGACGAGATCCGCCAGCCACCCCGGGCTCGGCACGGCGTCGTCGTCCGTGAAGGCCACGATCTCGCCCGACGCGGCGAGCCGGCCCGCCTCCATCGCCGCCACGTTCCCCGGCACGTCGACCTCCACGAGCCGAACGCCTCGGGCCGAGACCAGGTCGCGCGTCTCAAGATCGTCCGAGCGCACCACGACCACGATCTCCCCGGGAGCCTGCGTCTGGCGCTCGAGCGCGTCGAGGCAGCGCGCCAGGTCGGCGGGCCGGCGCCAGCTCGGGACTACTACGGAGCTCTCAGTAGTAGCCGTAGCCGGTCTCTGCCCCGGGCGCGAAATTGGCCACGAGGCCGAACGAGGGAGCGTCGATCCGCTCGAGCTGCTCACGCAGGCGATCCGCCTCTGTCCCGGTGACGCGTCCGACGCGTCCGACTATGACCACGGCCGTGGCATGGCTCATGAGCGGGATGGCGTCCGCCACGACGCCGGCGGGCGCGGTGTCGATCACGACAAGCTCGTAGGTCTGCTCGGCCTCGCGCACCAGCTCGACCATCCGCTGCGAGTTGATGAGCTCGCTGGGGTTGTCGGGAACGCTGCCCGCCGTCATCACGTCCATCGTCAGGGCGCCGCTCCCGTCGCCGTTCGCGTGGTGGGCCACCGGAACGCGGCTGATCACGTCGGCGACCGTCTTCGTGGGGTCGGCCAGGTAGGTCGCGAGGCCGGGGCCCGGACCGGTACCGAGCAGCTTCTCGAGCCTTGGGCGGCGCATGTCGGCTTCCACGAGGAGCACGCTCTTGCCTGCCGAGGCATCGGCCTTGGCGAGGTTGAGCGCGACCGTGCTCTTGCCGTCGCCGACGTCGGGCGAGGTCACGACCACCGAGCGCAACTCCCTGTCGGTGTCGAGAAAGCGCAGGTTGGCGCGCAGCATCTGGAACGACTCGGCATCGACTGCGGGCAGGCGATCCAAGGCCCGGCCGTTCGACGCCGAGAGCGCGCGGCTCTTGGGCACGCTCGCGAGCACCGGAAGGCCGAAGACCCGCTCGAGGTCGGTCGCGCGCTTGAGGCGCCGGTCGAGCTGCTCACGGACCATCGCGAGCGCGAGCCCGATCAACAGGCCGGCGAAGGCCCCGGCGAAGGCGTCGCGGCTGGGACGTGGTGACGACGCGGCGTTGGGCGGTGCGGCGTGCTCGGTGATCTCGGCATGCCCGTCCTCCGTCGCGACGCTCTGACGCATGTCCGCGACACCCTGGGCCGTCGCCCCGACCGTCGGCGAGGCGGGCGAGCCTGCGAGCTGGCGCTCCGCCACCTTGATCGCCCGCTTGAGCCGCTTGACCGTGGAGTCCTTCCTGTACTGGATCACGGAGGCGGCAACGGCGTTGGCGACCAGCGCCGCCGCCTCGGGCGACCCGGCGGTCGAGGTGATCTCGACGGTGGCCGAATCCTGCCCGGAGCTGGAGCCCACCTCGCCCAGGAGCTTCTGGGTGCGCGCCTCCCCGAGCTTGGGCGTGAGGCGATTCGCGGCGAGCGCGAGCACGGGGTCGGCGGTGGCAAGGTCCTCCCGATCTCCCGGGGAATCCGGTACGCCGGGCTCGAGCTGATTCCCCGCCGTGGTTGCGCCGGTGGAGTCCGCGGGACCGCGGAGCAGGATCTTCGCGGAGGCCTCGTACTTGTCGCTCTTGGCCTTCGAGGTGGCATACCCCACCAGGCCGCCGACCAGGATGGCGAGCAGGACGATCAGTCCCCTGCGGCGCAAGAAGCCGAAAAAGACGGAAATGTCAACGGGCTCGGACCGCTGGTCCTCTGTGGGAGGCGTCGACATGTCTAAGCAGACAACGGTAGCTTCGGGCCGCACCTTACGCGGCGGCCGGAGCCGCCTACGGGCCGACCTGGACGAATGTCACGCGGTCCGTCGCCGAAAGGGAGAGCGGTCCGGAGACGCTGCGGGTCACGGAGGACATATGTCCGTTGTCGTCCAGGGTGTGGACCGTGGCCGAGGAGTAGCGGCCCGGCAGCGAGATCGAAAGCGGTCGCGACGTGACGGTGCTCAGCGTGCTCGTGCCGATCGTGTTTCCGGGGACCTCGAGCCACACGGCCAGGTAGAAGGTGCCGTCCCGCTTCTGGAGCAGGGCGGTCTTGACGTTGGTCGTGTCCCCGCCGATCGAGTAGTCGAGCTTGCCGGGCGCGAAGGCGGATCCGGGGTCGTTCAGCAGGGAGATCATCGCCTTGACGGCGCTGTATGACGGCTTCGGCGTCCCGTCGTAGCGCAGGAGGCCGAAGCTTCGCTCCGAGTCGCCGGGGCTGTCCCACTCGTCGATGAGCTCGTAGGGATAGCTGCGGGGGACGCCCCTGAGGAACTGGAGCAGGTAGAGCCTCGGCATGTAGCGGCCGACGATCACCTGCGGAGTCCCCGGGTGGCCGGTGTCCGAGGGAACCGCGTCGTGCCAGCCGGTCTCGGTCGAGTACACCGGCTTCCCGGGAGCGTCGAGCTGCCCCAGGGCGATGCCGTGGTCGAGGCTTCCGTAGCAGCTGCCGTACTTGCAGGAGCCCCATCCGGGCGTGCCCGGATAGAAGCCGCCGTAGTAGTTGTGCATGTTGCCGTAGTCGCAGGAGGAGCCGATGTCCCCGAGCGCCTCGTAGGCCTCCCGGGTCGTCAGCGAGGGGCAGAGGACCGGGAGCCCCGACGTGGCCGGGTTGCCCTTGATGCCCGCATAGAGCTGCTGCTGGTAGGTCTTCAGCTTGCTGATCCAGACGGTCTTGTCGGGCGCGTTCGCGTTGTACTCGTTCGGGCCCTCGACGGACTCCGCGGCACTGCGGACCTTGGTGCGGAGCACGTTCAGTTGGTCCGTGAGCGGCAGCGAGCCCCAGCGGTTGTCGGGGTCGCCGAGGATGATGTTGGCCTTGATTCCGGCAGCCGCCAGGTCATTCAGCCGGTTGTATTGATTGGTCGTGGCCGGTAGGCCGTCCCGAATGTGGCGGATCCCGGCCTCGAGCAGCCGGGGCTTGACGATGTCGTCGTAGTGGCCGTAGGACGTGTTCGAGTAGTTGAGGTGGACGTTGACGCCGATCGAGTCGACGAGGGCGTCCGCCGAACGCGCCTGGACGCCGGTGCCGCCTGCCGCGTTGCTCACGCTGACGCTCACCGACGAGCTCGCCTGGTTCCCGGCTGCGTCGGTCGCACGCGCCTGCAGCGTGTGAGTGCCGTTCGGAACCGCTGAGGTGTCCCAGTTGAATCCGTAGGGGGACTGCGTGTCGGTCGCCTTGACCTGGCCGTCGACCAGGAACTCCACCCGCGCGACCCCGCCCGCATCCTGCGCACTCGCGGATGCCGCGACAGTCCCCGACACCGACGCTCCGTTCGCCGGAGCCGTCACCGTGACGGTGGGCGCCGTGGTGTCGGGCGCCGGCGCGACCGTCCAGGTGCGGCTCGCCGGGCTCGCATCCACGTTGCCGGCCGCGTCGCTCGCGCGCACCTGGACGGTATGGCTTCCTGGCGCCAGGCCCGTGTAGCCCACCGGGCTGTCGCAGTCCGCCCAGGCACCCGCGTCGAGCTTGCACTCGAAGCTCGAGTCCGGTTCAGTCGAGCCGAAGCCGAAGCTGGCGCTGGACGACGAGGTGGTGCCCGACGGGCCCGAGTCGATCGTCGTGTCGGGGGCGGTGTCGTCGGGCCCGTACACCCTGGCGTCCCAGAACGAGAAGCCCCAGCCGCTTGCCCGCGCGATGCCCTCGACCCGGACATAGCGCGCGGCGCGGGTGGCGAAGCCGGTCCGCTGCCAGCCCGCCTTCCCGCTGGTGATGTCGGCTACCTCCGAGAACGTCTCCCCGTCGCGTGAGGTCAAGACCCGGTAGTGGGACGGATAGGCGTAGTCCCAGTTCAGGTTCAGCCCGGCGACCTCGTAGACCGCCCCGAGGTCCACCTGCCACCACTGCCCGTCGCTCCAGGCCGAGCTCCAGCGCGTGCTGGAGTCGCCGTCGTTTGCGAACTGGGGGCCGAGGCCGGCGTTCTGGACCGACGAGGAGGTCGCGGGCTTGTCGAGCGCGAGGTCGCCGGGGGCGCTCAGCGGCGGTGGCTCGATCTGCGGGGCCACGGTCCAGGTCCGGCTCGCCGGGCTCGGGTCGACGTTGCCGGCGCGGTCCGCGGCGCGCACCTCGAAGGTGTGGACGCCGCTCACCAGGTCCTTGTAGTCCTGGGGCGACGAGCAATCG
>DASXBA010000195.1:0-26801 GCA_036406475.1 Thermoleophilaceae bacterium | reverse complement strand
GTAGCGTTCGGGTGGGTTCGACCAGCCAACAGAGAAATCGTTGCGGTTCCGCCAGCCTTTGCCGCCAGGGACCCGAAGGTCGATTCTGCCCGGCGGGGTGTTGTCCACGAGTGATATGGCTGTCGCGAGGCTGTCGTTTCCGGCCGCATCCCGAACGGCCAACAGGAGGCGCTGGGGGCCCTCAAGGGGAAGGAGATTTCTCGTGTTCAGGCGGAGAATCCCTGGACCGCTCGGACACGGACCCCGGCGGGCGTAGTTGCAGGCACGAGTCACGCCGACAACTTGCCTTCCGCCCATGAAGAGCCTCGCGCTTCTAATGCCTACGTTGTCGGCAGCGGCATATCCAAGGTCCTGCACGCCAGCGACCCACCTGCCACTCGCCAGCCCGCCCCCAGTAATCCGCACACCGGGCCTCGTGAAGTCCGCCACGTACGCCTTCGCATACCGCGTCGCCATCATCGTCAGGCGCGACGCCGAGCAGCCGTGGCGGCTTCGGCATATCACTCGTTGGACCAGGGCGGTTGCGCTGCCGACGTTGTAGTGGCGGGGTGGGGCGTAGCTGGCGTTGGCCGTGCGCGGTTTGGGGCACTGCTTGCCCGCGGTGGCGCGGCGGATGTAGGAGCGGCCTTTGCCGGGGCGGACCGCGTAGAGCTCCACGGTGAAGCCGCAGTCGGTGCGGCGCAGCTTTCCGGACCAGTCGAAGCGGACGATGCGTGTGCCGGGTGGCGCCCAGAGGATCACGCTCGCCTGCTCGTTCCTCCGCAGTCGCCTGCGGGCGACCTTGTTGCCGGTGATCAGCCCGCGCTCGCCGCGGCCGAACGGACTGCAGCCTCGCTTGACGATCATCCGCCTGCTCGAGCGGGTGCCGGCGAACGCCGCCGAGTCGTAGTTCTCGGCCTTCGCCGCCATGCACGACCGGAGCTGGAACGCGCCGGCGTGGGCAGTCTGGGCGCCCAGGGCAATGGCCAGCGCGCAGGTGAGGGCGGCGAATGCCTGGCGCCTCCGCCGGTTCATCGAGTGACTGCGCTTCCTGCCGTGATCCGCACCTGTGCTCGAGAAAGGCCGCGAACGGCGATTACTCGCCCCCCTTAGGGGGCGGCGAGTCTACGCCTGGGTGACCCGCGGGACACCCCTGAACTCCGCAAAATGCGCGATCTTCGTGGTTATGGCCCCCTGTCCTCGGCGAGGCGCGGGTCGCCGTCCACGAGGGCGCCGACGACGTAGGGCAGGTCGAGCTTGTCTCCATACCAGCGCGGCACCCCGGTCTCGGTCCTGATCGCGAGCCGCGCCCGGCGATTGCGGCGGGCGAGCTCATGCGGGGCACTGCGCCGCGGTCGCACGCCCGTGATCACCCGCCCGTCGGGCCGCCGGAAGATGAACCCGCCGCCCGAGGCCCTCGACAGGCCATAGCCGCCCTCGTGCAGCAGCCTGTGATGGCGCCGGCAGAGCTGGACCAGGTTCCCCAGCTCCGTCCTCCCGCCATGGGCCCAGTGCTGGACGTGGTGCGCGTCCACGAACCGGTGCTCGGTGCAGCCCGGGAAGCGGCAGCCGCCGTCCCGGCTGCGCAGAGCCCGTGCCAGCGCCGGCGGGATGGTGCGCTTCCTGCGCCCCACCGACAGTGGCCGGCCGTCACGTTCGAGGATGCGGATCACGCTCGAGTCGCAGGCGAGCCGGCGGGCGGTCTCGGGGTGGAGCGCCGGGCCGGCTTCGACGTTGCAGGCGCCGTCCTCGTCGTGAGCGAGCGTGCCGGCGTCCACGTGGACCACGACTTCGTGGTGCGTGCCGCCGGAAGCGTCCGAGGCCAGGGCCGCCTCGGCGACCATCACGAGCGCGTCGGCCCGCTGCTCGGCCGGGCCCGAAGACGTTTCCGCGGAAACGTTTTCCTCGTCCTCGTCCGACCGGCAAGCCGCTCGGACTCGTTCGGCCGCTTCGTCCAGTGCCGCCAGCACGAGCGCGCCCTCCTCGGCGGGCAGGCGGGCGTTCAGCACCAATGAGCCGTCGTCCTCGTGCGAGTAGATGAGGAAGCGGTCACGGTGGGAGTCATTCGTGGCCTCGAGCTCCTTGGCCAGCACGCCGCGATAGGAGCGCACGAGCACCTCGAGCTGTGCGCCCGTGGCGTGCCGGGCGATCGACAGCAGGTTCGCCTCGATCTCCGGGGTCGCGACCCGTGTGAGAGCTCGAACCTGCGAGTAGCTCAGCTCTCCGCGCCCGAACGAAGCGGCGATCTCCGGCAGGTCGGCGAGCCCCGTCGCGACGCGAACCTGCTCGCGCGCCGCCCCAAGCCCGAGCCCGCACCGCAGCGACAGCCAGTGCGCACACGACTTGCAGCCCCACTCGGCCCAGCCCTCCCGCCTCTCGAGCTCACCGACGAGCAGGAGCCAGCGGCAGGTGGCCGCGTTGATGTGGGCGGCGAGCTCGGTGATCTCGTTCTCGAGCTGTTCCAGGGACAGGTGGTCGAACATCTGAGCCTCCTCGTGAGCGAACATACGTTCGCAATCTACAGGGAGAAGCGGACGGCGATCAGCGATAGCCGGGCGCGTGCCCGACTCCCGAAACGACGCTCTGGAAAGCCGAATACGACGAGGTCAACACCGGCGACTCCCACGTCTTCTGCGCCATCACACGCAACCGCGGAAACAGCCCGTCGCTGATCTGGGCGAGGCTCAGCTCGCGGTTGTCCCAGGCGTTGATCTTGGAGCCGACGTTCCGGCGGTCGCCGGCCGAAATCACGTAGGGCGGGAACTGGAGATCCGACGACCCGCCGTCCGGCCCGTAGAACTGGTTGACGTGCCAGCCCTCGTAGGCCGTGCGCGGGTCGGGCTTGCCGTTGATCGGGCCTAGGTCGCCCGTGTAGTAGGTCGGGTACCAGCCCGCGTTCAGGATCCGGTGCCCCTCCGCGAGGAGCTCGGCGGGGGTCGGCGGCTGCGGGTCCGACAGCGGCGAGATGTTGACCCACCACTCCACGAGAATGTCCGGCCGAGCGTGCAGCACGGCGCCGGGGCGGAGCTCGTCGTGCCAGGCGCGCATCGTCTTGCCGTGGGCGCGCACGATGCCGTCGACGAAGTTGAGAAAGCCGAGGATCGCGTCCTTGGTCCCGGCGCTCGGCCCGTAGCGGGCGCGGGCGTAGGTCAGGAGCCGTGGGTAGAGCCCGTACTGCGCCGGCATCAAGTACTCGTCGCCGCCCGCGTGCCAGTAGGGGCCTGGGAACAGCGGCAGGTACTCGTCCAGGATCTGGCGAACGAACCGCAGCGCGGCCGGCGAGGTGATGTCGAGCTTGCGCGAGTCGGGGCCCTGTGGCGGGATCGTCCCGGCGGCGGTTCGCAGCTCGAGGTCCGGGTGGGCCTTGAAGACCGAGCCGAGGTGCCCCGGCATGTCGATCTCCGGCACGATCGTCACGTGGTAGCGCCCGGCCAGCGCGATGATCTGGCGGAGCTGGCGCTTCGACAGCGCCTGCGGCGACACGATCTCCGGATGCGACGTGCTCTGGACTCCCCAGCGCTGGTCGTCGGTCAGGTGCAGGTGGAGCAGGTTGAGCTTCAGGTAGGCGAGGTCGCGGATCTGCGACTCGATCCAGGACTGCGGGTAGATGCGCCGGCCGAGGTCGATCATCAGCCCGCGCTCGGGGTAGCGCGGCCAGTCGAGCGCGCGGCCGCGCGGGATCGAATACGACTGGTGCAGTAGCTCGAGCAGCGTGCGGGTGCCGTAGAAGACACCGGTCGCGGTTCGGGCGCGGAGGTCGAAGGTCCGTCCGGCGACCAGCCTGTACCCCTCGCGGCCGAGGCGGCGATCGCGGGACCGCAGCAGCAGCCGGATATCGCCGCGGCGCAGCTTCCGCCGCCCGAACAGCCGCCGCACCCGGACGCGGCGGTGAGTGAGGCGGCGCAGGTCGACGGCGAGGACGCGTGCTGTGGGACGGAGCCGGCGGTAGTAGCGGCGGGGCACGACGATCCGGATCGACTTCCGCAGCTTGTAGGAGCCCTTGGCCGCGCCCTTCCAGACCCGCAGCGCCGGGATCGTCTTCGGCCGCGGGTTGGACGCTTCCGCGGAGGCGCAACATGCGAGGGCGAGCAGCGCCGCCAGCAAGGTCGCCCGCCGGATCATCGTCCGTTGGCGGCGGCCCGCGCGGCGCCCACGCCCCGGGAGACGAGCCGGCCGGCCGCCGAAGCGGCCTCGCGCGAGAACTCCAAGGGGTCCTCCGCCCCCCAGGCCTCGCTCAGATGGTCGTAGTAGTTGCGGAGCAGCGGCGGTGGTGCGGGGCCGGGCGGCCGCAGCCGCTCGAACCGGCGGTTGCGCTCCCAGATCGAATAGAGGGTGCGCCTGGGACCGAAGGGACGGCCCGTCTCCCGGAAGCCCACCCGCTCGAAGCGCGGGCTCGGAGCCTCGTGGAGGCGACGGAGCACGTCGTCGGGGACGGGGGTCTCGACGGTCTCCCTCAGGTACTCGAGCGTCGAGCCGAGGGCCACGGTGACGAGGCGCCGGCCGGCCTCCTCGACAAGCAGGTCCCAGTCGACGTCCCCGCTCCTGATCACCGCGGTGGCGTCGGCGATCCAGCGGATGGGCGATTTCAGGTCCCAGTCGGCTCCGTGGACGCAGACCAGCAGCAATTGATGGGTGGGGCCGGGCGCCAGGGTGCTCTCGTGCCCCACCTCGAGCGGCTGGGCCCGATCCCAGAGCATCTGATCCGACGCGCTGCGCCAGAGCGAGTACCAGTGCAGGTCCATGCTCCAGCCGTCGGGATGCGAGAACGGCTCCGAGTGCCTCAGCCGGATGCCCGCCTCGGCCTTCGCCGAAGTCGGGGTGGCGCCGATCGAGCGCAGCACCGCCATCGCATCGGCCGCCCGGCCGGGCGGAACGAGGAGGTCGAAGTCCTCCATCCCTCGGACGCCGAAGTCCCGGTAGTAGAGGGGGCAGAGGGTGGCCCCCTTCAGGGCCAGGGTCGGGATGCCCGCCTCCCGTAGGGCCCGGATCGGCACGCCCGCCTGACGAAGCACGGTCTGGTTTCTGAACCACGTATGCCGGTAGACGCCCTTCAGCTTCGGCATCGTCGGGTGCTCGACCCCGTGCTCCTCGAGGTTTCTGTAGAGCAGCCCGATCAACTTGTCGGATGCAGGGTCGAGCTCCTCCACCACCTCGCGCCGGTCCCACTCGCGCCACGCTTCCAGGGCCGGCTCGCCCTGGAGCAGCGCGGCGCGCAGCAGCAGCTCCTGCGACGGGGTCGCGAGCCGGCTGCCCTCGGCGGGCCGGGGGTTCACGCCGACTCCCTCCGACGGTCGAGCGACTCCTTCAGCACGCGCGCGTACTCGCTCATGTTGTTGCGGTGCACCCGGGTCAGGTTGTTCGCGTGCACCCGCCGGCGTACCAGCACATCGGGGAGCGTTGTCTCGCGCATCCCCAGGTTGCGGGCACGAGAGAGCCAGGTCAGCACGTCGGCCAGGCGAACGTCGATGTCGAAGCCGCCGGCGCGCTCGATCGCCTCGCGGCGGGCGAGCAGCGAGCTGGCGAGCCCGCCCGGCTGGGCCCCGGGCCGCACCTCGAAGCGCTCGGCGTCGCGCTCACTCGCGAACTCCTGCGCGCGGGAGAAGACGAAGTCGAGCGCCGGATGGCGCTCGAACGCCGCGAGCTGGAGCTCCAGCTTCCGCGGCTCCCAGAGGTCGTCGCTGTCGAGGAACGCAAGCAACTCCCCTGACGATGCCTCGACCCCGGCGTTCCGTGCGCCGCCCAGCCCGCGCGGCTCCGGCTGGATCAGGAGCACGTCGGGGGCGTATGAGCGCGCGATCTCGGCGCTGCGGTCCGTCGAGCTGTCCTCGACCACGATCAGCTCCGCCGGCGGCTCCGTCTGGCTCAGTGCGCTCTCGATCGCCTCGGCGAGGAAGGCCTCGCCGTCGCGCACGGCGATCACGGTGCTCACCCGTGGCCGCTCGGTGGTCACGCGGTTAGTCTCCCGCCGTGACTGGCCCACGGATCAGCGTGGTCATCCCCGTCTTCAACGGCGAGCGCTTCGTCGGTGAGGCGATAGAGAGCTGTCTCGCGCAGACGCTCGCCCCCGCCGAGGTGATCGTGGTGGATGACGGCTCGACCGACGCGAGTGCGAAGGTGGCGGAGTCGTTCGGACCGCCGGTTCACCTGATCCGGATGCCGCATCGAGGCGCCTCGGAGGCGCGCAACACCGGCGTCGCGCGCTCGAGCGGCGAGTTGATCGCCTTCCTCGACGCGGACGACCTGATGAAGCCCGACCGGCTTGAGCGCCAGGTGGCCGCAATCGAACAGCCGCCGGGCGCGGAATTCGTGCTCGGCCGGGGACAGGCGCAAATGGTGGGCGGGGCCGAAGCGCCGGAAGCCGTCGCGGCAAGGCTTGCGCCCATCGCCGAGGGCAGCCCGGAGTACCTGGCGATGTCCCTTCTCACGACGCGAGACGCCTTCGACCGCGTCGGGCCGTTCGAACCGGGATTGCGGTTCGGGGAGGACGGCGACTGGATCATGCGGGCATTCGAAATGGGGCTTCCGCACGCGCTGCTGGACGAGCCCCTGATCGTGCGGCGCTTTCACGGCGGCAACGTGACCTCCGACAGTGAGGGCGCGCGGCGGGGGAACTTCGAGATCCTCAAACGCCGCGCCGCACGGCATCGCGCCCGGGCGACCTGACGCGCCGTGGCCGGTCCTCGCATCAGCGTCGTGATCCCGGTCTGCAACGGCGAGCGCTTCCTCGCCGAGGCGATCGAGAGCGTGCTCGCCCAGAGTCGGGCGCCATTCGAGCTGATCGTCGTGGACGACGGCTCGGAGGATGGCTCTGCCGCGGTCGCCGAGCGGTTCAGCGAGGTGGACTTGATCCGCACGGAGCATCGCGGTGTCTCCGTGGCCCGCAACACGGGTGTGGAGCACTCCGGCGGCGACTTGATCGCCTTTCTCGATGCCGACGACCTGATGAAGCCGGACCGGCTCGAGCGGCAGGGGGCCGTGCTCGCCGAGCGGCCGGACCTGGCCTTCGTTTTGGCCCGGGCCGAGCTGGTCGTGGAGGACGGTGTGGAGCTGCCGGTGTTCATCACGGCCAGGACAGCGCCCATGGCCGGTGACCACGATCCCTACTACGCGATGACTGTGCTCATCCGGCGCGAAGCGTTCGACCGCGTCGGGCCGTTCGACCCGGGCCTTCGGCTCGGGCAGGACGGGGATTGGATGATGCGGGCGTTCGACTCCGGGCTGTCCTACGAGTTCATGGAGGAACAGCTCACCGTCCGGCGTTTCCACGGGGCCAACGCCACCTACGACACCGAGGGCGCCCGGCGCGCGTCCTTCGAGATCCTCAAGCGCCGCGCCGCGCGGCACCGCTCGGCCGGGTCGGGCTGACCGTCTAGGCATCGTCCAACCTCGCCCGTCTCCGCCTGACCGAGGCGAGCACGGCGCTGAGCGTGTCCTGGGTCACCGGACTACCGACGCGGAGCGACTCGTTCTCCTCGTGAACCCGGTAGAGCATCAGCGCCTCGTTCACCCTGACGATCGGCACCCCGGCCTCCCTGCTGCGCATGAACCAGTCGGTGTCGTTTCCCCAGCGGTAGCTGTCGTCGAAGCGCCCGACCTGCTCGAAGGTCCGCCGCCAGGCGAGGATCGTGCCGAGGTGCAGCGTGTGGATCTCGCGGCCGAGGAGGCCCGGGTCGATCCAGTCCGGGACCGGGCAGCCGGGCTCGAGGAAGATCTTCATCTGGCATGAGGACATGCCGGCCTCGGGCTCCGCCAAGAGCGACTCGAGCTGGCGCTCGAGCTTCTCGGGGCGGAGCAGGTCGTCCTGGTCGAGGAACGAGACCAGCTCGCCCTCGGCCTCGTCCACGCCGCGGTTGCGCGCCGCCGCCACCCCGCTGTTCTCCTGGCGCACGAGCCTGACCGGGTAGGAGCCGGCGATCTCGGCGCTGCGGTCTGTCGAACCGTCGTCGACCACGACGAGCTCCGTGCGTTGCCAGGTTTGCGCCAGCACGCTTTCGATCGCCTGCTCCAGGAAGGTCTCGCCGTTGTATGCGGGGATGACGACGCTGATGAGCGGCTTGGCGCGGCTCATCGCGCGGAGGGTACGCTGGCGCCATGCCAGGGATCAGCGTGGTCATGCCGGTCTACGACGGCGAGCGCTTCATCGCGGAGGCGATCGAAAGCGTGCTGGCGCAGAGTCGCCCGGCCGCGGAGATGATCGTCATCGACGACGGCTCGACCGACGGCTCTGCCGCAGTGGTGGAGCGCTTCCCTCAGGTGAAGCTGATCCGCACCGAGAACCGCGGGCCGGCCGCGGCACGGAACACAGGGGTTGCGGAGGCGACCGGCGAGCTGATCACCTTCCTCGACGCCGACGACCTGATGAAGCCCGACCGGCTCGAGCGCCAGGCCGCGGCGCTCGAGGAGGACCCGTCGGCCTCCTTCGCGCTCGGGCGGGGAGAGGTGATCCTCGAGGCGGGAGTCGAGCCGCCCACGTGGGTGCCGGAGGAGCGGCAGTGGTACGCGCACATGACGCTCTTCACGACGCGCCGCGCCTTCGAGCTCATCGGGCCCTTCGACGAGGATCTGAGAGTGGGAGAGGACACCGACTGGCTGTTCCGTGCGTTCGAGGCCGGACTGCGGCCTGCCCTCGTCCCCGAGCCGGTGATCGTCCGCCGCTACCACGGCGGCAACATCAGCCAGGACGCCCTCGCGCGGCGCGACGCGGGATTCAAGCTGCTCAGGCGTCGGGTGGCCCGTAAGCGCGGGAAGGGCTCGCAGCGATCGGCGGTGCCGGAGTCGGTGATTCTCGGCGTGCCCGAACTCAGCTCGCACGACGACGATCGATAGACGCCTTGAGGAGGCGCGCGAAGTCCCCGAAGGGGGCCTCCTCGCGCCTGGTGATGTTCTCGGCATGCCCCCGGCGCAGGGTGACCACCTCGGGAACCATCGCCTCGCGCAGCCCGAGGTCCCGTGCCCTCAGGGTCCAGTCGAGGAACTCGCCCACCCGCACGTCCGTGGGGAACGGCCCGATCCGCTCCGCGGCCGCGAGGCGGAACAGCAGCGTCCCGCCGTAAGGGGCGGGGACGGGCTCGCTGAGCTCGTCCGGCGATCCGTCCGCGAAGCGGCGGATGTGCCCGAACACGAAGTCGAGCGAGGGATCGCGCTCGAACGCGACGAGCTGGACCTCGAGCTTGCACGGCTCCCAGAGGTCGTCGGCGTCGAGATAGCCGGCGAACTCCCCGGTCGCGGCGGCGAGGGCGGTGTTCCTCGCCGCGCCGAGCCCCAGCGGCTCCTGCTGGATGACGCGGACGGCGCCGTCGAAGGAGCGCGCCACCTCGACCGTCGCGTCGGTCGAGCCGTCGTCCACGAGGACGATTTCGTGTGGGGCCCGCGTCTGGGCCAGCGCGCTCTCGATCGCGCTGCGCAGGAAGCGCTCTCCGTTGCGGACGCACATCAGGACGCTGGTGCCGCCGCGCTCGGTCACCGGCTCGCCTTCTTGCGCCTCACGGAGGTCATGAACGCCCGCATGTGCTCCTGCTGGATGAGCTCCCTGCTGGCAGAGGCGTTGCCGCCGTGGAGGCGGTAGCGCTGGAGCGGCTCGTCCACGAAGGCGACTCGCACCCCGAGGTCCCGAGTGCGCAGGAACCAGTCGGTGTCGTTGGCGGCGAAGTAGCTCGTGTCGAAGGGCCCGACCTCCTCGAACACCTCGCTCCTCACCAGCAGCGTGCCCACCTGGGGGGTCCTGTGGCTGCCCTCCAGGAACCTTTCGTCCGCCCACTCGGGAAGCTCGTCGCCCGGCTCCATGAACATCTCGAACTGGCAGCTGGAGATACCGGCGCCGGCATCTGCCCTCAGCGCCGCCAGCTGGCGCTCGAGCTTCCGCGGCAGCCAGACGTCGTCCTGGTCGATGAACGAGAGCAGCTCGCCCCGCGCCTCCTCGGCGCCACGGTTGCGTGCCGCCGCTACGCCGCCGTTCTCCTGGTGCAGGTACGTCAGGTCAAAGCCCCGCGCGATCTCGGCGCTGCGGTCCGTCGAGCCGTCGTCGACCACGATCAGCTCGACCGGCGACCAGGTCTGCGCCAGCACGCTCTCGATCGCCTCGGCCAGGAAGAGCTCCCCGTTGAAGACCGGCAGGACGACGCTGACGAGCGGCGTGCTCACGCCGCCACCTCGGCCCTGAGCAGGCCGCGCAGGGAGTCGACGGCCGCTTCGAGGTCCCCGCCGAGGTCGAGGCGCCAGGCCGGGAGGCGGCGGGCCAACTCGGCGGCCGTTGCGAGGGCCGGCCCGCGCGGCCTCGGCATCACGACCAGCGAGCTCGGACCGATCTGCCTCAGCGCCTCGGCGGCGCCGATCCGCGCGAGCACGGGCGTCGAGGCGCCGGTGAGCCGCGGCACCACGATGCCCGAGAGCGGCAGCTCGGGCACGATCGGCCCGCCCCGGAGGTCGAGCACGGCCTTCTCGTCGCCGCTGAAGCCCGGGTTCGTGATCAGGCTCGGGTCCGGGGCGAGGAGCTCGACGCTGCCGCGGTCGAGCTTGGCTGTCGCGTAGAGCGAGTGCGCCCGGGGGGCGCCGTCGAGCGTTACGACCACGAAGTCGTCGGCGGCCGTGTCCAGCCCGGCGCAGAAGCAGGCGGCGGCGAGCGTCGACTTCCCCGAGCCGCTCGGCGCGGTTACGAGCAGGCCGCGCCCGCCCTCGCCGACGGCGGCCCCGTGGATGAGATGGCGCCCGCTGCCGGTCAGGAGCCAGTGGAGGCCCGAGCGCATCGGCGCGGCGTACTCGTGCCAGGGGAAGAGCGCCGCGTCGGAGGCGTGGTAGACGAGCGTGCCGGAGCGGGGGTCGTACGCGAGCAGACGCCCCCAGCCGTCCGCCGCCGCGTGGATCGAGCCCTTGCCCAGGGAGAGGACCTCCCCGTGGGGACCGAGGTCGGTCTCGCTCCAGATGGCGTCCGGAGCCTTGACGCCGGTGGAGGCAGCGTCCCAGATCAGGACGCGGCGCTCAGGCTCCGCGGAGCCCCGCCGAACCAGGTGCTCGAAGGCGGGGAACACGGCTTCGTACATGGCCGGGCCGGCGAAGCTGAGCCGCACGGACAGTCCCGCGATGACCAGGTCGCGCTCGAGGAGCCGGCCGGCGGCCGCCGCCTCGAAGCGCTCGATCGACTCCGACCAGAACCGCTCGGCCAGCCCCGCCGGGGCCGGCGCCCGGTCGCGGATCAGGACTCGTGGCTCGGGAGTCATGCCGCGAGCCTCGCGTAGATGTCGGCGTACGCGTCGACGTGCGCGTCGTGATCGAACTCGCGGATCGCCCTCGCACGGCCCGCCCTGCCCATGGCGGCGGCGCGGTTGGGGTCGCGCAGCAGCGAGAGCAGGGCGTCCGCGAAGGCTGCGGGGTCGTCTCCGGGCACCAGCAGCCCGGTCTCTCCGTCGGCTACCGCCTCTGCCAGTCCGCCGACGTTCGTGGCGACCACCGGACGCTCCATCAGCGCGCCCTCGACCGCGACGAGGCAGAAGGCCTCGCGCCAGCGGGAGGGAATGGCCACGATCGCCGCCTCGTTGATCAGGTCGGGAACGCGCTCGGGGGGCACCCAACCGCGGAACGAGACGGCCTCCTCGAGGCCCAGGTCGCGCGCCTGAGCCTCCAACGTCGAGCGGTTCGGCCCGTCACCGGCGATGACGAGCCGGGCCGCCGGCAGCTCCCGCCGGACGCGGGCGAAAGCCACCATCGCGACGTCGAACCCCTTCTCGTCCACGACGCGCCCCAGGCAGAGGATCGTCGGAGGGTCGAGCTGCCGTGGGGCGGGCTCCACCCCTGGTACCACCTGCGCAGGGTGAACCACCGACGCTCGCCCCCGGACGCGCGGCGCCAGACGCAGGACGTCTTCGAGGATCGCCTCGGAGTTAGCCGTCACCCAGGCCGCGGAGGACATGACCGAGTCCAGCAGGGTGCCCGGTCCAGCCCCGGCCTCCGGCGGCGCGTTGGTCACGGAGACCAGGAGCGGGCAGCTATGAGCGTCGCGGGTGCGCAGATGGAAGAAGACGCTCGGATCCGCCATTCGCACATGGACCAGCTCGGGCCGGAACTCCCGCTTCAACGCCGCGACGCCCCGCGTTGCCCGGGCGATTGAGCCCATGTCGCCGTCGCCGATCGCCTGACGGAACGGGAAACGGCGGAGCGGCACTCCTTCCCACTCGTCCTCGTCGGGCAGATCGAGCCCACTGTGAGAGGTGGCGACGGCGAACTCATGGCCGCGGTCGCGCATGGCGGGGATGAAGTTGCTGCTGAGGACCTCGACGCCCCCGATGTGGGGCCAGAATTGCTCAGTCCAGTAAAGGACCCTCACGAACCACGCTCAGCGCGCCTGGGTCGTGTTCGGCCACCCGGTCTCGTCGGTCTCGTGGATCGGGTCCACGAGCAGGAAGTCCTGCATGTCCGTGTACTTCTCGAGCTCCGGCGCCTTGAAGGGAAGGCGCTCGGCGGCGGCCTCCGCCGGCTCTCCGTTCGGCGCCGGGGCGCCGTCCGGGGCGGCCTCGAGCAGCTCTTCCTCGGCGAGGCGCTTCACCAGGTCGTCGACCGACTGGGCGATGACCTCCGGCTCGGCGTCGTAGCGCTGCTCGAGGAGCGCGAGGGTCTCCTCGCGGCCCCGGCCGCTCGCGAGCTGCGCCCAGAGGTCGGCGCCCGCCCCGTCGAGCGAGTAGTAGGTGCCGACCAGGAGATGGATCATGATCACCTCGCCGTCGATCGTCTCGTGCGCGACCTTGCGCGGATCGACCCTGTACCAGGCCTCTGAGCCCATCTCGCGGCGACTTTACAACTGTCCTCAGCCGTGTATCAACCACCCGTCCGTCGCCCTGGCCGCCTCCATCACGGCCTCGGCGAACGCGGGGTGCGGGTGGATCGTGCGGGCCACCTCGTGGAAGCCGCCCTCGAGCTCGTGGGTGTTGACGAGCTCCTGGATCAGGTCGGCCGCCTTGACCGAGACGATGTGTCCGCCGAGTAACTCGCCGTAGCGCTTGTCGCCGACGATCTTGATCAGCCCCGAGCGGTCGCCGTAGACGGTGGGCGCGCCCACGGCGCCCAGCGGAACCTTGCCGACGACCACGTCGAAGCCTTCGTCGCGAGCCTCCTGCTCGGTGAGCCCGAACGACGCGACCTGCGGGTGGCAGAAGGTCACGGCCGGGACGAAGCGGTAGTCGATCGGCTCGGGCTCGAGCCCGGCCGCGTCCTCCACGGCGATGATGCCCTCGTCCGAGGCCTTGTGGGCGAGGGCCGGCCCGGGGACCATGTCGCCGATCGCCCAGACGCCGTCGAGCGACGTCCGGAGCGTGCCGTCGACCTCGATCAGCCCCTTGTCGTCGACCTTCACGCCCGCCTCGTCGAGACCCAGGCCCTCCACGTCGGGGGCACGGCCGGCGGCGATGCAGAGGTGGTCGAACTCCTCGGTCTCGCCGTTGAAGCTGACCTTGACGCCCTTGTCCGAGGCCTCGGCGGATTCCACGGAAGCCCCGGTCTCGATGCGCACGTTCTGCTTGCCGATCTCGCGGGCGGCGGCCTTGGCGATCTCCTTGTCCTCGAGCGGCAGGATCTGGTCGAGCGCCTCGAGCAGCAGCACCTCGGTGCCCAGCCGGCCGAAGGCGGAGGCCACCTCGGTGCCGGAGGCGCCGGCGCCGATCACGCACAGCCGGTCGGGCCGCTCTCCGAGCAGCCAGGTGCCGGCCGTGTCCTGGACCGGGCCGCCGAACGAAAGCCCGAGCAGCGGCTTGGGCACGGAGCCGACCGCGAGGATCACGTTCGAGGCCTCGATCTCGGTGCCGTCGAACTGGCCGCCGATCTTGACGTTGCCGTCGTCGGTGACCGAGCCGAAGCCCTCGATGTACTCGATCTTGTTCTTGTCGAACAGCATCGAGACGCCCGAGGTGAGCGTCTTGATCACCTTGTCGCGGTGCTTGGTGGCGCCCTTCCAGTCGAAGGAGACGCCCTCGACCTTGATGCCGAAGTTCTTCGAGTGGCCGACCTCGTCCATCACCTCGGCCACGCGCAGGATCGCCTTGGCGGGGATGCAGGCCTCGTTGAGACAGCGCCCGCCGACGTTGCCCTTCTCGACCACCGCCGTCTTCATGCCGAGCTGCGCGGCGCGGATCGCGGCCACGTAGCCGCCGGGGCCGGAGCCGATGACGATGGTGTCGTACTTCGATTCGGGCATCGGCATCGAGGCTATCGACCCGGCGCGCGGCCGGGTGGCGGGATCAGCGCCGGTGGCGCCGGCGCACGACGATCGTCTCCGTCATCTGGACCGGGTGCAGCGAGCAGAAGAGGCGGTAGGTGCCCGGCCGCCTCAGGCGCTCGCTGTAGGTGTGGCCGCGGTGCTTGTTCTGCGAGGAGAAGCCGCGCGGCCCGTTGGCGAGCGTGACGTTGTGCGAGGCCTTGTCGCGGAACAGCCAGCGGACGCGGGCGCCGACCGGCACCGACAGGTTCGGCTTGACGAAGCCCTTGCCGCGGACGAGCACGATCGCGTTGCCGGCGTAGCGCTTGCGGTGCCCCGGCGGCCTCGAGATGCGGTGCGCGTGCCCGTACTTGTCGAGCCCGGTGAGCGGGACCTTGATCGCGGGGGCGCGGGTGCGGCCCTTGTAGTTGAGCCGCTGGTTGTCGAGGTCCTTGGGGAGCGGCGCGCAGCTCGACCTGGCCGACCGGTCGGGCGCCACGTAGAGGTGCATGATCGCCATCACGCGCGTGTGGACGAGGTGGTCGTCGTAGTTCGAGGTGAGCTTGAGACGCTCGCCCTTGCCCACCGGAATCCCGGTTTTCGTCTGGTCCCAGCTCATGTTGATCGGGCCGGGCTCGTGGAGGACCGGCAGCACGTGGTAGTAGGGGTGGTCGGGCCTGCCGAAGAGCGGCTTCGAGGTGAGCAGGCGGCGGTCGCCGCAGCGGGGCTGCCTGATCGTCAGGTCCTGCGCGCCGCCGTGGGCGTGGCCGCTGGCGGCGATCAGCCGGCCCGACTCCGGCATCTTCCATGTGATCGACTTCGAGTAGCGCGAGCCCTTCCGGCGGCCGCCGGGGACGTCGAAGATCGGGTCGATCCGGCCGGGGCGCGGGCAGCCCGTGGCCCGGAGCCAGTAGGGCCTGACCGGCGTGAGCTTGTGCACCGTGTCGACGCGGACCGTGTACTCGATGTAGGCGCGGTCCACGCGGTTCTTGTGGTTCATGAGCATCCAGCCGGTCTGCCAGCGGTCGCCGCGGTGGATCGGGTAGCCGTAGCCCGGCGGGAAGTGGAGCGTCTCGTTCTCCTCGCCGTTGCCGTAGAAGCTCTCCGAGCGGCCGCCGCAGACAGGGTCGTGCTTCTCGCCGTCGTAGCGGCCCAGGTCCTTGTAGACGATGTGGTGGAGCATCAGCCGCCTGACCGGGATCGGCTGGCCGGAGGCGTCAACGACCCGGGCGTGCATCCACACGATGTAGCCGTCCATGTCGGGCGCCTTGATGTCCTTGGTCGCCTTCGACGTGTAGCGCACCTGGTAGGGGCCGACGGTGAGCGGCCCCTGGCGGTAGGTGAAGGTGCGGATGCCGCTCGGCTGCTGCTGCGCCTTGGCGGGCGCGGGGGCCTGGTGCGATCCGGGCAGGAGCCCTGCCGCGACGAGCGGCAGAAGTAGGAAGCCCCTGCGCGCTCCGCCACCCATCCGGAGACGAGAGTAGTCCCAAAAGGGCTTTGCTGCTACTTCCGCGGCGCTCCGGGCCGCGCTGGCATCTGGATCCTGGCCATCGCCTTGATCAGGAACCAGAAGAGCGTGCCGGCGGAGCCGACGGCCACTACCGCGATCACCAGAGAGAGCACGTTGCCGGCGTTGAGCGCCAGCAGGGAGAAGATGATGATGATGATCGCGAGCAGGGCCTCCATCCCGAGCACGGCCCAGTACTTGGCGCGCCACATGCCGTACGCCACCAGCATCATCAGTCCGCTGTAGACGACGATGCCCGAGATGGCGGGCCGCCGGCCCTGCACCTCGAGCCCGGCGACCCACGAGCCCAGGTTGGCGATGGCGAACAGGAAGGCCACCACCGCGCCGACGGTGACCGCAGCGGGACGCTCGCCCTGCTCGAGCGGCTTGAGGGCCGCGCGCGCCTCGTCGTCCTTCTGGCGCGCCCGCTCGTAGCGGCGGGTCAAGGCCGCCGGTGCGGAGGACTGCTGCGGCGCCCGCTGCTTTCGCTTTCGCTTCTGCCGCTTACTCTGCTGGGCCAACCGGTGCCGCCTCGTCCAGCGCCTCGCGCAGGGCCGCGGCCGCGGCGCGGGGATCGGCGGCGTCGCGGATGGCGCGGACCACGACTATGCGCTCTGCGCCTGCGGCCAGCACGTCACGGACGTTATCGAGGTCGATCCCGCCGATCGCGAACCAGGGCTTCGCCGTGCCGCTCGCGGCGGCGTGACGAACGTAGTCGAGCCCGGTGGCCGGCCGCCCCTCCTTCGTCGGCGTCTCGAACAGGGGGCCTACGCTGAGCTGGTCGGCGCCGGAGCCCAGGGCGGCGTCGAACTGCGCCGGCGAGTGGGTGGAGAGCCCGATCAACAGGTCCGGCCCGACGAGCGAGCGCGCCTCCGTAACGGCCATGTCGTCCTGGCCGAGGTGCACGCCGTCGGCTCCCGCGGCCAGCGCCAGGTCGGGCCGGTCGTTGAGCCAGAACAGTGCGTCGTGCTCGTCGCAGGCGCGGCGGAACTCCTCCGCCGCGCGCAGGATCGAGTCGTCGTCCGCCTCCTTGTCGCGGAGCTGGACCATGTCCGCTCCGCCCGCGAGCGCGGCGCGAGCGGCTTCGACGCCCGCCCCCTCCACCACGAGGTAGAGGCGCGCGCGCCGGAGCCGCTCGCGGCGGTCCACCCCTAGTGGGGCAAGCCGGTGGGCCTGGGCGGCAGGTGGATCGCCTTGCCCGGCCGCTTGACCTTGCGGCGATGCTGCTTGAACCAGCGCACCATCGTGTTGTACTGCGGGTACTTCTTCCCGCGCGTCGTCAGGAGCGCCAGGTTGAAGAACGCGTACTTCGAGTGCTTCGGCGGCGCGGCGATCAGGTACTGGAGGTTGGACTTCACGCGCCGGTTCTTGAGCGCGATGTTCCAGCCCTGGGCGAGGTACTTGGTGCGCTTGCGCTTGGACAACGCCCTGTGCCCCGAGGCGAAGTAGCCGTACTCGGTCAGGTAGAGCGGCATCCTGCCGCCGCCGTTCTTGCGCAGCGCGCCCGAGCGCGAGATGCGGTCGAGGGCGCGGGTGAGGTGGCTCAGCGTGCCCATCGTCGCGTTGTCCTTGCCGGGGTAGCGGTAGTTGGCCGCGTGCCCGAAGGCGTACGGATGGTGGGCGTAGCCGTCGGCCTTGAGCTTCGGGCAGCTCTTCTTGCGCTTGTAGTGGCTGTTGACGCAGACCACCTTGCGCAGCCAGGCGATCGGCTTGGTCGCAAAGCCCTTGCGCCCGTATGGCGAGGTCTCGCCGATGAGCACCTTGGTGCCCGGCGCGTTGGCCTTGATGGCCGCGTAGCCCTTCTGGTAGAGCTTGCGATAGAGCGAAGGCGCCGAGCTCAGCGGAGCGAGCCAGGGCTTGATGTTGCCCTCGTTGCCGATGCTGATGCGGTCGACCCTTCCGCGGAAGTGCCGCGCCAGGATCGCCGCCCACTCGCCGAAGGCGGTCGAGTTCGGCTTGTAGACCCCGGTCTTGTGGTTGCCGGTCGCCCAGGCGGGGGCCGGGGGAGTGATCGAAAGCTGCACGCGCATGCCGTAGTGGGCGGCGGCGTCGATCGCGTCGTCGAGGAAGGGGAACTGGTACTGGAGGTTCGCCGGCCGCGTCTTCGCGTTCCGCTGGCTGGGCGGGAGGGTGTTGGCCCAGATGACGTTGATCCGCAGCCGCGTCACGCCGAAGGCGCGGGCGCGCTTGAGCGCCTTGGTCCGCGTGAAGCCGTACTTCTTGTACGACTGGAGCACGATCGCCAGGTCGTCCTGCGTGGCGATCTCCATGCCGCGAGCCGCGTGTGCGTCCGCTGCGCGGAAGACGAGGCTCATCGAGACGGCGGCAAGGACCGCGAGGATCACGGCACTTGGGCGGATCAGATGGGTACGGCGGGACAGGCTCAAGGTGTGACTCCTCCTGGGCGGGGTCAGCGCCGGGCCGGGTGCTTGGTACGAGAGTAACTGCCGATCTTGACGCGATAGACGCGGTGTCCGGGGTTGGACACGCGGAAGATCTTGCGGAAGTAGCCCGCCGAGTTGAGGGTCGCGGTCCCCAGCTGGCGGTAGCTGCCCCCGCGCTTGCGGCTGAAGACGGTGGCGGTGGTGCCGGGCGAGAAGCGGAGCCCCCCGAACACCTCGACGGCGCTGCCGAGCGCCCGCACGAAGGTGGGCATGCGGAAGGCGGTGTAGACGCCGGGCTTGGCCTTGCCGCTCGAGAAGCGCAGGCCCTGCTGGAAGCCCGCCCAGCGCCTAAAGATCGAGCCCGAGTTCGGCTTGTCGTCGAACACCGTGTACTGGTCGTAGCTGCGAACGCGGCTGTTGCGGAAGGCGATCCACTCGCTCTCGTCGAGGTAGCCGGGCACCTTCTTGATCGAGTACTGGAACGGATCGGGCGGGTTGGTCTGGAAGCCGAACTCGGTGATCCAGATCGGAAGGCGGCGCGGGAACTTGCGATGGCGCGCCAGGCGGTCGACCGTGCGGGTCAGCCGGCTGAGCGTGGTGATCGAGGTGTCGCCCGACTTCGGCCGCTTGCGAAGGCCGCCGCGGGGCGTGTAGGGATGAAGGGCGATGCCGGAGGTGGGGATGCGCTTGACGCGCTTGCAGCCGCGCCGCTTGGCGGCACCGCCGCGGTACTGGCGGTAGTGGCGGTCGAGGCAGACCATCTCGCGCAGGAAGTCGAGCGGCGGGAACTTCTTGCCCGAGCCGCGGCCGAGCGGCATCAGCTCGCCGAGCAGGATCGTGTCCGAGCCGTGACCGGAGTCGACCAGGCCCTTGTGGCCGCTCAGGTAGAGGTTGCGGTAGATCGAGGGGGATAGCGGCACGCCGTGCTTGCCGCGCTGCGGCTGGAGCCAGCTCGACAGGTTCACCTCGTTCCACTCCGACCAGATGTGGACCTGTGGGAAGTGCCGGCCCGCGGCCTGCGAGAAGAGCCGGAACTCGCGGGAGCTCGGGCGGTAGGTGCCGTTGTTGCGCTTGGTCTTCTTCTTCGTGGCCCACTGCGGCGCGCGGCCACCGAGAGAGAGGAACGGCCGCATGCCGCGCGCCAGTGCGCCCTGGACGATGGAGTCGTAGATGCTCCAGTTGTAGTTCGCCGGGTTGGCCCCGTCGAAGCCGGCGGGCTTGCGCGGGCCCGGGGCGATCTCGTTCCAGTAGACCTGCACCTTCACGACGTCGGCGCCCAGCGCCTTCATCTCGTCCAGCGTCGACGCGCGCTCCGCCGCGCTGCCCCGGTAGAGGTGGGCGTCGTCCTGCATGATCAGGAGCTGGCGGCTGTTCGCAGAGGCGTTTCCGGGCAGGCCGAAGCACGCCATGGCGGCGCATGCGAGAACGGTGAGGAGCGTGATTCGTCTCATCGTCGAACGCGACTAGAAACAGGGCGGGCAGCGGGAGTTGCGGTGCCCACTCTCAAAGACGCCGCGCGTGCATCCATTACGACGGCGGCGCTTTCATTCCTAGCAGATAGACCTGTTTCCCGTCCGCCAGCCCCGGCTACGATGCCTCGAGATGGGGATAGGGATGTCGATCTTCCTGATCGCCGTGGGCGCGATCCTGCGCTACGCGATCACCGTCACGATCTCCGGCGTGGAGCTCCAGACCGTCGGTCTGATCCTGATGATCGTCGGGATCATCGGCCTGGTGGTGTCGCTCGCCGTGGAGTTCATGGGCGGCGGCGGGCCCGGGCCTCGCGACGAATACTCGCGGCGCTAGCCTTCTAACGGAACGGGAGCTCGGAAGACCGGGCTGAGAGGGCGGCTTGCCGTGCCGCCGACCGTTGAACCTGATCCGGGTAATGCCGGCGCAAGGAAGGTGACGAGTTTGCAGGAGAAGAGCTACGACGCCGTTGTCATCGGCGCCGGCCTGATCGGTCTCTCCTGTGCCTGGCGGGCAGCCCAGCGGGGCCTGTCGGTCATGGTGCTCGACCGCTCCTGGCCGGCGGCCGGGGCTTCGGGCGTCGCCGCCGGGATGCTGGCGCCGGTCACCGAGGCCGAGTTCGGCGAGGAGGAGATCCTGCGCCAGAACATCGCCTCGCGGGAGCGCTGGCCCGGCTTTGCCGCCGAGCTCGAGGAGCGCACCGGCATGGGCATGGACTACCGCGAGGCCGGCGCGCTCGTCGTGGCCGCCGACCGCGACGACGCCGAGGAGCTTCGTCGCCTGCACACGTTTCAGCGCTCGCTCGGGCTCGAGGCGGAGTGGCTGGGACCGCGCGCCACGCGGCAGCTCGAGAGCGGGCTCTCGCCCCGGATCGGCGGTGCGATCCACGCGCCGCACGACGCCCAGGTCGACCCTCCCGCGGCGGCGCGGGCGCTCGTCACGGCGCTGCGCGAGGCCGGCGGCGAGATCCTGAGCGGCGCCGAGGTCGCCGAGGTGGAGCACGACGGCGGCCGCGTGACAGGGGTCCGCACCAGCGGCGGCGAGCGCGTCTCGGCCGGCGCGGTGGTGGTCGCGGCGGGTGCCTGGAGCCCGGCGCTCGCCCCCCTGGGGGACGGCCCGCCCGTGCGGCCGGTCAAGGGCCAGCTGCTCGAGCTGCGCGTGCGCCGCGGGATGCCGGCGCCGTGCGAGCGGATCGTCCGCACCCCGCGCTGCTACATCCTCGCGCGGGGCGACGGCCGCGTGGTGCTCGGCGCCACCGTGGAGGAGCAGGGGTTCGACACGAGCGTTACCGCCGACGGCGTCTATCGCCTGCTCGAGGCCGCCTACGAGGTGCTGCCGGACGCGGGCGAGCTCGAGCTGGTCGAGGCCCGGGCCGGGCTGCGCCCGGGGACGCCCGACAACGTGCCGCTCGTCGGGCCGGGCGAGCCGGACGGGGTCTGGTGGGCCACGGGCCACTACCGCAACGGAGTGCTGCTGGCGCCGCTCACGGGCGAGCTCGTGGCCGCGCGGCTGGCGGGCGAGCGGGCCGAGGTGGCGGGATGACGATGGTCTCGATCAACGGCGAGCGCCGCGACCTGCCCGGGGAGGCGACGGTGGAGACCGCCGTGCGCGAGGCCGGCGTGGAGCGCGAGGGTCGCGGAGTTGCGGTGGCCGTGGACGGCGAGGTCGTGCCGCGCGGCCAGTGGTCGGGGACGGCCCTGCGCGAGGGCCAGCAGGTGGAGGTCCTCCACGCGGTGCAGGGGGGCTGACGTGGCATTCGAGATCGGCGACCGCAGCTTCGATTCCCGCCTCATCCTCGGCACCGGCGGCTTCCGCAACCTGGAGCTGATGGCCCGGGCGGTGGAGGCGTCGGGCGCGGAGATGGCGACCGTCGCCATGCGGCGCGTGGACCCGAGCGCGCGCGGCTCGATCCTCGAGGTTCTCGACGACGCCGGCTGCTTCGTCCTGCCCAACACGGCCGGCTGCTTCACCGCTCGCGACGCCGTGACCACCGCCCGGCTCGCGCGCGAGGCTCTCGGCACCGACTGGGTCAAGCTGGAGGTGATCGGCGACGACCGCACGCTGCTGCCCGAGCCGGGCGACCTGCTCGAGGCGGCCGAGACGCTCGTGGCCGACGGCTTCACCGTCCTCCCCTACACGAGCGACGACCCGATCCTCGCTCGCCGGCTTGAGGACGCGGGCTGCGCTGCGGTGATGCCGCTCGGCTCGCCGATCGGCAGCGGAATGGGGATCAACAACCCCTACAACCTGCGGCTAATCGTGGAGCAGGCGCGGGTGCCGGTGATCCTCGACGCGGGGGTGGGCACCGCGTCCGACGCCACGCTGGCGATGGAGATGGGCTGCTCCGGCGTGCTGCTGGCGAGCGCGGTGTCGAGGGCCGAGGACCCCGCGGCCATGGCGCGCGCGATGCGGCTGGCCGTGGAGGCCGGCTTCGAGGCGCGCCGTGCCGGGCGGATCCCGCGGCGGCTCCATGGCGAGGCGTCGTCGCCTGCCGAAGGAGTCGCAGAGCTGACGTGGCCACCGAGCTAGCCCGCTCGGAGCTCGACGCGCTCGGCGAGCGCTGGCGCGCCGCCTGGGCGGGGGAGGCCGCGTTCGCCGACTCCTGCACTCCGGACGTGGGCTACGAGGACCCGGTGGCCGTCGAGCCGCTGTCGGGTGTAGAGGCGCTCGAGGGGCACGCCGCCGGGCTGCGCGAGGTGCTGCCGGACCTCAAGCTCGAGGCCAGCTCGACGCCGCTCGGCGGCGGCAGTCACGCCTGCCTGCCGTGGCGCCTGGCGGGCACGCACCGCGGCGACACCACGATCCTGCCCGCCACCGACCGCTTCCTGGTGGTCCACGGCCTCCACTACGTCGAGCTGGCGGACGGCGGCATCCGCCGGGCCCGCGGCTTCTTCGACCTCTACGACGTGGCCACGCAGCTCGGCCTGCTCCCGGCCCGGGGCGGACTGGGCGAGGCCGCCCTGCTGCTGCTGCGCGGCTTCGGCGTCAGGCGGAAGGGCGCTACTTGACTACGACCGTTCCCTCCATGCCCGGGTGGACCGTGCAGCGGTACTTGAAGGTGCCGGCCTTGGCGAACTTGTGCGAGAAGGTGTCGCCGTTCGACAGCCCGCCGGAGCTGCCGGACTTGAAGCCGGTGCCGGTCACGTCGTGACCGACGGAGTCGTCGTTGGTCCACTTGACCGTGCCGCCGACCGGGACGCTGACGGTCTTCGGGTTGAACTGGATGTTCTGCATCGTGACGCTCGCGTTCTTCGCGGTCGCGCCGCCGCTGCCCGATTTCGGCTGCTTGGTGGTGCTGGCGGATCCGCCGCCGCCCCCGCCGCCTCCGTTGTCGTTGTTGTCGCTCCCGCAGCCGGCCGCGACCAGGCCGAGCGCGAGGCAGGTGCTTAGGACTGCCGCGATCTTGGTCATCGGCCGAAGCCTAGCTAGCCGCCGATCAGCAACTCGAGCAGCGCCTTCTGCGCGTGCAGGCGGTTCTCCGCCTCGTCCCAGACCGCCGAGCGCTCGCCGTAGAGAAGCCCCTCGCTGATCTCCTCGCCGGGGTGCGCCGGCAGGCAGTGGAGCACCACGGCGTCCTCGCGCGCGTGCGCGAGGAGCTTCTCGTCGAGCCGGTAGGGGGCGAGCAGCTCGCGCCTCTGCTCGGCCTCTTCCTCGTCGCCCATGCTCACCCAGACGTCGGTGTATAGAGCGTGCGCGCCGGCGGCCGCCTCCTCGGGGGCGACGCTCTCCACCTCGGGGAGCGACAGCTCCGGCGGGGTCGCCAGGACCACCTCGACGCCGGCGATGCCGCCCAGCACCAGCAGCGAGCGGGCCACGTTGTTGCCGTCGCCCACGTAGGCGAGCTTCAGGCCCTCGAGCTCGCCGAAGCGCTCGCGCAAGGTCATCAGGTCTGCCAGCGCCTGGCAGGGGTGGTGGTCGCGGGTGAGCATGTTCACCACCGGCACGCTCGCGTGCTCGGCCAGCTCCTCGACCACCTCGTGCGGCCCGGTCCGCACCCCGATCGCCTGCACGTAGCGCGACAGGACGAGCGCCGTGTCGCGGACCGACTCGCCGCGCGAGAGCTGCAGCTCGCGCTCGCTGAGCACCACGGGGTGGCCGCCGAGCTCGGCGACGCCGACCTCGAACGAGACCCTGGTTCGGGTCGAGGGGCGCTCGAACAGCAGCGCGACGCTGCGGTCCTCGAGGGTCTGCGCGCCGCTGCGGTCGGCCTTGAGCTCCTCGGCGCGGTCCAGCAGCGAGCCCAGCTCCCCGGCCGTAAGCTCGTTCCCGGTCAGGAAGTGGCGCGTCACCCCGGCATCGTAATCGCGGTCCTCAGCTGGAACCTCGCCCACGGCCGCGACTTCCCGCCGGACCGCTCGCTCGGCGGCTGGCGCTCGCGGTTGTTCCGAACCACCGAGCGGGGCGAGACCCATGCCCAGGTCAACCGGCCGCTGCGGCACGAGTTCTGCGACTGGCTCGCCTCGCGCGAGTGGGAGCTGGCGCTGCTCCAGGAGGTGCCGCCGCGCTGGCAGGACGACCTGGCCGAGCGGACCGGGGCGAGCGTGGCCGTCACCCTCACCTCGCGCAACTCGTTCGGCCGCCTGCGCGCGGCGGCGGCCGAGCTCAACCCGGACCTGATCGCTTCGAACGAGGGCGGCTCGAACCAGCTGCTCGTCCGCCCGCCCGCTCGCGTCGTCGACGTGCGTTGCCTCACGCTGACCGAGCGGCCCGAGCGGCGACGGATGCTGTGGGCGCTGGTCGCCACTCCGGACGGCCGCCGGCTCGGCGTGGCGAACCTGCACGCGAGCGCGGGCGATCCCGCCGCGGCGGCCCGCGACGTGCGGCTCGCCGCGGAGCGCGCGAGGGCGTGGTCGGGACCGAGTCCGTTCCTCTTCGGCGGCGACCTCAACCTGCGCCCGCGCGAGGACCCGGCCACCTTCGCGGAGTTGGGCCTTCGCGAGCCGACCGCGCCGGACGCGATCGACCACCTCCTCACCGGCGGTCTCGAGATTGTCCGGCCGGGCGTGCGGCTCGCGCCCGAGGAGCGCGACGTGCCCGGGCCGGACGGCCTCCGGATCAGGCTCTCCGACCACGCACCCGTCGTCGCTTCGTTCGGCATGAAATAGTCCGCGGCAAGTTTCACGGCGTCGGGCAACGGAGGGAGACAGATGGCGGAGAGAAAGCGCAGTTCGGGAGGCCGTAGCGGCTCCGGCAAGTCGAAGTCGAGCGCGTCCTCGAGTCGCTCGCGCTCGTCCTCGTCACGCTCCGCAAGCTCCCGCAAGGCCGCCGCCCGCAAGGGCGGTCAGGCGCGCGGGCGCCAGCAGCGCGCCCAGAAGCAGGCGCGCAAGACGTCGAAGACCGCCGCCTCCGGCGCCCGCAAGGCAGGCGTCGAGGCCAAGACGGTCGCCGAGTTCCGCGATGCGCTGCGCAAGAACCTCGTCCGCCCCCTGGATCTCGTGATGCTCACCCGCGAGCGGATCGAGGAGGCGCTCGAGGAGGCCGTCGACCAGGGCCGCGTGACCGCGAACGACGCTCGCAAGATCACCCGCGACCTGGTGGACCGCGGCCGCAAGCAGACCAACGACGTGATGAAGGACCTCGAGCAGCTGCTCGGCCGTGGACGCGGAGAGATCGAGGACCGCACCTCCAACGCTCGCAAGCGCGGCGAGAAGGCCGCCCGCAGCGCCCGCAAGCAGGTCGAGGGCGCCACCCGCGGAGCCCGCTCGCGCGCGGTCAAGGCCGCCGACCCCGCGCTCGTCCAGGCCGACCGGGTCCGGCGCGCCGCCGGCGTGGGCCCGAACTTCCCGATCACGGCCTACGACGAGCTGACCGCCGCGCAGGTGCAGGGCCGGCTCGGGGACCTCACCCCGGCGCAGCTGCGCAAGGTGCGCGACCACGAGCGCCGCAACGCCAACCGCAAGTCGGTCCTGAACGCGATCGAGGCGAAGCTCAAGTAGCGAGGGCGGACAGGTCGAGCTGTTCGCCGCTCAGCTCCGCCAGAAGCTCGTCGGCGGACTGCGCCTGACCGGGGCGCCATAGCCCGCGCAGGAGCTCGCCGGCCTCGGGCTCCGCGAACCAGGCGTGGCCGAAGCGCTCGCGGAGCGTGCCCTTGAGGTGCGTCTCGAGCGCCCAGGCGCGCAGGTAGCGGGCGGCGTAGAAGAAGGCGTCCACGTCGGCCAGCCAGGTGGTGCGCGGCCAGTCGACGTGCACCGCGGAGCCGAGCAGCTCCGCGTAGCGGCCCGGCAGGTGGTCGAGCGAGGCGGTCTCTGCCTGGAGCTCCAGCTCGTAGACGAGCTTGGCGCAGTAGCGGCGGACGAAGACGAGCTTGACCGCCTCAGAGTGGGCCACTATCCCCGCCGGCTCCTCCGCGCCGAGGAGCCGCTCGAGCCAGGTGGCGTCGTCGGTGAGGTGCTCGAAGAGGAAGGCGAAGCCCTCCGTGATCGAGTTGTCGCCGAGGTAGCGGTCCTCCACGGGCAGCGACGCCTCCATGTGGGCGTAGTGCTCGGTGTGGCCCGCCTCGTGGTAGAGGGCGGCGTAGTCGTCGCGGCCGCCGATGCGGGCGATCACCAGGTAGACCTCGTCCGGCACGTGCACCGGCGCGCAGAACGCGCGCGGAGACTTCTTGGGCCGCGCCTCGGTGTCGAGCCTCACGCCGGGCTGGGACTCGACGTCGATCCCCATCCCGGCCAGCGTCTCGACCAGGCTCGGGACGAGCCGCTCCTGCGGGAACCAGCGGTCCAGGCGCGGCGCCCGGAAGAACGCGGTCAGGTCGGCCCGGCGCAGCCGCTCGAAGCCGAAGCCGAGCTGCTCCTCGACGTGCGGCCGGACGGTCGCCTCGTAGCTCTCCTCGGTGGCCGCGAGCAGGTCCGTCGCCTGGCGCCCGAGGGCGCGCAGGTCGATACCGCTCAGCTCCTCGCACATCGCCAGCGTGGTCGGCCAGCCGAGCTCGGCGACCAGCGCGCGCCCGCGCTCGAACAGCTCGAGCATCAGCGGGTTGAGCTGCTCGTCCAGGGCCCGGTTGCGGGCGAGGTCGATGGCGTTGCGCCGCTCCGGGTCGCGCTCGTTGGCCTGGCGCACCGATGCCTCGCGGTAGGGCATGCGCTCGCCGTCGACCTCGATCTCGAGCTCAGCCTCGCGCCGCGCCAGCTCTGCGGCCTCGGCCTTTGTCTCCTGGCCGGCGAGGCCCTGGACGGCGAACTCGAGCAGCTCGCGGTTGCCGGCCGAGCGCAGCTCGTCCACCGCCTCGCGGCTGAAGAGGCCCGCGTGGCGCTCGTACACGGCCTCGATGCCGTAGTCGTCCTGCTGG
>DASXBA010000194.1:0-7935 GCA_036406475.1 Thermoleophilaceae bacterium | reverse complement strand
GTGGCGGCAGCGGTGTAGAGGACGCCCTTCAGGTTCACGTCGATCATCGCCTCGAGCTGCTCCGGGGCGAGCTCGAGGAAGTCGCCGTAGGCGCCGACCCCGGCGTTGGCCACGGCCACGTCCAGGCGGCCGAAGCGCTCGACCACGGCGGAGGTGGCCTCCTCGACCGACGAGCGCTCGCTCACGTCGCACTTCACGCCCAGCCCGCGCTCGAGGCCGAGGTCGTCGCCGCGGCGCGACAGCAGGCCGACGCTCGCCCCCGCGTCGTGCAGCTTCCTGGCCACAGAGGCGCCGATGCCCCCGCTCGCGCCGGTCACCAGCGCCACCTTTCCGTTCACGTCGACCCTCCTTCTTCGATGGCTTGCTCGTCGAGGTCCTGCAGCGAGTCGAGTACCACGTTCGCCCGGGCCAGCATCTCCGGGTCCGGTGGGTAGGCCTCGTTGGGAACGGCCACGACCCCGAGCCCCGCGGCCACCGCGGAGCCGATGCCCGCACTCGAGTCCTCGACCGCCACGCAGCGGCCCGGCTCGGCGCCGAGCCTCCGCGCCGCCTCGAGGTAGACGTCCGGGTTCGGCTTTCCGCGCTCGACCTCCTCGGAGGAGAGCGTGACCGCGAACAGCCCGTCCCAGCCGGTGCGGGCGAGCACCGCGTCGATGATCTCCCGGTTCGACGACGACGCCAGGCCCAGCGGCCAGCGGGCGCCGATCCGGCGGACGGCCTCGTCGGCGCCCGGCAAGAGCGGCAGCTCGCGCTCGTAGGACTCGACCATGAGCCTCACCACCTCGTCCGAGATCTCCCCCGGCGTCAGCGGCAGCCCGAGCCGCTCGTGCATGTAGCGCGACCACTCGGGCGAGCTCATGCCGAGCATGTCGTGCTCGGCCTCGGGACGCCAGGTCCCGCCGCGCTCCTCGGTCAGACGGTGCTTGGATGCGTTCCACACCTGCTCGGACTCGAGCAGGAGACCGTCGAGATCGAAGATGACAGCGTCGGGCACAGGAGCGGACAGGTTGCCGTACCGGGTCGGCCTCGTGGGCTACGGCCTGGCCGGCGAGTGGTTCCACGCGCCGCTGATCAGGGCGACACCCGGTCTCGAGCTGGGCTCGGTCGTCACCTCGAGGGGCCGCATCGAGGACCTCTTCGGCGACCACGACCTGATCGTGGTCGCCACGCCCAACCGGCTGCACGCGCCGATGGCCCTCGCCGCGCTCGAGGCGGGGCTGCCGGTGGTGGTCGACAAGCCGCTCGCGGCCACGGCCGCCGACGCCCGCCGGCTTCGGGAGGCGGCGGAGGAGCGCTCGCTGATGCTCACGGTGTTCCACAACCGTCGCTGGGACGGCGACTTCCTCACCGTCAGGAAGCTGATCGCCGAGGGCGCGCTCGGCGACGTCCTCCGCTTCGAGTCGCGCTTCGAGCGCTGGCGGCCCGAGGTGCGGACCGGCAGTTGGCGGGAGCTGGGGGACCGGGAGGAGGGCGGAGGCGTTCTGTTCGACCTCGGCTCGCACCTGATCGACCAGGCGCTCGTCCTGTTCGGCCCGGCGGAATCCGTCCACCTGGAGGTCGACCGCCGCCGGCCCGGCGCGTTGGTGGACGACGACGCCTTCATCGCGATCGCGCACCGTTCGGGGGTCCACTCCCATCTCTGGGCGAGCCAGGTGGCGGCTCAGGCGGGCCCGCGGATGCGGGTGCTCGGGAGCGAGGCCGCCTACGTCAAGTTCGGCCTCGACGTCCAGGAGGCCGCCCTACGTGCCGGGGCGGTTCCGGGAGGACCCGAGTGGGGACGCGAGCCGCCGGACGCGTGGGGGAGGCTGGGCGCCGAGCACGCGACCCGGCCGATAGAGACCGAGCCCGGCGACTGGCCCGCCTTCTACCGCGGCGTCGTCGACGCCCTGCGAAGTGGCTCACCGCCGCCGGTCGGCGCCGCCGCCGCCGTCGCGGCGCTCGAGGTGATCGAGGGACCCCATCTGTCAAATCCTTGACCAAATTGTTAGGAAACAGCGGATCTTTCTGTCTATGACTTGACACTGCTGTGCGCGAAGGGAGATGCTGCCGCGCAATGCAGGGCGGCGACCCCCGACGTCGGACCAGCCGCGAGCGCGTGGTGGACGCGCTGCGCGACAGGGGCCCGCTCTCGCGCGCGGATATCGCGCGCCACGCGGCGCTTTCGCGGGCCACGGTGTCGAGCGTGCTGGGCGAGCTTCAGGAGGCCGGCCTCGTGACCGAGGCGAATGGCGCACCCCCGGAGAACGGGCAGGGGCGGCCCGCGTCGCAGCTGCGGCTCGACCCTTCCGCGGGAATCGCCGTCGGGATCGACTTCGGCAAGCGGCACCTGCGGGTGGCCGTCGCCGACCTGGGCCACCAGATCCTCGCCGAGCGGCGCGAGGACATGCAGCCCGACAGCGCCGCCGCCGAGGTCATGGACCTGGCTGCGAAGCTGGTGGCGGAGCTGCTCGAGGACGCCGGCGTCGACCGCTCGAGGGTGATCGGTGTGGCGATGGGGATCCCGGGGCCGATCGATCCCGAGTCGGGCGAGCTCGGGTCCACCACGATCCTCCCCGGCTGGGTGGGCCTGCGCGCTCGCGAGGAGATGAGCGAGCGGCTCGGCCTCGAGGTGGCCGTGGACAACGACGCCAACCTCGGCGTGCTCTCGGAGTGGACCTGGGGTGCGGCGAGCGACTGCGCCAACGTGGTCTACCTCAAGGTCTCGACGGGCATCGGCGCGGGGTTGATCGTCGATGGGCGCCTCTTCCACGGCGCCGGCGGCACGGCGGGCGAGATCGGTCACACGATCATCGACCCCACCGGCCCGGTCTGCCGCTGTGGCAACCGCGGCTGCCTCGAGATGCTGGTGGGTGCCCCCGCGCTCATCGAGCTGCTGCGTCCCACGCACGGCGAGCTGTCGATCAGGCAGATCGTCGACGCGGCGGCGGGAGACAGCGCAGCCTGCCGGCGGGTCCTGGCCGAGGCCGGGTCGGCCATCGGCACGGCGGCGGCCAACGTCTGCAACCTGATCAACCCCGAGCGAATAGTCGTCGGGGGAGACCTCGCGGCGGCTGACGACCTGCTGCTCGCGCCGCTCAGAGAGGCGGTCGAGCGCTCGGCGATCCCGTCAGCGGCCCGCGACGTGGAGGTCGTCCAGGGCACGCTGGGTCAGCGAGCCGAGGTGCTTGGCGCGGTGGCCCTGGGACTGCGGGCGTCGGCCTCCTCGCTGCTCCGGCAGAAGGGGGCGCCGACGTGAGAGAGTTCGCAACCAGAAGGAGGAACTGCCATCCGAGGTGCGAGAGGTAACTGCAATCGGGATGTGATCGATCGGTCGCGAGGCCGAGAGGAGGGAGCGAGATGCTGGTAAGACGCTGGATGAGCTTCACGGCCTTTGCGGTCGTGCTCGCGGCGGGATCGTTGCTCGCGGCGTGCGGCAGCGACAACGGAGGCGGCGGCGGAGGCAAGACGATCGCGCTGCTCCTGCCGGAGTCGAAGACGGCGCGCTACGAGGCGCAGGACCGTCCCAAGTTCGAGGCGAAGGTCAAGGACCTCTGCTCCGACTGCAAGATCATCTATTCGAACGCCGACCAGGACGCGGCGAAGCAGCAGCAGCAGGCGGAGGCGGCGCTCACGAAGGGCGCGGACGTCATGGTGCTTGACGCGGTCGACGCGGCGTCGGCGGGCGCGATCGTGGCGAAGGCGAAGCAGCAGAAGGTGCCGGTGATCTCCTACGACCGCCTGATCACCAACGCCGACATCGACTACTACATCTCCTACGACAACGAGAAGGTCGGAAAGCTCCAGGCGGACTCCCTGACGAAGAAGCTCAAGGAGGACGGCAAGGCCAGCGGGCCGATCCCCATGATCAACGGGGCGCCGACGGACAACAACGCCAAGCTGTTCAAGAAGGGCGCCACGGACACGTTCAAGACAAACGGGGTGAAGATCGCCTCGTCAGTCGACACGCCCGACTGGAGCCCCGACAAGGCCCAGACCGAGATGGACCAGGCGATCACCTCGCTTGGCAAGAACGGCTTCAACGGCGTCTATGCCGCCAATGACGGCACCGCCGGCGGTGCGATCGCCGCGATGAAGGGCGCGGGCATCGACCCGTCGAAGAAGCCGACCACCGGCCAGGACGCAGAGCTGGCCGCCATCCAGCGGATCGTCGCGGGCGAGCAGTACATGACGGTCTACAAGGACATCACCGTGCACGAAGCGCCCGACGCGGCCCAGCTGGCCGTGTCCGTCGCCAAGGGCGAGGACGTGCCGGGTGGCCTCGTCAACGACAAGACCGACAACGGCAAGAAGTCCGTGCCGTCGGTGATCCTGTCGCCCGTCGCCGTTACCAGGGACGACATCCAGAACACGATCGTCAAGGACGATTTCTGGCCGGCGAACCAGATCTGCACGGCGAAGTACGCATCGGCGTGCAAGTCGGCGGGCATTCACTAGAGGAGAGATGAGAGGCGAAGGCCGGCGGCGCAACGCGCCGCCGGCCGCCGTCACCGAGGAAGGGAGCTGCGGAGGATGAGCGCCGACGGTCCGGTCCTTGCCATGGAGGGGATCAGCAAGAGCTTCGGGCCGGTACAGGCCCTCGAGGACGTGAACTTCAGCGTGCGGCCGGGAGAGGTCGTCGCGCTCGTAGGCGACAACGGCGCGGGCAAGTCCACGCTGATCAAGGTGATCGCGGGGATCCACAGCGCTGACAAGGGGACCGTCCGCTTCGAGGGGAAACCGGTGACCATCTCCTCCCCGAACGACGCGGTGAAGCTTGGAATCGCGACCGTCTACCAGGACCTTGCGCTCTGCGACAACCTCACCGTCGTGGAGAACCTCTTCCTCGGGCGCGAGGAGGGCTCGGAGGGGATCGGGAAGATCACGCGCGCGCTCGACGACACGGACATGGAGCACCAATCGCACGATCTGCTCAGCAACCTGGCGGTGACCATCACCGACGTCCGCGCCGAGGTCGGCACGATGTCGGGCGGCCAGCGCCAGCAGGTCGCCATCGCCCGCTCGCTACTGGGCGAGCCGAGGGTCGTCATCCTCGACGAGCCCACCGCCGCCCTCGGCGTCCGCCAGACCGCGCAGGTGCTCGCGCTGATCAAGCGCTTGCGTGAGCAGGGCCACGGCGTAGTGGTCATCAGCCACAACCTGGCGGACGTCTTCGAGGTGGCCGACCGCATCTTCGTGCTGCGGCTTGGCAAGGAGTCGGGTGTCTACGACGCCGACAAGGTTTCCCAGGAGGACGTGGTGGCGGCGATCACGGGCGCCACCGTCAGCGGCAACGGAGGTGAGCGATGACGACGGCGGCACAGCCTGCCGACGAGCCGGCCGACGTCGCTACGCCGCGGGTGAACTTCCTGCGGCGCTTCCTCCAGGGCGACCTGGGAGAGGTGCGCGTGATCATCGCGATCGCGCTGATCTGGGCGATCTTCCAGCTCCAGGAGGACCGCTTCCTCACCTCGGAGAACCTGACGAACCTGGTCCTCCAGATCACCGCGGTCGGGTTGATCTCGGTCGGAGTGGTTCTGGTGCTACTGCTGGGAGAGATCGATCTCTCGGTGGGAGCCGTCAGCGGGCTATGCGCCGGGATAACAGCTGTGCTCAACGTCAAGCACGGTTGGTCGCCATACCTCGCCATCGCCGCCGGGATCGGGGCCGGCACCGGGATCGGGTTGGTGCAGGGCTTCCTGTTCGAGTTCTTCGGGATACCGTCGTTCGTGGTCACGCTGGCCGGGCTGCTCGCTTGGCAGGGCTTCCTGCTGCGAGTGCTCGGCGAGACCGGCACGGTCAACATCGACGACGCCAAGATCACCGGGCTCGCCAACACGTTCTACAGCGACAGCGTGGGCTGGGCGTTCGCCGTGATCGGGGTCGCGGCCTACGCGGGGCTCAGCCTCAACCGCCGGCGGACCCGGTTGAAAGCGGACCTTCCGGCGCCGCCGCTGGCCTCGCTGGTCGTCCGGATCGTGATCGTCGGGATTGCCGTGTTCGCCACGGTCGCCGTGCTCAACTCCGACCGTGGCGTGCCGCTCGCCGGGCTGATCCTGATCGGCTTCGTGCTGGTCTTCCAGTACATCACGACGCGCACCAAATTCGGCCGGCACATCTACGCCGTGGGCGGCAACGCGGAGGCGGCGCGGCGAGCCGGAATCTCGATCTTCCGCATCCGGGTGGTTGTCTTCATGCTCTGCTCGACCATGGCCGCGGTCGGCGGGATCATGGCGGCGTCGCGGCTGCTCGCAGTCAACCAGTCGTCCGGCGCGAGCGATCTCCTGCTCCTGGCCATCGCAGGGCCGGTCGTGGCCGGCACGAGCCTGTTCGGAGGCCGGGGAACCGTCTGGTCGGCGCTGCTCGGCGCCGTCGTGATCGGCTCGATCTCGAACGGGATGGACCTGCTCGGGCTCGAGTCGTCCACCAAGTTCATAGTCACGGGCGCGGTGCTCCTCGCCGCCGTGATCGTCGACGCGATCGCGCGCAAGCAGAGGGCGGCCACCGGGAGGGTCTAGACCCTCATCCGCCGCTCATCTTCGGGCGGCAGGATCATGTGAAGCGTGGGATTCGTTCGGCGACTCCCGATCCGCTGGCGGCTGACGCTCGCGTTCGCGGCCGCCATGGCTTTGGTGCTCAGCGCGACGGGCACCTTTGTCTACCTGCGCATGAAGAGCGACCTCGAGGCGACGGTGGACACCGGGCTGCGCAACCGCGGCGCCGACGCCGCGGCGCTCGCCGGCGAGGGCTTCGAGCGCTCGGGCACCAGCCCGCTCACGGAGCGCGGGGAAAACCTGGCGCAGGTGCTGTCTGCGGACGGCGACGTGCTCGACGGCACGCCCGGCTATCGCTCGCGGCCGCTGATCACGCCGTCTGAGCTCCGGCGCGCGCGGCGGGAGACCATCTTCGTGGAGCGGGCCCACCTCGCCGGCGCCGATGCGCCCGTGCGCATCCTCGCGACCCCGGCGGGGAGTCGGGTGGCGGTGGTCGGAGCGCTGCTCGACGACCGCGACGAGGCGCTCCACCGCCTGCTGGTCGCGCTGCTGATCGGCGGGCCGGTGGCCCTTCTGCTCGCCTCGCTGGCGGGCTACGGCGTCGCGGCGGCGGCGCTGCGGCCCGTCGAGTCGATGCGGCGCGAGGCGGCGGAGGTGTCCGTCCGCCGGCCGGGGCGGCGGCTGCCGGTGCCGCCCGCGGATGACGAGGTCGGCCGTCTCGGCGAGACGCTCAACGACATGCTCGCGCGGCTCGAGGCCGCCTTCGAGCGCGAGCGCGGCTTCACCGCCGACGCGAGCCACGAGCTGCGGACGCCGCTGTCGGTGCTGCGGACTGAGCTCGAGCTGGCGCTGCGCGAGGGACGGACAGAGGACGAGCTCCGCGACGCGCTCCGCTCCGCTGCCGAGGAAACCGACCGCCTGAGCCGGCTTGCGGAGGACCTGCTCGTGCTCGCCCGTTCCGACCAGGGCGAGCTCAAGCTGCACACCGAGCAGGTGCCGGCGCGCGAGGTGCTCGAGCGGGCGCGGCGCCGCTACGCGGCCCGCGGCGGCTCGATCGACGTGGTCCCGGACGGGAACCTGCGCGTGCTCGTGGACCCGCCCCGCATCGACCAGGCTCTGGCCAACCTGGTGGAGAACGCGCTCCGCCACGGTGGCGGCGAGGTCAAGCTGGCAGCGGAGGAGCGCGACGGGGCCGTCGAGCTCCACGTGCGCGACGCGGGCCCGGGGTTTCCGGACGAGTTCCTGCCGAGCGCCTTCCAGCGCTTCACCCGCGCGGACCCCGCTCGCCGGCGCGGCGGAGCGGGCCTCGGCCTGGCGATCGTCCTCGCCATCGCCGAGGCACACGGCGGCGAGGCCGAGGTGAGGAACCGGCCAGAGGGCGGCGCGGACGCCTGGATCAGGTTGCCGCGATGAGGGTCCTGGTCGTCGAGGACGACGTGAAGATGGCCGGCCTGGTGCGGCGCGG
>DASXBA010000193.1:0-1646 GCA_036406475.1 Thermoleophilaceae bacterium | reverse complement strand
CGCCTATCTGGCATACGAATCGGCGATCGAGCGGCGCCGCCTCAAGAACCTCGCCACCCACTACCTGGTCGTGGCCACGCGTTGAGGGGGAGCTGATGGCGGTTCGCCTTCCCGCCCCCCTCCGGCCGCTCTGGCCGCTGGCGAAGCGCGTCTACACGCGCGGCACCCGAGCGGTCTCGCCGCTGACCGGACAGCTGAGCCGGCTACGGGGCGGCTATCTGCCGCGCCGCTCGGTCGGCCAGGCCGACGAATCCGTCGCGAGGAACGGCGGACAGATCTGGGTGGCCCGGCCCGAGGAGCATCTCGATCGAGACGTGCCCGCGGGCGAGCCGGCGCGTCATCCGGCGTTCGTGGCCAAGGCCAACGACACGATCCCGAGGGTCGCGGTCGGGGAGCTGCCCGGCGGCCGGGTCCTCGGCCCGCAGCACGCGGTAATCGATGGCGGCGGCGAGCTCGTGGAGGAGTTCTCGCCCTACTTCGGCACGGCCGGCTGGCGAGAGCACCCGATCTTCTGGCACCCCTTCGCCGCCGAGCCACAGGAGGTTGCCGGCACCCTCGGCGTGCTCGCCGCCCGCGGGGACCAGAGCAACTACCACTTCCTGCTCGATGTGCTGCCGCGCCTGGCGCTGATGGAGACGCCGGGCGTCCCGGCCCCCGACCGCTGGTACGTGCCCCGGCAGCGCGTCTTCCAGCGGGAGATGCTCGAGCTGGCGGGCTTTCCCGCGGATGCGGAGGTGATCGACAGCGATCTGGTGACCCACGTTCGGGCCGAGAAGCTCGTCGTTCCCGGGCTCCCCGACGCCCACCTCCGCACGCCCCCGTGGACCGTCGACTTCGTCCGCGAGCGGCTCAGGCCGACGGATCTCGAGCGGGTCCCGGGCCGCCGCGTCTACGTGACGCGCGGACGGGAGCGCCACAACCGCATCGTCACGAACGAGGACCAGGTGGTCGAGATGCTCGCCGGCCGTGACTTCACGGTCATCGACCCGGGCGAGCTGCCGGTGATCGAGCAGATCCGCACCTTCGCCGAGGCGGAGTGGATCGTGGCGCCCCACGGCGCCGCCCTGGCGAACCTCGCGTTCGCGAGCCCCGGTGCCTCGGTGATCGAGCTGTTCGCGCCCGACTACGTCCAGCTCTGTTACTGGAAGCTCGCCTACTGCGTCCCGGGCCTCGGCTATCGCTACCTGCTCGGGACGGGCCGCGAGCCGCGCAGCGACCGGATGAGCGGGGTGATGAGCGACATCACCGTCGACCTCGCCGCGCTCGAGCGGGCGCTCGATGCGCTGCCCGTGGAGCTGCCTCCGCCCGCCGCTCGGGCCCACCGCTGAGGGGTAGGAGAACCGGCGAACCGGCCGCTCACGCGCTGTAGCTTGCGATGCCTGATGAGGCGCTTTACGGCTAGAGCCGTCCTGGCTGCGGCGGGACTCACGATCCTGCTCGGCGTGGCCGGCTGCGGGGGCGGCGACAAGACCGACACCGGCCTGCCGGGCTTCGACGGCGCACGAGTGTCCTGGGGCGAGCCCGACGGCGGTGACCCGACCGCGGTGATGATGCTGCTTCACGGCGGCGGCTGGCAGCGCAGCGACTCCGGCTACGAGGAGCAGAAGGCGAACGCCAAGGTCGTCCAGGAGCAGGGCTACGCGACG
>DASXBA010000192.1:0-2102 GCA_036406475.1 Thermoleophilaceae bacterium | reverse complement strand
CGCGGCGAGGGCGCGGTCGATCTCGGCGTGCGCCCGCTCGGCGAACTCGCCGGCCGAGAACGTGGCGCCCACGGGCAGGAACGACTGCAGGCGATGCTCCAGCTCTCGGCGCTCGGCGGCGGTGGCGGCGCCGGTCAGGGTCTCGAGGCCGCGGTATACCTGGAGCGCGTCGGCGGAGACGGCGACGGGGTCCTCGCCGCGGGCGCGGAGCCGCTCGGCGAGCGCGATCGCGGCCGCCGTCTTGCCGACCCCGGTGGGCCCGAAGATGGCGACGACTTGCACCGCCCGAGTATGCCGTGCGCCTCCGCCCGCGCGCGATCGCTAGGAATACACCCCGTGCCCCTCGCGACCAGAACGGTGCTGGCGCTGCTCGCGCTCCTGCTCGTGGGCTGTCAGCTGACGCCCGAGGACCAGCCGGACAACCCGCTGAAGCGGCGCCCGCTCAAGGTGCAGCACGCGCTCGGCGAGGTGCGCGTGCCCTACCTCAGCGACGAGCCCGTGACGATCGACCCGGCCGCGCTCGAGACGGCGCTGGCGCTCGGCGTGAAGCCGAAGGGCGCCACGAGCTGGCACGACGACGGGAAGTTCCCCTCGTACCTCCGCGGCACCTCCGGCATCAAGTGGCTCGGCAAGGCGGGCCGGCCGAACCTCGAGGCGACCAAACGGGTCGACCCCGACGTGATCATCGGCAACTCGCTCTACCAGAAGCGGTACTTCCTGCGGCTGTCGAAGATCGCCCCGACCGTCATGAGCGGCGTGCCGCTGACCGAGTGGAAGTCGGACGTGCGCTTCTTCGGCGAGGCGCTCGGGCGCTCGGACGAGGGCGAGCGGCTGCTGATCGACTGGGACCACCGGGCGGCGCGGGCGCGGCGGGCGGTCCGGCGCTCGCACGTCCGGCGGGTGCGGCTGCCGCGCTCGCTGACGGACGAGCTGAGCCAGGACTTCCTGAACACCGTGCTGGAGGACGCGGGCCTGCGGCCGGGGTCGGTGAAGGCGCATGGGCGCGGCGGCGGGATCATCGCCGGGCGGCGGGTGCTGGCCGCGATCGAGCGGTCGGCCGGCGAGTCGGGCCAGTAGGGGTCGCGAGCTACGCCAGGCGCGCGAGCAGCCGCTCCTCCCCCGCGAGCGTCGTGCTCGTGGCGGAGGCGATCTCCACGTCGGCGAGGTCGCCCGGGGCCGCCACGCCGCTGAAGTTCACGGTCTTGTTGTGGCGGATGCGGCCGCGCTGCCTCGCCGGGTCGGTGCGGGACGGGCCCTCCACGAGCACCTCCATCGTGCGGCCGACGAACCGCTCGGCGCGCTCGGCGGCGTGGCGCTGCACCAGCTCCACCAATCGCTCCATGCGCTCGTGCTTCGCCGCGTCCGGCACCTGGTCCGGCAGCGTGGCGGCCTCGGTGCCGCGCCGGGGCGAGAAGATGAACGTGAAGGCGGAGTCGTAGCGCACCTCCTCGACCACCTCGAGCGTCTCCTGGAAGTCCTCCTCCGTCTCGCCGGGGAAGCCGACGATGATGTCGGTCGTGATCGCGCAGTCGGGCACGAGCTCGCGGATCATCGCGACGCGGTCGAGGTAGCGCTCGCGGCCGTAGGTGCGGCGCATGGCCTTCAGGATGCGCGTCGAGCCCGACTGGAGCGGTAGGTGGATGTGCTCGCAAACGCTCGGCAGCTCCGCGTGCGCGCGGATCACGTCCTCCCTGATGTCCTTCGGGTGCGGGCTCGTGTAGCGGATGCGCTCGATGCCGTCGACGACGTCCACGCGCTCGAGCAGCTCCGCGAAGGTCGTCTTCTCGCCCTTCGGAAGGTCGCGCCCGTAGGAGCACACGTTCTGGCCGAGGAGGGTCACCTCCCTGACCCCGTCGGCCGCGAGCCGCTCGACCTCCTCCACCAGCTCCGCCGCCGGCCGCGACACCTCGCGGCCGCGCGTGGACGGCACGATGCAGTACGAGCAGACGCAGTTGCACCCAACCGAGATCTGCACCCACCCCTGGAACTCGCGCTCGCGCTTCATCGGCAGGTGGCCGGTGAAGCCCTCGAACTCGAAGTAGCCCTGGGCGGTGAGGCTGTCGCTCGTCAGGAACTCGGCGAGCCTGTGCACCTGGCCGGGG
>DASXBA010000191.1:0-36536 GCA_036406475.1 Thermoleophilaceae bacterium | reverse complement strand
CGTTGCTACGGTTTCGCACCGCACATGACGCTCACAGCAGACGCAAAGCGCGAGATCGTCGATAAGCACGGCAAGGCACCGGGCGACACCGGCTCGACCGAGGTCCAGGTCGCGCTGATGACCGCTCGCATCAACGAGCTGACCGAGCACCTTCGCGAGCACAAGAAGGATCACCACTCGCGCCGCGGGCTGCTGATGCTGGTCGGCAAGCGGCGGCGGCTGCTCCAGTACCTCCAGCGCCGGGACATCGACCGCTACCGCGCGCTGATCCAGGAGCTCGGGCTCCGGCGATGATCGAGCCGGGCAGCCCGGCTCCCGACTTCACCCTCCGCGATCAGGACGGCGACGAGGTCTCGCTGGAGGACCTGCGCGGCAAGCGCACGATCCTCGTCTTCTATCCGGCCGACTTCAGCCCGGTCTGCACCGACCAGCTCTCCATCTATCAGGAAGTGCTGCCGGAATTCGAGGACCGCGACGTCCAGCTCTACGGCGTCTCGGTGGACAACGTCTACTGCCACAACGCCTTCCAGCGCGACCTCCACATCTCGATCCCGCTGCTCGCGGACTTCCATCCCAAGGGCGAGGTGTCGCAGCGCTTCGGCGTCTACGCCGAGGGCTACGGGCTGTCGAAGCGGGCGCTCGTGATGATCGGCCCGGACCTCACGGTCGAGTGGGTGCACAAGGGGCCCCCGCTCGAGATCCCCGGCGCGAACCTCATCTTTGACGCGCTGGACCAGCACGCCCCCGCCTGAGCCCGGGCCCGACGACCACGTCCGCGGCGAGGGCGTCCTCGTGCTCGAGTACGCGGACCTCCAGTGCCCCTACTGCGCCAAGGCCCACGGCCTGCTCTCGGGACTGGCGGCGCGTCGGGTCTACCGCCACTTCCCGGTGGTGTCGAAGCACCCGCGCGCCCGGGTGCTCGCGCAGGCGGCCGAGGCCGCCGCGCTCCAGGGCCGCTTCTGGGACTTCCACGACTCCCTCTACGAGGACCAGGGCCACCTGGACGACCCGCACCTGTGGGCGCGCTGCGAGACGCTCGGTCTCGACCTCGACCGCTTCGAGGCCGACCGCCGCTCCGACGAGGTGGCCGAGCGGGTCGAGCGCGACTTCCGCAGTGGGATCCGCGCGGGCGTGACCACCACGCCGATGCTGTTCGTCGATGGCAGCGCCCATCCGGGCGTGCCGGGCGAAGAGCTCCTCAGCCGGCTGCGCCGGTGATCCGGCGGACCACCGCGGCCGTCAGGTCCGGACGGCTGAGGGCCCCGTCGTCGACTTTCTCGATCCGCGCCTCGGGGAGCAGGTCGGACACTCCATCGGCCAGCTCCTCCGGGAACCACGGGTTGCGCTCATGGTGCAGGACCCAGAGCCGGTCGCCGAGCGCCCGCGCCGCGTCGCGCACGTCGAGCCGGATCCAGCTGCGGAGCCGCGCGGTCGCGGCTTCGTGGGAGCAGTGCGCCACGGCTTTGTCGAGGCGCTCCCGGATCGCGCCCTCGTCGAGCCCGGGATTGCCCGTCTCGATGATGGTCCGCAGGCCGGCGCGGTAGTCGGTCTCGAGGAGCTTGACCAGCGCCTCCAGCACCTGCCCGGACCCACTCAGCCCCGCTCGCAACTCGCCGCGGGACAGCGGCGCGTAACCGGACATGATCACGGACCCGAGGAGATCCGGGCGCGCTGCACCCAGCTCGATTGCTCGGTGGCAGCCGTCGCCCAGGCCGATGGCGACCCCCACGGCGCCGCCGCGCTCCAGCACCGCGGCGAGGTCGCTCACGTCCGTCTCTATGTCGTACGGACCGTGCCGGCTCGACTCGCCGGTGCCCCGCAGGTCCGGCACGACCACACGGTGGTCTTTCGAGAGGTCGTCGATGAGACCCTGGAACGCCTCGGGCGAGCCGTACCCGATCCCGCAGACGAGCGCGCCCGGGCCGGCACCGTGCTCGTGCCAGTGCAGCTCCGTTCCGTCTGTGAGCTCGAGCTTCGCCATCGTTACCCGATCCGGGTAGAGTGCCGGACCTCGCCTTGGCAGGGGTGGTCGACAAGAAGCGCTCAGTGGTCCTCGTTGCGGTCGCGGCCGCACTGGTGGCTGCCGCGCCGGCCCAGGCCGGGCCCCTCTTGAGCGGGAAGCTCGGCGCGCGGCGGGCGCTCGACCGCTCCTGCGACGCGCAGCTCGGCGCGGCTCGGGGCTCGAGCGTCCACAAGCAGGTGACGGCACCGGGCAGCGGCTGGATCAACGCCCGGCTCACGCCGGCCTCCGGCCGCCGGGCCGATTGGGACGTGGCCGTGTTCGACCGGGCCAGCCGGCGCGTGGTCGCTGCCTCCGCCGACTTCGGCTCGAACGACGTCGCCTCGGGCCTCGTGACCAAGGGCGAGAGCCTCGTGGTCCAGGCATGCCGCCGCTCGGGCGCGAGCAAGGTCGACCTCGACGTCGACTTCAACGCGGTCAGCACGCGCAAGGCGCCCAAGGCGTCGATGGTGCGCGTGTCCACGCCCAACCGCGCGCGCCGGCAGGAGCTGGCGGGCCTGGGAGTGGACGTGACCGAGCACGTGGGCCCGGGCTTCACGGACGTGGTCATCCAGGGCGCGGGGGACGCGCGCAAGCTGCGCGGGCGGAAGTTCGTCTACCGGACGCTCGTGAGCGACCTCGCCGCCAGGGACAGGGCCGATCGCCGCGCCGACGCCCACTTCGCCGCCACGACGCGGGCCTCCACCTTCCCGAGTCGCCGCACCACCTACCGGCGCCTGGCCGACTACGGCGACGACATGAAGAAGCTCGTGCGCGAGAACCCGACGCTCGTGCGGCCGGTCACGCTGCCCTACAAGACCTGGGAGGGCCGGACGCTCCAGGGGATCGAGATAGGGAGCAACGTCCATGCCCGCGACGGCCGGCCCGTCTTCCTCATGCTCGGGCTCCACCACGCGCGCGAGTGGCCCGCCGGCGAGCACACGATCGAGTGGGCCTATGAGCTGATCAATGGCTGGAGGGCCGGCAACGCGCGCGTCCGCCGGATCATGCGCGCGGAGCGGACGATCGTGATCCCCGTGGTCAACCCCGACGGCTTCAACGCGAGCCGCGAGGCGGGGCAGAACGAGGGCGGAGGCAACGGCCGCGGCGGCAACGACACCGTCGAGACGGCCAACATCGTCGCCCACGTCAACGAGTACCGGCGCAAGAACTGCCGGCTGATCGACGACAGCCCGTCCGGCAACTGCGCGCAGCCGTCGTTCGGCCTCGCCGAGCCGGGTGTGGACATCAACCGCAACTACGGCGCGCTCTGGGGCGGCCCCGGCGCGAGCACCGATCCGACGGCGCAGGACTACCGCGGCCCGGCCCCGTTCTCCGAGCCCGAGTCGCGCGACGTCCGCTGGCTGATCTCGCGCCGCCAGGTGACGACGATGATCACCAACCACACCGACGCCGGGCTGGTGCTGCGGCCTCCGGGCGTCTCGGCCCAGGGCCTGACGATCGACGAGGCCGCGATGAAGAAGCTCGGCGACGCCATGGCCGCGCAGAACGGCTACAAGAGCCAGTTCGGCTTCCAGCTCTACGACACCTCGGGCACGACCGAGGACTGGAGCTACCTCTCGACCGGCGGCTACGGCTACACGTTCGAGATCGGCCAGACCAACTTCCACCCGCCCTTCGCAACCGCGGCCGCCGAGTGGGACGGGACCGCCGAGCTGGCCCGGAAGGTGCACGGGCACGGCAACCGCGAGGCCTACTTCATCGCCGCCGAGAACGTGGCCAACCGCACCCAGCACTCGCTGCTGACGGGCAAGGCCCCCGACGGCGCCGTGCTGCGCCTGCACAAGACCTTCAAGACGCCGACCTCGCCCGTGATCGACGCGAACGGCAACGAGGGCGCCGTACGGACCTTCACCGACAACCTCGACAGCACGATGGTCGTGCCGAGCTCTGGGCGCTTCACCTGGGACATCAACCCGTCGACGCGGCCGCTGGTGGCCAAGGCCAAGGGCCGGCTCGCGCACGGCAAGCCGAGCGCGGCCATCAACTTCGCCTCCAACGGCCCGGCCGCCACCACTCCCTGCGCCGCGTCCGACTCCCCGCCGCCGTCCTGCTACGAGGACCACCTGATCACGGTGCCGCGCGGGGCGGGGATCGACAACGCCCGCGCCACCGTGCGGATTCAGTGGAACACCCCCGTCAGCGACTGGGACATGCTCATCTACCGCGCCGACGCCGCCGGCCACGCCACGGGCGAGCCGATCGGCTCGTCGCAGCAGGGCACCACCAACTTCGAGGAGACCACGATCAACGAGCCGTTCCTGCCCAACAGGTTCGTGGTCCGCGCCGTGAACTTCGCCGCCGTGGCGCCGGCGGACTCGTGGACGGGCCGGGTGACGTTCGGTGGTCCGCCGGCGTACACCCCGGCGAGGACCGAGGACTGGACGCTCACCTGCGAGGGCCGCGGCAAGGTCGGCCTGCGCCGCGAGATCCTGATCAAGCGCGGCCAGAGCAGGACGCTCGACCTCTCCAAGTGCGCGCCGGTCGCCTGCGTGTCCGCGCACAAGGGCATCAAGGGCAAGCGCGTCGGCCCCGCGGTGCTCGGGCGCAGCCGGAAGCGCCAGCGCAAGCTGATCAAGAGCAGGCGGCTCAAGGGGCGGGCCAAGATCGACCGCTACTGCGTCGCGGGCGGCGGCTCCCTCCGCATCGCCTACCCGACCCACAGGCTGACCCGCCGCTGGTCGCGCCGCACGCGCAAGCGCTACAAGAGCAAGGCGATCCTCGCCATCTCGAGCTCCAAGCGCTTCAAGGTCAAGAAGGTCGGCGTCGGGACCCGGTCACGGACCGCCCGCAGGCGCCTGCACGGCGAGCGCCGGATCAAGGTCGGCACGAGCGTCTGGTACGTCGTGAGCGGGAAGCAGAGCCGCATCCTCTTCCGGATCCACAAGGGCAAGGTCGCCGACATCGGCCTCGCCTCGAAGCGCCTGACGCGCACGCGCCTCGCCACCAGCCGCCTGCTGCACGGCTGGGGCCGGCGCCCTTAGCGGCCTAGAACCCGCTGCTAGCATCAGCGCGGATTCGTATCGACGGATTTGATGACGAAAGCCGCCAACCGGAGGCGGCGCTGAAAGGAAACACATGAGTGATGCAGTTAGCCGCGTCTCGGTCGAGGTAGGCGGGAACGAGATCGAGTTCGAGACCGGCAAGCTCGCCAAGCAGGCGAGCGGCTCCGTGGTCGTAACCGCGGGCGAGACCAAGGTCCTGTCCACCGCCACGGCCGGAAACCCGCGCGACGTCGACTTCCTCCCGCTGACGGTCGACGTGGAGGAGCGCATGTACGCCGCGGGCAAGATCCCCGGCAGCTTCTTCCGTCGTGAGGGCCGTGCCGGCGAGAAGGCCACCCTCACCGCCCGCATGATCGACAGGCCCCTGCGGCCCCTCTTCCCCAAGGGCTGGAATCGCGAGACCCAGCTGGTCTCGATTCCGATGTCGGTCGACCACGAGCACCCCTACGACGTGCTCGCGATGAACGGCGCCAGCGCCGCTCTGGCCGTCTCCGACATCCCCTTCCCCGAGCCCGTCGGGGCCGTGCGCATCGGCCAGGACGAGGAGGGCAACTTCCTCGTCAACCCAGACGAGGAGTGGCTGCTCGAGAGCCCGCTCGACCTCGTGGTCGCGGGCACCGAGGAGGCCATCCTGATGGTCGAGGCCGGCGCCACGGAGATCGGCGAGGCCGAGATCCTCGACGCGCTCGACATCGCCCACGGCGAGATCAAGAAGCTCGTCGGCGCGATGAACGAGCTGCGCGAGAAGGCAGGCAAGGAGAAGATCGAGATCGAGCCGCCCAAGGTCGACGAGGCCGTGCTCGGCGAGCTCAAGGACAAGTTCGGCAAGGCCCTCGACGACGCCACCCAGGTGGTCGACAAGCTCGAGCGCCAGGACGCCACCAAGGCAGTCGAGGAGGAGGCGGTAACCGCCCTCTCAGGCGACGAGGAGGCCGAGGACTACAAGGAGAAGCACGCCGCCGCGCAGCTCGCCTTCGACTCGCTCGAGAAGGACATCATCCGCAAGCGGATCGCCGTGGACAAGAAGCGTCCCGACGGCCGCGCCGCGGAGGAGATCCGCGACATCTGGATCGAGGTCGGCGTCGCCCCGCGCACGCACGGCTCGACGATCTTCACCAGGGGCCAGACTCAGGCCTTCTCGGTGGCCGCGCTCGGCACCACTCGTGACGAGATGCGGCTCGACACGCTCGGCCTCCAGGAGACCAAGCACTACTTCCACCACTACAACTTCCCGCCCTTCTCGGTCGGGGAGGCGGGCTTCATGCGCGGTCCCAAGCGCCGCGACATCGGCCACGGAGCGCTCGCCGAGCGCGCCCTGGTGCCGGTGATCCCGCCGGTGGACGAGTTCCCGTACACGATCAGGGTCGTGTCCGACATCCTCGAGTCGAACGGCTCGTCGTCGATGGCGTCGGTCTGCGGCTCGAGCCTGTCGCTGATGGACGCGGGCGTGCCGATCAAGGCTCCCGTCGCCGGTATCGCGATGGGCCTGATCAAGGAGGGCGACGACTACATCGTCCTCACGGACATCGCCGGCGTCGAGGACCACCTCGGCGACATGGACTTCAAGGTCGCCGGCACGGAGAAGGGCATCACGGCGCTCCAGATGGACATCAAGATCTCGGGCGTCACCTTCGAGATCCTGCGCGACGCGCTCACGCAGGCCCGCGAGGCGCGGGTCTCGATCCTCGGCAAGATGCACGAGGCGATCCCCGAGTCGCGCTCCGAGCTGTCGCCGTATGCCCCGCGCATCAGCGCGATCCAGATCGACACCGAGAAGATCGGCGCGGTCATCGGCAAGGGCGGCGAGACGATCAGGGCGCTGTCGGAGGAGTTCGACGCCCAGATCGACATCGACGACGACGGCACCGTCCGCATCTACGCCCAGACGGGCGAGCAGGGCGACGCCCTGGTCGACCGGATCCGGCAGATGACCAAGGAGGTCGAGGTCGGCGACGAGTTCACCGGCAAGGTGGTCAAGACCACCACGTTCGGCGCTTTCGTCGAGCTCGCCAAGGGCACGGACGGCCTGCTCCACATCTCGAACCTGGCACCAGGCGGCCAGCGGGTCGACAGCGTGGAGGACGTGGTCAACCGCGGCGACGAGATCGAGGTCAAGGTCGTCGAGGTCGATCCCGAGCGCGGGCGAATCGGCCTGCGCCTCGCGAACGACCCCGAGGTGGAGGGCAAGTCGGCCGAGGAGCTCGCCAAGGTGGGCACCGGCGATCGCGGTGGCGGCGGCCGACGCCGCGATGGCGGCAATGGCCGACGCCGCGATGGCGGCCGCCGCGACAGGCGCTAGTCGCTAGTCGCTAGGCGCTGGGATGGCTGACGGGCCCCAGGTCACAGAGCTGGACTCGGGCGTACGGGTCGTCACCGAGGAGGTGCCGTCGGTGCGATCCCTGGCGCTCGGGTTCTGGATCCGCACCGGGTCGCGCAACGAGGGCGACGAGCAGGCCGGCATCTCCCACTTCCTGGAGCACCTGCTGTTCAAGGGGACCGACCGCTTCAGCTCGCTCGAGATCGACGAGCTGTTCGATGCGATGGGGGCCGAGGTCAACGCCGGCACCGGCAAGGAGACGACCTCGGTCTACTCGCGCTTCCTCGACCGCCACCTGGACCGCGCCTTCGACGTGCTCCAGGACATGGTGCTGCGGCCGTCCTATCCCGACATCGACTCGGAACGCCAGGTGGTGATCGAGGAGATCGCCATGTACGAGGACGAGCCGCAGGACAAGGTGCACGACGTCCTCGCCGGCGCCGTCTTCGGCAGCCACCCGCTCGGGCGGCCGATCATCGGCCGCGCCGACGTGGTCTCGTCCGTGCCGGTGCCGGACATCGCCGCATGGCACGACGCCAACTACGTGGGCTCGAACATCGTCGTCGCGGCGGCCGGCAGCCTGGACCACGAGCGGGTGCTGGAGCTGACCCGCGACGCATTCGGCTCGGCCAACGGGGAGAGCCCGGGCGGGCCGTCGTCGCCCAACGGGCACGCGCCCACCGTGGCCTTCCACCGCAAGGAGACCGAGCAGTACCACCTCTGCGTGGGCGCGCCCGGAATCCACCGGGCCGACGACCGCCGCTTCGCTTTGCGCGTGCTCGACACGATCCTCGGCGGCTCGAGCTCCTCGCGCCTCTTCCAGGAGGTGCGCGAGAAGCGCGGGCTCGCCTACTCGGTCTACTCCTACGCGAGCTACTACGCCGACTCGGGTCAGGTGGCGATCTACGTCGGCACCCGGCCGGACAACGTGGGCGAGGCGATGACCGTGATCGGCGACGAGCTGCACCGCCTCCAGGAGGACGGCGTCAGCGCCGAGGAGCTCGAGCGGGCCAAGGAGAACGTCAAGGGGCGGACCGTCCTGTCGATGGAGTCGACCCTTGCGCGGATGAACCGGCTTGGTACCTCGCTCCTGATGGGCGTCCCGCTCCTCTCGCTGGACGAGCTTCTCGCCGCGGTCGACGCCGTCACCACCGAGGACATCGCCTCGCTCAGCCGCGACCTGTTCGCGCCGGAGCGGATGTCCGCCGCTGGAATCGGCGCCGACGAGGACGCGTTCCGCTCGGCCCTCGCGGCGGTCAACCCGACGCTGGGCTGATGATCGACGAGCTCGCCGTCAAGCGCTTCGAGGAGCGACGCGAGTTCGAGAAAGGCAGCTTCGAGGTCGTCGAGATCGGCGGGATGACGATCGGCCGGGCGACCTACGAGCCCGGCTGGAAGTGGTCCGAGCACGTTCGCCCGACCGCCGGGACCGACAGCTGCGAGGTGGAGCACGTCGGGATGGTCGTGTCCGGTCGCGCCATGATCGCCATGGACGACGGTGTCGAGGTCGAGGTGGGCCCCGGCGACCTGTTCGCGGTTCCACCGGGTCACGACAGCTGGGTGGTGGGGGATGAGCCTTACGTGTCGTTGCATTTCCTTGGCGCGGAGTCGTACGCCGCTCGATGATCGACGTCGCGGTATCGGGCGCCGCGGGGCGCATGGGCGCCACCGTCTGCGAGGCGGTCGAGGGCGCCGACGACATGGCCCTGGTCGGCCGCGCCGACCCGCAGCTCGACGCGTCCCTCGCCGACGTCCTCGGCGACGCCGACGTGGTCGTGGACTTCTCGACGCCGGAGTCGGCCCTCGACAACGCTCGCCTCTGCCTCGAGGCCGGCGTGCACTGCGTGACCGGAACGACCGGCGTCGACTACGGCGAGCTCGCCGGCGTGGGCTCGGCGAACCTCTTCTTCGCCCCGAACTTCGCCATCGGCGCGGTGCTGATGATGCAGTTCGCCCGCCAGGCGGCGGAGCACATGCCCGAGTGCGAGGTGATCGAGCTCCACCACGATGGGAAGGTCGACGCTCCCTCCGGCACCGCCAAGCGCACCGCCAACCTGATCCGCGAGGCGGGCGGCAACGTCCACGAGCCGATCCACTCGATCCGCCTGCCCGGCCTGGTCGCCCACCAGGAGGTCATCTTCGGCGGCCTCGGCCAGACCCTCTCGATCCGCCACGACTCGGTGGCTCGCGAGTCATTCATGCCCGGCGTCCTGCTGGCGATCCGCAAGGTGGGCACGCTCGAGAGCTCGCCGACGATCGGCCTGGAGCACCTGCTCTAGCGCCCCGGCGAGGGGGGCGAACTCGGCTACCGATCGGACTTTGGGTCGGTATGCGACCCAATTCCCGATCGGTAACGCGCGAGGTGGCGCAAATCGCCGGCGGCCAGCACGGCGTGATCACGCTGGGGCAGCTGCTGGAGGTCGGGGTGACGCGTCCCGGTGTGACGCGCTGGGTGGGGAAGGGCCTGCTCCACCGCGAGTTCCGTGGCGTATATCGGTTCGGTCATCGCGCGCCAAACGCCAGGGCCCACTATCGCGCCGCCGTGATGGCGTGCGGGGAGGGCGCGGTGCTGAGCGGTCTGGCCGCGGCGTACGTGTTCGGGATCGTCAAGACCAGGCCACCGGCTGCCGAGGTGACCACCACGGCCGATCGCGAGGTCCGCGGCCTCGACACGCACCGCGTTCGGACCCTCCCGGGTCGCGAGACGAGCGTCTACGACCGGATCCCGATCACCACGGTCCCGCGGACCCTGGTCGACATCGCGAGCCGCCTTGCCTTCGATGATCTGGCCGAAACCTGCCACCACGCAGGGGTCAAATTCGGAGTCAAGCCGACGGCCGTCCTCCGGGTGCTCGAGCGGCGCCCGAAGATCGCCGGCGCGCGCAAGCTCCGCGACATCTGGGAGGGCGACGGGATCACTCTGAGCAAGCTCGAGCGTCTCTTCCGGAAGCTGCTCAGAGCCAACCGTCTGCCGCTGCCACGCACCAACCAGCGGATCGACGGCTGGTACGTCGATTGCCGCTGGCCGGACCGGCGACTGACCGTCGAGCTCGACAGCTACACGTTCCACCATTCGCGCCACGCCTGGGAGCGCGACCGCCGCCGCGAGCGAACGGCGCGTGCGCGGGGAGACGAGTACCGCCGCTACACCTACGGCGACGTGACCGAGGACCCCGAACTCGTCCTGGCCGAGCTCCGGCCGCTGCTGGTCGGCTAGGGCTAGGCCGCCTTGCCCTTGCGCTGCGCGCGGGGCACGACGAAGCGGATGCCCGAGCGGCTCTCGTCGATCGAGCAGGTCTTGTTGTCGATCAAGCCGATTCGCTTGGCGTGGGGGACCAGGGTCATCTGGTTCAGGTAGTTCTCGTGGCCGCGCTTGCGCGTGATGATCCAGAGGTAGCCCGAGTCGCGCAGGCGGTGGCGATAGCGGACCAGCACCTCCCGCGCCTCGTCGAGGGACTCGACGAGCACGATCGCGCCGTCGAGGTCGCCGGAGCGGACCAGGCCGCGGCCCAGCTTCTCCTTCACGTCCCTGCGCAGGCCCGGGCCCACGTCGCCGGCTATCTCGACGCGTTCCTCCGGCTTGACACCGAGCTTCTGCACCGCCGTGCGGTGGCTGTAGTCCCGCTCTTGAGCCATCCTTCCCTCGCCCATTTTGACATTTGCGGCCTATCCGATGTGACGGTTGGGTGCGCGCGTGCCGCCCCGCGCTAAGGTCCCGGTCGGGCGCTAACTAGGAGGCCATATGGGGTTCATGGACAAGGCCAAGCAGCAGGCGAAGCAACTCGGCGATCAGGCCAAGCAGCTGGGCGAGCAGGCGCAGCAGAAGATCGACGAGGTGCAGAAGGACTTCAACAAGGGCGGGGAGCAGCCCCAGCAGGGCCAGCCGGCGGTGCGCTACGACGAGCACGGCCGGCCGATCGAGGAGGGCCCGCCCGCGGGTGAGGCCCCGCCGCCGCCCGCCGAGCCGGCGCCCGCGCCACCCGACCCCGGCGCCCAGAGCCCCGAGCCGCCTCCGCCGCCACCGCCCCCTCCCAGCGAGGGCGGCGCCGACACCAACCCCGACCCCTTCAAGCCGATCGAATGACGATCTCCGGCGTCCTCACCGCCATGGTCACGCCGTTCGACGCGGACGGCGATCTGAACGAGGAGGCGAGCGCCGACCTCATGCGCCACCTGCTCGAGAACGGCTCGGACGGCCTCGTGCTGGCCGGCTCGACGGGCGAGAGCGTGACGCTCTCCGACGACGAGATGGACAGGCTCTGGAAGCTCGGCGTGGCCGAGTGCGGCGACGCGACCGTGATCGCGGGGACGGGCTCGAACGACACGCGCCACGCCGTGCACCTCACCGAGCTGGCGACCGAGGCCGGGGTCGACGCGGTCCTCGTGGTGGCGCCCTACTACAACAAGCCGAACCAGCGCGGGCTCAAGGAGCACTACCGCGCCGTGGCAGCCGCCACCGACAAGCCGGTGATCCTCTACAACATCCCGTCGCGCTCGGTGATCGACATGCCCAACGAGTTCATGGCCGAGCTCGCTGCCGAGATCCCCAACGTGAGCGCCGTCAAGCAGGCGCGCTTCACCGAGCTCGAGCCGATCGAGGGCCTCGACCTCCTCGCGGGCAACGACGACAAGTTCGCCGAGACGCTGGACGCCGGCGGCACCGGCGGGATCCTCGTCGCCTCGCACCTCGTGGGGACCGAGATGCGGCGCATGATCGACGAGCCCGACGCCCGCCAGGAGATCCACCAGTCGCTGAGCCCGCTGTTCGAGGCGCTGAACGTGACCACCGGGCCGATCCCGGTCAAGTCGGCGATGGCCATGCTCGGCCATGACGTGGGCGGGCTGAGGTTGCCGCTCGTCGAGGCGAGCGAGGAGGAGAAGGCGGTCGTCCGCCAGGCGCTCGAGCGCCACGGTCTACTGGCCAAGGTGTGAGTCCGGGCACCCTTCGCGTCCTGCCCCTCGGCGGGCTGGGCGAGATTGGCAAGAACATGATGGTGATCGAGCAGGGCGGCCGGATCGTCGTGGTCGACACCGGGCTGATGTTCCCGGCGCCCGATCAACTCGGGATCGACCTCGTGCTCCCGGACTTCAGCTACCTGCGCGAGCGGGCCGACGACATCGAGGCGATCGTCCTGACGCACGCGCACGAGGACCACGTCGGAGCGCTGCCGTTCCTCCTCCGCGAGCTGGCCCACGCGCCGCCGATCTACGGCGGCCCTCTCACCGTCGCGATGGCCCGCTCCAAGCTCGACGAGCACAAGCTTCAGGACGCCCCTCTGCACGACGTGCTCGCCACGCAGAGCTTCGACGCCGGGCCCTTCTCGGTAGAGCTGGTGAAGATGGCTCACTCGATCCCCGACTCGTTCGCGGTCGCCCTGACAAGCGACCTGGGGACCGTGCTAGTGACCGGCGACTACAAGTTCGACCAGACCCCGGTCGACGGGACCCCGGCCGACGTCTCGCGACTGGCCGAGCTCGGGCGCGAGGGCCTGCTCCTGCTCTGCGGCGACTCCACCAACGCGGACCGGGCCGGGATGTCTCCGTCCGAGTCGTCCGTGGGCCCGAAGCTCGAGGAGGTGTTTGCGCGCTGCGAGGGCAGGATCGTGGTGACCTGCTTCGCGTCCAACATCCATCGCGTCCAGCAGGTGGTGGACGCGGCGGCGCAACTCGGCCGCAAGGTGTCGCTGGTCGGCCGCTCGATGCGCAAGAACGTGAACATCGGCCGCCAGCTCGGACACATCGACGTGCCCGAGGGGATGCTGATCGGCCCCAAGGAGATCGAGGACTTCCCGGACCACAAGCTCGTCGTGATCTCCACGGGCAGCCAGGGCGAGCCGCTGTCGGCGCTTCGGCGCATGGCTCACCTCGATCACCCGAACGTAGCCCTACGCGAGGGCGACACGGTCATCTTCTCCGCCACCCCGATCCCCGGCAACGAGCGCGCCGTGAACGAGACGATCGACCGCATCTACCACCTGGGCGCCGACGTGATCACCCCCCGCGACGCTCCGATCCACGCCTCCGGGCACGGCTACGCGGAGGAGCTCAAGCTGATGATCAACCTGACGCAGCCGCGCTACGTGATGCCGGCGCACGGTGACCACAAGCGCCTGCGGCTCCACTCGGAGCTGGCGGAGGCCGTGGGCGTCGACCCCGACGCCGTCTTCCGCGGGGAGAACGGGCTGCCGCTCCAGATCGACGAGAGCGGCGCCCGCTTCGGCGAAGCCGAGCAGGCCGGGATGATCTTCGTGGACGGTGTCGACATCGGCGACTCCGGCGACGTCGCCCTGCGCGACCGGCGGATGCTGTCCGCGGACGGCATCTTCATCGTGGTCGCGACGGTGTCCGAGCAGGACGGCCGCTCGGTGGCGCCGCCCGAGGTGATCTTCCGCGGCGTGCCCTTCCTGGACGAGGCCGACGGCCTGGTCGAGGAGATCAGGGACGCGGTCGAGGACTCACTGGCCCGCTCGGCCTCGGAGGAGATCCGCGAGATCGACCTCCTCCAGTCGCACCTCCACGACGACGTGGCGGAGTTCGTCTACGAGCGCCTCAGACGGCGTCCGATGGTGCTTCCCGTGGTGGTGGAGGTGTAACAAAGGGGACTGGGCCCTTTTTTTCAGGGCCCGCGCCCAGGGGCAGCCTCACCAGGAACTTCGCGCCACCGCCCTCGGCGTCGCTGACCTCCACGGAGCCGCCGTGGCCCTCGGCCACCGCGCGGACGATCGCCAGCCCGAGGCCGCTGCCGCTGCGGGCCGGGGTCACGTCGCCCGAGCCGGCGCCGCGGGTGAAGCGGTCGAAGACGCGCTGGCGGAGCTCGTTCGGAACGCCGGGACCGCGGTCCGAGACCTCGAGCACCGCGGTTCCTTCTTCCTCGCGCACCGCCACGGTGACCGGCGTGCCCTGCGGCGTATGGACCAAGGCGTTCTCGATCAGGTTCAGGGCGAGCCGATGAAGGTCGTCCCGCACCGCCTCGACGATCACGCCGGTCGGCGCGTCGACCGCGATCCGCTCCTCGCCGCCGCCGAGGGGCGCCGTCTCGGCCACGGCCTCGCGGGCCACGCCCGCCAGGTCCACCGGGCGGCGCGGGGCCTCGCGTCCGGCGTCGGCGCGCGCGAGCAGGAGCAGGTCGGCCACCAGGCGGCGCATCCGGCGAGAGGAGCGCAGCGCCGAGCCGGCGATCTCCTGCTGCTCGCCGTCGAGCTCGCCCTCGAGCAGCTCCAGGTTCGCGAGGATGCTGGTGAGGGGGGTGCGCAGCTCGTGGGAGGCGTCGGCGACGAACTCGCGCTGCCGCGCCAGGGCGCTCTCGCTCTCGGTGCGCGCCTCGCCCAGCTCCCGGAGCATGTCCTCGAGCGTGTCGGCCAGCTCCGCCACCTCGTCCTGGGCCACCGGCTTCGGCAGCGCCACGTCGGGGTCGCGAGTGCGGGCCACCTCGCGCGCCGCGTGCGTCAGCCCGGCGATCGGGCGCATGGCGCGCCGCGCCACCAGGAAGCCCGCGAGGAAGGCCAGGGCCGTGCCGCCGAGGACCCCGAAGGTCAGGAACAGCCGGACGCGGGCGATGGTGGTCGAGAGGTTGCGCTCGGGCCTGGCGTACTCGAGGTAGCCGTCCACCGCGTTCTGCTGACCGACGCCGGGGGAGAAGGGGCTCGTCTCGGGCAGCTCGGCGCCGAAGATCGGCCGCGTCGCGACGTGGTAGCCGCCCACGTCCTGCACGCCCTCGCCCGGAGGGGCGAGCGGCGACGAGCCGCCCGGGGCGATCACGTTGCCGCTGCGGTCGAGGATCCGGATCTGCGCCCCGCCGGCCGCCGCGGCGCGCAGAACCCCGAGAGCGTGCGACGTGCTGCCGCCCTGGCGCTGCACGATCTGCTGGAGGTCGGCGGCGGTGGCGCGGAGCTCGTTGTCGAAGCTGCCGCTGACCCGCCGCTCGGCCACGGTGCCGACGACGACGGCGAAGAGCAGCAGGATGACGAAGGTGAGGGCGGCCGAGACGACGGCAAGCTTGAGGCGCACCGGGAGCCGGACGCGCAGGCTCTCGAGCGCTCCGCTCGGGCTCACGTCTCCCTCAGTACGTAGCCGGCGCCGCGCACGGTGTGCAGGAGCCGCGGCTCACCGCCCGCCTCGAGCTTGCGGCGCAGGTTGGAGACGAACACGTCGATCGTGTTGGTCTCGGCAAAGGGGTGGTAGCCCCAGACATCATCGAGCAGCGCCTGGCGCGACACGACCAGCCGCTCGTTGCGCATCAGGTACTCGAGCAGCTCGAACTCGCGGGCGGTGAGCTCGATGTCGCGGCTGCCGCGGTTCACCTGGCGCGTGTCCGGGTTGAGCGAGAGGTCGGCGGTGACCAGCGAGGCGCTCCCGCGGGGCGGCCGCCGCCGCAGGAGGGCGCGCATGCGGGCCAGCAGCTCGTCGCGCTCGAAGGGCTTGACGAGGTAGTCGTCGGCGCCGGAGTCGAGGCCCTCGACGCGCGACTCGAGGGCGTCGCGGGCGGTGAGGACGAGGATGGGGACATCGCCGTCGGCCCTCAGCTGGCGGCAGACCTCGACGCCGTCGAGCTTGGGCAGCCCGAGGTCGAGCACCACGGCATCCGGCTCGAAGACGGCGGCCTCGTCGAGAGCGGCCTCGCCGTCTCCGGCTACGCGAACGTCGTAGCCCTCCTTGTCCAGAGAGCGCCGAAGCACCCCCGCGATGTCGACGTCGTCCTCTACCACGAGGACGCGTGCAGTCCCGGCCATCTACTAGATGGTAGGCACCGCCCGGCGGCTCAGGCAGGGTTTTTAGGGCTCGCTTAGAACAACCGGAGGGCCATGGCAAGCCGCAGGAGTAGACGCCGCCGCGGCCGGCGAGCGCGCCGGCTGCTCCCGGCGATCCGCCTTCCCGTGCTGGAACAGCACCACTGGGACGTGATCGGCCTCGGCCTGGTGGCCCTGGCGATCTTCTTCTCGACGGTCTTCTACCTCGGCTGGAACGGCGGCGAGGTGGGGCAGGCGCTGGCCGACGGGATCCTGTTCATGTTCGGCGGAGCCGGCTATCTCGCGCCGGTGGCCCTGTTCGCCATCGGCGCGCTGCTCGTGATGCGGCCGATGCTCCCGACCGTCCGGCCGTTCCGCACCGGGGGCCTCTGTCTCGCCGCGGCGCTCACGCTCGGGCTGGCGGCGGGCTCGCTGGGCCTGGGACCCGGCCACGCCGCCCGCGACGGCTTCCTCGACGCCCACTACCTCCGCCACCACGGCGGGCTCGTGGGCGAGTCCCTGTTCTGGGTGGTGCGCACGCTCTTCTCCACCGCGGGCGCGCACATCCTGTTCGTCTTCCTTCTGCTCGCGGGGATCCTCCTGCTCACGGGCGCGTCGATCGCCGGGGTGCTCCAGTCCACGCGCGAGAGCGTGACCGCCACGACCCGCCGCGTGAAGCGCTCCACCAGCGAGTTCGCGCCGGTCACGCGCCGGCTCCCGCCGGACGAGCCGCCCGAGGTCGAGCCGGTGGTCCGCGCAACTCACGTCGAGATGCCGGCCCTGGAAGAAGAGGAGGCGGAGTTCGAGCCCGAGCCTGACCCCGAGCCTGAGCCCGAACCCGAACTGATCGAGCCGGACGAGGAACCCGTCCACGAGCCAGAGCCCAGTGCCGAGAGCCCAGAGCCCGAGCAGCTGACCCCGCAGGGCAACAAGCGCTCGGCGGTGACCGAGGCCGACGACATCGACTACCCCCTCCCCAAGCCGAAGTTCCTCAAGCGCTCGAACGGTTCGCAAAAGCTCGACACAAAGGGGATCGAGCGCATGGGCGGGCAGCTCGTGGAGGCGCTCGGACACTTCAACGTCGAGGCCAAGGTGATCGGCACCGTCACCGGCCCGCACGTGACCCGCTACGAGCTGCGCCTGGCGCCCGGGATCAAGATGTCCAAGGTCGCCCAGCTCAAGGACGACCTCGCCTATGCGCTCGCCGCCGAGCACGTGCGCATCCTCGCCCCGATCCCGGGCAAGCAGGCCGTGGGCATCGAGGTGCCGAACCGCGTGCGCAAGATGGTCCATCTCGGCGACGTCTTCCAGGAGGCGCCTCAGAGCTGGTCGCCGCTCACGGTCTGGCTCGGCAAGGACATCGCAGGCAAGGCGATCGGCACCGATCTCGCGAAGCAGCCGCACGTGCTCATCGCGGGCACCACCGGCTCGGGCAAGAGCGGCTGCGTCAACGCGATGCTGTCGTCGGTCCTGCTCCGCGCCACGCCCAACGAGGTCCGGATGGTGCTGATCGACCCGAAGCGGGTCGAGCTCAACCACTACGAGCACATCCCGCACCTGCTGACGCCGGTGGTCACGAGCCCGCGCCTGGCCGCCAACGTGCTCGGCAATCTGATCGGCGAGATGGAGGAGCGCTACTCGATCATGAGCCAGGCGAAGGCGCGCAACCTCCCCGAGCTCAACCGCTACCGGGTCCGCCAGGGCGAGATGCCGCTGCCGTACATCCTCTGCGTGATCGACGAGCTGGCCGACCTGATGATGGTCGCGCCGGCCGAGGTCGAGGACGCTGTTATCCGCCTGGCGCAGAAGTCGCGGGCGATCGGCATCCACCTGCTGCTCGCCACCCAGCGCCCGAGCGCCGACGTGATCACCGGCATGATCAAGGCCAACGTCCCCGCGCGGATCGCGTTCGCGGTCGCGTCGCAGACCGATTCGCGCGTGATCCTCGACCAGAACGGCGCCGAGTCGCTGCTGGGGCAGGGCGACATGCTCTTCAGGCCGTCCGGCGAGTCGCGCTCCGCCCGCATCCAGGGCGCCTTCATCGGCGAGGAGGAGATCGAGAAATTGACCTCCCACTGGCGCGCCCACGGTGAGCCGGAGCTGCAGGAGGAGCTGCTCGAAGCGGTGGAGAGCGAAGACGCCGGCGGGGGAGACGACGACTTCGATCCCGACCAGGACGAGCTGCTCGGCGAGGCGATCTCGACCGTCGTGCAGATGGGCACCGCCTCCACGTCCATGCTCCAGCGACGGCTCCGGGTGGGCTATACCCGCGCGGGCCGGCTGGTGGACATGATGGAGCGGCGCGGGGTGATCTCGGGCTACGAAGGATCGAAGGCCCGGCAGGTTCTGATCACGGAGGCGGACCTTCCGCGCGTGCTCGAGTCCCTGGCGGAGCCGGCCGGCGCCACCGTGTCGGACGAGTAGTCGCCAAACTACCCGTCGGTGCCCACAATCGGGGAGACGCTCCGGGAGGCGCGCATGCGCCAAGGCCTCGACATCGCGGATGTCGAGGCGCGCACGAAGATCCGCGCGAAGTACCTGCGTGCGCTCGAGAACGAGGAGTTCGGCATGTTGCCGGGCTCCACCTTCGTCAAGACGTTCCTGCGCACGTACGCCGAGCTGCTGGGGCTCGACCCCCAGCGGCTGGTGGAGGAGTACCGGACCAACTACGAGGCACAGGACGACCTCGACCTGCAACCGCTCGGCCCGACGGCGGGCGGAGGCGGAGGCGGCCGCCGCGAGCGCGGCCCTCGGCCTCGGCCGGTCAGAGGCCCGCGCAACCCCCTGCCGATCATCGGCGGAGCGGTGGTGCTGATCCTGATCTTCCTGATCGTCCTGGGGCTAACCAGCGGCGACAACGACAAGAACGGCTCGAGCCAGTCGGCCAGGACCACCACCGAGAAGGCCAAGCCCCAGAAAAAGAAGAAGAAGCCCGCGCCGGCGCCAAGCGTGGTGACGCTCGAGATCCAGCCGGACGGGCCGACCTACGTCTGCCTCGACCGCGGGCCCGGCACCGACCATCTCTTCGAGGGCACGATCAGCGAGCCTCAGACCTTCAAGGGCAAGAAGCTCCGGCTCAACCTCGGCCGCACCGCGGGTCAGCTGCTCCTGAACGGGAAGAAGTTCAACGTGGAGCCGAGCGCGACCCCGGTGGGCTACGAGTTCAGCACCACCGGCAGCAAGCCGATCCCGCCGCAGCAAAGGCCCTGCGTCAGCCAGTGAGTGCCCGCGCGGGCATCGTCGTCACGGGCACGGAGGTGCTCACGGGCCGCGTTCGCGACCGCAACGGTCCCTGGCTCTCCGACCGGCTCGCGGAGCTGGGGATCGAGCTCGCCCACATCACGATCACCGGTGACCGGCCGGACGACATCGAGGCGCAGCTGACCTTCCTGGCCGACCAGGGGGTGGACCTGATCGTGACGAGCGGCGGCCTCGGCCCGACCGCCGACGACATGACGATCGAGGTGGTTGCCGGCTTCGCCGGCCGGCCGCTGTTCCTCGACGAGGATCTCGAGTCGGCGATCGCGGAGATCCTCAAGCCGCTGATGAAGCGCTTTCCCGACCTCGATTTCGAGGCCGTCCGGAAATCCAACCGCAAGCAGGCGCTCGTGCCCGAGGGCGCGCACGTGATCTATCCCGCCGGCACGGCTCCCGGCCTCGTCGTCCCCTCGAGCAACGGCCTCCCCGCGGTGGTGGTGCTGCCCGGGCCGCCGCGCGAGCTCCACGAGATGTGGCCGCAGGCCGTGTCGAGCGAGCCGTTCCAGGAGGCCGTGTCCGGCCGCACCACGTACGAGCAGGAGATGCTGAGGCTGTTCGGCATCCCCGAGTCCGAGATCGCCGAGACGCTGCGGGTGGCCGAGAACGAGATCGATGACTTCGACCGGCTCGAGATCACCACCTGCCTGCGCCGGGGCGAGGTCGAGGTGGTGGTGCGGCGCGAGCCGGAGGGCGCCGCGGCCTGGGATGCCCTCTCCGACCTGATCGCCCGCCGCCACGAGCGCTCCCTGTTCTCCACCGACGGCACGACGGTCGACGAGCAGGTGGCCGGGCTGCTCGCCGGGCAGCGCGTGGGCGTCGCGGAGTCGTGCACCGGCGGGCTGATGGCGGCACGCCTCACCGAGCGGCCGGGCTCCTCCGAGTATGTGGCCGGGGGCGTCGTCGCCTACTCGAACGAGGCCAAGGCCGAGCTCCTCGGCGTGGATCCGGCGCTGATCGAGCGGCACGGCGCGGTCTCCCCCGAGGTGGCGGAAGCGATGGCGGAGGGGGCACTGGCGCGCTTCGACGCCGACACGGCGGTGGCCATCACGGGTGTGGCGGGGCCGGGAGGGGGGACTGAGGAGAAGCCGGTCGGCTATGTCTGCTGGTGCGTCAAGGGGCCGGAGCGAACGCTGGCGCGCGATACGCGCATCCCCGGGGACCGCAACGAGATCCGCGACCGCTCGACCACGGTCGGCATGCACCTGCTCCGGAGGGCCCTGCGTGACGAAGACTCGACCTTCTAGGCGCGCCGCCCGCGGCCGCTCCGCGCCGGCCGGCCCGCGCGCGCGGATGTTCGTGGCGCTCGACCTGCCCGAGCCCGCGCGCGTCGCCATAGCCGCCTGGCGCGACTCCCTGGTGGACGGGCGGTCCGAGCTGCGGCCCGTGGCGGCGCAGGCTCTCCACGTGACGCTCGCGTTTCTCGCCTGGCAGGACGAGAGCGCCGCCGAGGCCATCGCCGCGGCGGCATTCGAGGCGGCGGGCGCGGTCGGGCCGCCGCGCCTCACCCCGGCCGCAGTCAAGCCGCTGCCCCCGCGCGCGCCGCGGCTGTTCGCCCTCGACCTCGAGGACGAGGGGGAGAGGGCCGTGGCGCTCCAGGCGGCGGTCTCGGACGCCCTCGCCGCGGGACGCTGGTATCGCCCCGAGAAGCGACCCTTCTGGCCTCACGTGACACTCGCGCGCGTCAAGCGTGGCGCCCGGGCCGCGCCCCTTGAAGGAGTGTCGCCGCCCGCCGAGTCGTTCGTGGCGGACGGCCTCACGCTCTACCGCTCGCTGCTGCGGCCCCAGGGAGCGGTCTACGAGCCGCTGGCACGAACGTCGCTGCGCGGCTGATCGTGAGCGCCACGCGGGAGATCCCTCTGCCGGACCCGGCGCTCAGCGACGGCGTGATCACGCTGCGGCCGTGGCAGACGGACGACCTCGCGGCCATGACCGAGGCGCTCCAGGACCCCGAGATCCCGCGCTGGACGACCATCCCCTCGCCCTACGGCGAGCGCGACGCCCGCGAGTACCTGAGGCGTGCGGAGCCCGACCGGCGCGCCGGCCGGGAGCTCGGGCTGGCGGTGGTCGACGCCCGCAGCGACCTGGTGCTCGGTGGCTGCGGCCTCTCCCGCTTCGAGTGGCCGGAGCTGAAATGCGAGATCGGCTACTGGGTCGTCCGCGAGGAGCGCGGTCGCGCGGTCGGTACGCGCGCGGTGACCCTGCTCTCCGCCTGGGCGGTCGGCCCCCTCGGAATGGAGCGCGTCGAGCTGCTGGTCGACCCCCGCAACGAGCCCTCCAACCGCCTGGCCGTCACGGTCGGCTTCACCCGCGAGGGGCTGATGCGCGCCTACCGCCGCCGGCCCGAGGGGCGCTGGGATCTCGTCATGTACTCGCTGCTGGCGGACGATCTCTAGCCACCTGCGCTAGCGTCGGACGCTTGGCTAACCGTTTCTCCCGCAAAAACGGCTCGGGCAACGGCTCCGGCGGCCTCGCGCCGGCCCGTTCTTCGATGCGTCGCCGCATGCTGCCGCGCCTGGGTGGGCGCGACATGGCGATCGACCTCGGAACCGCCAACACGCTCGTGTTCCTGCGCGGCGAGGGCATCGTCGTCTCCGAGCCGTCGGTCGTTGCCGTGGACACGGGCACCGGCGCCATCCACGCTGTGGGGGACGAGGCCCAGCAGATGATCGGCCGCACGCCGGCGTCGATCTCCGCCGTGCGGCCACTCCGCCACGGCGTGATCGCCGACTTCGAGATCACCGAGCAGATGCTGCGCCACTTCATGGAGCGCGTGCACGGCAGCCGCTTCGCCCACCCGCGCGTGATGATGTGCGCCCCGTCCGGGATCACCGACGTCGAGCAGCGCGCCCTCACCGAGGCCTGCCTCGCCGCCGGCGCCCGCTCGGTCCATCTGATCGAGGAGCCGCTCGCCGCGGCCATCGGCGCCGGCCTGGCGATCGACGAGCCGCGCGCCAACGTCGTCGTCGACGTCGGCGGCGGGACGAGCGAGGTCGCGGTGATCTCGCTCGGCGGCATCGTCGTCTCCCGCTCGCTGCGGCTCGGTGGCTACGACCTCGACGAGACGATCGCCGCCTGGCTGCGCCAGCGCCATGGCCTCGCGATCGGCGAGACCACGGCCGAGCGCGTGAAGCTCGAGGTCGGCGGCGTGCAGCCCGACACGAGCGACGAGGTGACCTACGTCCGCGGCCGCGACCCCGCGTCCGGGCTGCCGCGCGAGGTGGCCCTGCCCGCCGAGGAGGTCCGCCAGGCGCTCGAGGGCCCGGTGCAGGAGATCGTCGACGAGGTCAAGGCGGCGCTCGAGGAGACGCCGCCGGAGCTCGCCTCGGACCTTCCCCAGAGGGGGATCCTGCTGGCGGGCGGCGGCGCGCTCCTGCGCGGATTCGCCGCGCGGATCGAGGCTGAGACCAACGTCCCGGTGCGACTTGCCGACGACCCGCTCACCTGCGTCGCAGAGGGCGCGGGCCGGGCGCTCGACGAGGTCGAGCTGCTCGAGCGCCTCGCTCCCGTCACCGCCGGCGGGCTCGGCGGCCTGCGCCGGCCGTCGGGCTGAGACAATGTGCCCATGAGCGATCTCGAGCGTCGCGGCTCATACGTGCCCCGCCGGACCCGCGAGCAGCGGGCCTTCCGCCTCGTGATGGCGGGCGGGACCCTCGGCGTGATCGCGGTGGTCGGCTTCGTTCTGGCGATCGCCGGCGTGATCGGCTGGGGACTCCCGTTCCTCGCGCTGGTGCTGGCCGTGGTCTGCGGCGTGCTCTTCAGGCGAGCCGTCAACTAGGCCGCGAGCCCGACGGACCACGGCGAGGCCGCCTCGAGCGCCTCCGCCGGATCGACGAACGCCGCCAGGCGCACCGCCCTGCCGCCGCGGAAGCGCCAGACATGGATCAGCCGGTGCTCGACCACGGCTCCACTGAGCTTGCCGCGGCCGCCCTCGCGCACGAACACCAGCAGCGCGTCGCCCAGCCGGCGGAACTCCTCGGGCTCGCAGCGGAACTCGTCCCAGCTCTGGAAGAAGCCGGCGAGATGCAGGGCGAACGCGCTCCTGCCGCTGCCGCCGCGGGCGCCGACGACCTCGGGCGGGTCGCTCCAGGCGAAGTCGGCGGCGACCAGCTCGAGCACGCCCTCGATGTCACCGCGGTTGAGCGCCTCGTAGCCCTGGCTGAGAGCGCTTATCTCGTCCTCGTGGGTCATCCGGCAGTCTCCTCGGTAGCTCCCCTTGCCCAGGAGGCGTGACGGCCGGTTGAACAGTGTTCGATGGGGGCGAACATGCCGTCCGACCCCACTCCTAGCTTCTAGATCCCAGAGAGCTTTAGGAGTCAGCCACATGGACAAGGAACAGGAGAAGGCCGCCCAGGCACGCGAATCCGCGCTCAAGGGCGCCCTCACGCAGATCGAGCGCTCGTTCGGGCAGGGCTCGATCATGAGGATGGGCGACGAGGCCGCCCAGGTGAAGGTCTCGGCGATCCCCACGGGGGCGCTGTCCCTCGACCTCGCGCTCGGCGTCGGCGGGGTGCCGCGCGGCCGCATCGTCGAGGTCTTCGGGCCGGAGTCGAGCGGTAAGACCACGCTCCTCTACCACGTACTCGCCAGCGCCCAGAAGATGGGGGGCATCTGCGCGTTCATCGACGCCGAGCACGCGATGGACCCGGCCTACGCCAAGCGCATCGGCGTCGACATCGACGAGCTGCTGGTCTCCCAGCCCGACCATGGCGAGCAGGCGCTCGAGATCGCCGACCTCCTGATCCGGTCCGGAGCGGTCGACGTGGTGGCGATCGACTCGGTCGCCGCGCTCACGCCCAAGGCGGAGCTGGAGGGCGCGATGGGAGACCAGACCGTCGGCGTCCAGGCGCGCATGATGAGCCAGGCGATGCGCAAGCTCGCCGGCAACCTCAACCGCTCCGGCACGCTCTGCATCTTCACCAACCAGATCCGGGAGAAGGTGGGCGTGATGTTCGGCTCGCCGGAGACGCAGCCGGGCGGCCGCGCTTTGAAGTTCTACGCCTCCCAGCGGCTCGACATCCGCCGCATCGAGACGCTGAAGGAGGGCACCGAGGCGGTCGGCAATCGGGTCCGGGTCAAGGTCGTCAAGAACAAGGTCGCCGCGCCGTTCAGGCAGGCCGAGTTCGACATCGAGTACGGCGAGGGCATCTCCGCCGAGAGCTGCCTGCTCGATCTGGGCCTGGAGCACGACATCGTCAAGAAGTCGGGCTCGTTCTTCTCCTACGGCGACGAGCGGCTGGGCCAGGGGCGCAACAACGCCAAGGCCTACCTGCGTGAGCACCCGGAGATGGCCCAGGAGATCGAGCGCCGCATCTACGAGGCCGTCGGCGCCGAGCCGGCTGCGCCGGCGCTCGCACCGGTCAGCGCCCCGGAGGACGCCGCTGGGGAGGTGACCGAGGAACCCGAGGAGCGGGCGGCCTAGAGCCGCCCGCCGTCCCGGACGGCCGATGACCGAGGTCCCTCCAGTTCAGCCGGAGCGGGAGCGGGCCATCGAACTCGCCTACCGGGCGGTCGGCGCCCGCGACCGTACGGTGGCGGAGCTGCGCACCTGCCTCGAGCGCAAGCGCGTCGAGCCGGCGGCGATCGACGAGGCCGTCGCCGAGCTGATCGACGCAGGCTTCCTCGACGACGCGCGCTACGCCCGCCGGTTCGCCGAGGACAAGCGCTCGCTCGACCGCTGGGGCTCGGAGCGGATCGCCCGCGACCTCCGCCGGCGCGGCGTCGGCCCGGAGCAGGTCGCGGAGGCTGTGGCGGCTCAGGACCGCCAGGCCGAGCTCCAGACCGCCCTCCTGCTGCTCGGCGCCCGCTTCCCCGAGCCGCCCACGGACGACCGCGGGCGTGATCGTGCCTGGTCCCTCCTCGTCCGCCGCGGGTACGAGCCGGAGCTCGCGTACGAGGCCGTGCGCCGGCACGGGCGGCGCGGCGAGGACCGCCGCGCCGCGTAGCTGTTCCGGCCGCCGCTAGGGGACCGCGCAGAGGGCGACCGCTCTTGCGTTCGCGCCCCCGTCATGGGCGGTGTCCTTCGTCTGCGCCTGCCAGGTAGTAGACCTCGTGGCGGAACCTGTGGGTGCGCTCACGATGAGCACGTCGTCGGTGGCGCTGTAGGCACCGCCGCCCACCAGGTTCTCGCCCGTGGGACAGATCGCGTTCGACGGAGGGGTCGTGCAGTCGTCACCGCTGCACAGCGTCTGGGGCCCGGAGACCGTATGGACCGTCGTCGCCCCGGGCGAGCCCCTGTCCCCCTTGGGGCCCTTTGGGAGCACCCCGTGGGCGAAGTTGGACGCCGTCAGCGTGCCCCGCTTGATGTCCCTGCCGCCCAACTTGCCGTTGCCGATGTCGCCGCCGGTAAGCGACCCGTTCTTGATGTCCTTGCCGGCGACCTTGCCGTTGCCGATGTCGGCGCTGACGATCGAGCCGTTCTTGATCTGCTTGCTCCCGATGGTGTTGATTCCGACTGCGTAGGACGTGCCTCCCAGCGCGACGAACAGCGCAGCGGCAGACATCAGATTTGCCGCGGTCAGGTTGGAGCGGACTTTGGACAACACGGTTGTGGGCCCCTTTCTACGGGTCAGTTCCCACCACCCTCACATGAATCCGGCGTTCCCGCCCCGAAGTTTCGGGGCCGCTTGCGCCCCGCAGGGCGCCGGGATACCCTCAGTCCAAAGCGGCCGGCTCGGCCGCCGTGAGACCGAAAGACCTGCAAAGCAGCGACTTGTAGCTTGAGAACTGTGACGGGAAATCGAGGAGCGGACGGATTCGGAAGGAGGGCCTGGAGGCGCCGTTAGCGGCAGCCCCGCTCTGAAGTCACGTCTTGTGTCTCGCGGCGCGAGCCGCACCGCTCGACGACGTTGAGCGACCGGCGCGAGCGCGCCGGACGGAGGAGACGCAATGGAGATCGTATTGGCGGCGCTGGTGGCGGCAGCCGTCTCGGTGGCCGTGGTGCTGGTCGTGCAGCGCCCGCGCGCCGCCCAGGCGAGCGTCGCACCGGTGGGCAGGACGCCCGAGCCGCAGGCACCCGAACGCGCAGCCGCGCCTTCGGTGCCCGCTGCAACGGAACCCGAGGGCGACGCGGAGTTGAGCGCTCGCCGGGCGGAGCTCGCACGGCTCGAGGAGAGGCTGCGAGCGAAGGAGCAGTCGCTCGGCCTTCAGGAGCAGGAGCTGGACGAGCGGACGCGTTCCTTGGAGGACCGGCGGCGCAACCTCGACCGCGAGATCGAGCGCCTGAAGGAGGGCAAACGCGAGCACGTTCGCGAGCTCGAGCGCATTTCCAGCCTGAGCGCCGGCCAGGCCAAGCAGATCCTGCTGCGGCAGCTCGAGGACGAGCTCCGCCACGACAGCGCCCGCCTGGTCCGCCAGATCGAGGAGGAGGCCAAGCACGAGGCCGACCGCCGCGCCCGCAGCATCCTGTCCGCCGTGATGCAGCGCGTGGCGGGCGGGCACGCGGTGGAGACGACCGTGTCCGTGGTCGAGCTCAAGTCGGACGAGCTCAAGGGCCGGATCATCGGCCGCGAGGGCCGCAACATCCGCACGCTCGAGACGCTCACCGGGATCGACTTCATCATCGACGACACCCCCGGGGCGGTGCTCCTGTCGGGCTTCGACGGGGTGAGGCGGGAGATCGCCCGCCTGACGCTGGAGAGGCTGCTCCAGGACGGTCGCATCCACCCCGCCCGGATCGAGGAGTCCTATCACCAGGCCCGGTCCGAGATCGAGCAGCACGTGGTCGAGGTGGGGGAGCAGGCGGTGTTCGAGGCGAACGTCGGAACCCTGCATCCCGAGCTCACCAAGCTGCTCGGCCGACTCAAGTTCCGGACGAGCTACGGGCAGAACGTGCTCCACCACTCGGTCGAATGCTCCCGGCTCGCGGCGATGCTGGCTGCCGAGCTGGGCGCCGACCCGCGCGTGGCCGCCCGGGCCGCGCTGTTGCACGACGTCGGAAAGGCCGTGTCGCACGAGGTCGAGGGCCCGCACGCCCTCGTCGGGGGCGACATCGCGCGCCGCTACAAGGAGTCCGAGGCCGTGGCCCACGCCATGGAGGCGCACCACAACGAGGTCGAGCTGCGCACCGTCGAGGCGGTGATCGTGCAGATCGTCGACTCGCTCTCCGGCGCCCGGCCCGGGGCGCGGGGCGAATCGCTCGAGCACTACGTCAAGCGGCTCACCGAGCTCGAGGAGATCGCGCGGCGGCACGCGGGAGTCGACAAGGTCTACGCGATGCACGCGGGCCGGGAGATCCGGGTGATCGTCGAGCCGGAGGAGATCGACGACGATGGCGCCGCCCTCTTGTCACACAAGATCGCCCGCGACGTCGAGAAGGAGCTCGACTACCCGGGCCAGATCAAGGTGACCGTGATCCGCGAGAGCAGGGCGACGGACTACGCCAAGTGACCCGCGCCGCGGCGGCCGGCCTGCTCGCCGCGCTGGGCTTGGCCGGCTGCTTCGCGGGCAACAGCACCACGAAGAAGGGCATGGCCGGCGACACCCTCAGCGCGGGCGGCCTCAAAGTGAGCCTGATCAGGTTCGACACCAGGGTCCCGCCGAAGCGGGGGATTGACGTCACAGGCCTCGGCACCCCCGGTCCGGGCGAGCGCTTCTTCGGCGCCGACGTCAAGGTCTGCAACGACCGCGGCCAGGCGATCGGCACCTACAACTTCGGGCTCCAGGTGGACGGGGGCAAGGCGTCTGTGCGGTTCCCGCAGTCGGTCTACTCGAACGGCTTCGACAGCGTGCGCGCCACCTGCGGCCGCGGCTGGATCGTGTTCGAGGCCCCGAGCGACAGCCGGGCCAAGACGGTGACCTTCCGGTACGACGACACGGGCAGCAACCAGCCCTCGGGAAACCGTGAGAAGCACGCGCACTTCAGCTGGGACGTGGGTTGACAACCGATACGTACCGATATATCGTTATGTATCGAACAGATCAAGGAGAACCGATGACCCACGCACATTCATTCGAACACCCGGCGCTCCGCCACTTCATGGCGATGACCGGCGGCCGCCGCCGTCACGGCCGCCACCGCGGCGGGCCGGGCTTCGGCGGCTGGGGCGGCCCCGGCTTCGGCGGCGGTCCGCCGTTCGGTCGCAGACGCCGGCCGCGCGGCGACGTTCGTGCCGCGATGCTGCTCGTTCTCGACGAGGAGCCGATGAGCGGCTACGGGCTGATGCAGGAGATCGAGAACCGAAGCGAGGGCGTATGGCGGCCGAGTCCGGGGTCGGTGTACCCGGCGCTGGCGCAGCTCGAGGACGAGGGGCTCGTGCGGGCCGAGGAGGACCAGGGGCGCAAGCGCTACGTCCTGACCGACGCCGGCAAGGCCCACGTCGAGGAGCGGCGCGAGGAGATGGGGGAGCCCTGGGCCGGGCTCGGCGACGAGGTCGGCGAGGGCCGTCTGGGCCTGCGCGACCAGTTCGTCCAGCTCGCCACCGCCGCTTACCAGGTGGGAACCACGGGGGACGACAAGCAGGTCGAGGAGGCCCGCAAGGTCCTCGACGACGCCCGCCGTGCCCTCTACCGGATCCTCGCGGGAGACGAGCCCGCGGCGTGACGCTGATCGTCTGGCGCGGGCTCGAGGAATGGCTCGCCGAGGCGGCTGAGGTCCGCCTCGGCGGGGACCGCCTCGAGGCCCGCGGGACGCAGCTCGGCGCCGAGCCGGAGCCGTACCGGGTCGACTACGAGCTCACGACCGGCGCCGGCTGGGCCACGCTGCGCCTGCAGGCGAGGGCGGGCGATCGCAGCCTCGACCTGCGCCGCTCGGAGGAGGCGGGGTGGACGGAGAACGGCAGGCCGCGGCCCGACCTGGCGGAGGCGCTCGACTGCGATCTCCAGAACTCGCCGCTCACCAACACGATGCCGATCCTGCGCGGGCCGGACCCGGCGGCAGAGCTGGTCATGGCCTGGGTCGCGCTGCCGGAGCTGAGCGTGCGCCTCTCCCGGCAGCGCTACGAGCCGCTCGGGCCGGGACGTGTCCGCTACGTCGGCCTCGATAGCGACTTCACGGCCGAGCTCGAGTACGACCAGGACGGCATCGTTACGCGTTACCCGCGCCTGGCCGAGCGCCTATCCTCGCCCTGATGGCGAGGAGCTACCACCTCACCACGTTCGGCTGTCAGATGAACGAGCACGACTCCGAGCGCATGAAGGGCATGCTGGAGTCGCTCGGCTACGACGAGGCGGGGGCCCGTGACGACGCCGACCTGATCCTCTTCAACACCTGCTCGATCCGGGAGAAGGCCGACAACCGGCTGGTGGGCCACCTCGGCGAGGCCAAGCGGCTGAAGGGCGAGGACCCGGCGCGGGTGATCGGGGTCGGCGGCTGCTGGTCGCAGTCGATGAAGGAGCGGGTCTTCGAGCAGTTCCCGTTCGTCGACGTGGCCTTCGGCCCGGGCCAGTACCACAAGCTCGCCGAGTTCCTCACGAGCGACAGCCTCACCGCGCAGGGCTACTTCGAGTTCGAGGGCTTCACCGGCCACCTGCCCGCCAAGCGCGAGCGCGAGCACCAGGGCTGGGTGCAGATCTCGGTGGGCTGCAACTGCGTCTGCGCCTACTGCATCGTGCCCTCGACGCGAGGCCGCGAGGTGTCGCGGCCGGCAGCCGAGCTGGTCGCCGAAGTCGAGCGGCTCGCAGCCGACGGCGTCAGGGAGGTCACGCTCCTCGGCCAGAACGTCTGCTCCTACGGGCGCGACCTTCCCAAGGGCTCGAAGACGACCTTCGCGGAGCTGCTGGCGATGGTCGACGCGATCGACGGGATCGAGCGGATCCGCTACACGAGCCCACATCCCAAGGACATCCGCGAGGACGTGATCCGCGCGCACGCGGAGCTGCCGAGCGTCTGCGAGCACATCCACCTGCCGCTCCAGTCGGGCTCGAGCCGGATCCTCAAGGCGATGAGGCGGACCTACAACCGCGAGCGCTACCTCGACCGCGTCGCGATGATCCGCGAGCTCGTCCCGGACTGCGCGATCACGACCGACATCATCGTCGGCTTCCCCGGCGAGACCGAGGACCACTTCTGCGAGACGCTCGAGGTGGTCGAGCAGGCGCGCTACGACTCCGCCTTCACCTTCATCTACTCGCCGCGCCGCGAGACGCCGGCGGCCGAGCTCCCGGACCGTCTGCCGCACGAAGTGTCGCGGGAGCGGATGGAGCGCCTGGTGGAGGCGGTTCAGCGGATCGCGACGGAGCGGGCCCAGCGCTTCGTGGGCCGCACGCTCGAGGTGCTTGTCGAGGGGCCGTCGCGTACGGACCCGGAGCGGCTCCGCGGCCGTACACGCCACAACAAGACCGTCAACTTCACCGGCCTGGCCGCCGCGGGCGAGTTCACGGACGTCGAGATCGCCTCCGCAACGAGCACCACGCTCGCGGGAACGGAGCGCCTGTTGGCTAGGGCCTCGTAAAGCTCTCGAGGTCGTCCAGGACCCGCGTGGCGGCGATGTAGCCGATCCCGAGCGTCCAGGCGTCGTAGCGGCCCGGCCGAGAGCCCTCCAGGAGGTCGGAGCGCGGCTTCGGATGAGGCAGGCCCACGTCCTTGAGGATCGAGACCACGAACGGCCGGCTCAGCGCCGGCTTCACCTCGGCCGGGTACGACGGCTTGGCGCGGCCGTGAATCGTCCGCTTGACCCGGGCCACCTGCTCGTCGTAGGCGGTGAGGAGCTTTTCCGAGAAGTCGGACTCGCCCAGCGCCTCGCCGTCCTGACGCAGGTTGGGCTTCCAGTCGACGGTGGAGTCGATCGCGACGGTCGGCGCGATCTTCTTGAGTCGCTTGTAGAAGCGACGCTGCTTCTTCGTCGCCAGGATCACGTCCGGGTCGAGCGCCTCGATCCGACCTAGGTCGGGGCTCGAAACCGACCCGACGCTCTTCAGCGCGCGGGTGCGCTTCCGGCCGAGGTAGTCCGGAATCGGACCGGCGGCGCCCACCGGCGCGGAGCCGAGGGCATAGGTGTCGTCGAGCTCGCTCGGATAGAGCGTCACGGGGCGCTCGGCGTGCCCGGGCACCTTGGTCTCGCCCAGCGCGTGCTGGACCTTGAGCGGGTGCGAGGTCTCGGGCGGATCGTCGGTGTCGGTGGCCTGGCAGCCGCTCACGGCGAGCGCCGCGGCAGCGCACAGGGCCAGATGGAAGCTGCGCACGGTCCTATTCCTAGCGGTCGAAGCCCTTCGCGCGTCGCACGGCCATACTCGCGCTGTGCAGGCGATTGCCATCTTCGGGCCCACGGGGGTGGGTAAGACGGCCGTCGCGATCGCCCTCGCCGAGCGGCTGCGCGAGCGGGGCGAGGACCCGCTGGCGGTCTCGGCCGACGCCCTCCAGGTCTACGAGGGGCTCGAGCTGCTCACCGGGGCGGCGAGCGCCGCGGAGCGGCAGCGCCTCGAGCACCGGCTGCTCGGCTTCGTCCCGATCACGGAGACCTTTTCCGCCGGCGAGTTTGCCGCCCTCGCCCACGCCGAGATCGACGGCGCGCTCGCGGCCGGACGCCGCCCGATCGTCGTCGGCGGCACGGGGCTCTACCTCCAGGCGGCTCTCACCGACCTCGACCTGCGGCCGCCGCCCGAGCCGGAGCGGCGCGAGCGCCTACAGGCGGAGCTCGCGGAGCGCGGGCCGCAGGCGCTGCACGACGAGCTGGCGGAGCGCTCCCCGCGCGCGGCGGCGACGATCGACCCGGCCGACCGCAGCCGGATCGTCCGGGCGCTCGAGCTGCTCGAGATGGGGGAGGAGCCCGCCGCTGCCGTCGACGAACCGCGCCTCTGGACCGCAGAGCTCCGCCAGCCGACGCTCCTCTGCGGCCTCGTGCTCGAACGGGACACGCTCTACCGGGCGATCGACGAGCGCGTCGAGCGCATGGTCGCCTCCGGCGCGGCGGAGGAGGTGCACCGGGCCGAGGCGGCCGGCGCATCGGCAACCGCGCGCAAGGCGCTCGGCTTCGAGGAGCTGCTCGGCGGTGACGTCGAGGGAATGAAGCGGCGGACGCGCAACTACGCCAAGCGCCAGCTGACCTGGTTGCGCAAGCTTTCCGCGGTGAACGTCATCGATCTGACTGGCCGTCGCGTCGAAGAGGTCGCGGGCCAAATCGCCGGCTTGGCGCACTGATACTCTGCCGCGCCGCGGAGAGGACGCCGCGGAGGAGGAGGGAAAGTGAAGCGGTCCGTAGTCGTTCTGGTTGGCGTTGCGCTGCTGGCGTGCGCTGCGCCGGCGGCCGCAAAGCTCGACTACGGCAAGACGACGCTGAACATCCTGCCGCCGGGCCAGACCGGCTCGCTGCCTCCGGACAAGAACGGCACCGATCAGCTGCCGCTTTATGACGGGCTCACACCGCTGTTCGACAGGATCCGGGCCGGCGACCTCACGACCTACTTCAAGTCGGCCCGCTTCTTCGCGCCGCGCGGCGGCAGCATCGAGCGACCCAAGGCCGGCGTCCAGATCCGTCGCGACAGCTGGGGTGTTCCCCACATCCGCGGACGGACGCGCTCCGACGTCTTCTTCGGGGCTGGCTGGGAGACCGGACGGGACCGGTCGCTGTTCGTCGAGACTCTGCGCTACCCCTCTCGTCTCGCGGTGGTCGACGCCCCCGGCCTGAAGGCCCTCGACCTCGCCACCTCTCTTCGCTCGTTCACCCCGAGCGCCCAGACCGAGCGCTTCCTGCGCCGCGAGACCCGGCTCCTGCGGCGCAAGGGCCGCCGCGGCCGCCGCATCCTCAGGGACGTCGACGCCTACGTCGCCGGCATCAACGCCTACTACCGCAAGACCGGCAACAAGGCCAAGCCGTGGACGAGAACCGACGTCATCGCGATCGTCGGACTGCTGGGCCAGGTCTTCGGTGCCGGCGGTGGGGACGAGGTGCGCAGCTCGCAGTTCCTCGCACAGCTCAGGCAGCGGATGGGCTCCTCCGGCGATCGCGTCTGGCGCGACCTGCGCGAGGCCGAGGACCCGGCGGCCCCGGTCACGACCACCAAGCGCTTCCCCTACCAGCTCAACCCCAGGGGGAAGGCACCCGGTTCCCGGGTAGTCGATCCGGGCTCGATGTCGGCATCCGCGGCGCACGCCGCCGCGGTCGCGCAGTCCGGGCAGAGGGACATGTCCAACGCGATCCTGATCGGCCGCAAGCGCTCGGCGAGCGGCCATCCGTTGGCCGTGATGGGCCCGCAGCTGGGCTACTACTACCCGCAGCTGTTCCTCGAGTACGACCTTCACGGCGGCGGCATCGACGTCCGCGGCTCCGGACTGCCCGGCACGCCCTACGTGATGATCGGCCGAACGCGCGACTACGCCTGGAGTGCCACCTCGTCCGGGTCCGACAACACGGACGAGTTCGTGGAGAAGCTCTGCAATCCGAACGGAAGCGCTCCGACCCGCCAATCCACCCACTACGTGTTCAAGGGTCGCTGCCGGAGCATGAAGCGCTTCAACGCCGGTGTCCTCGATGGCAAGACGCCCGTCGTCTTCCGCGAGACCGTGCACGGACCGGTCACCGGCACCGTGACGATCCACGGCAAGCCGTACGCGGTTGCGCGCAAGCGGGCGACGCGCGGGCTCGAGGCGCTCAACGCCTTCATCGGCGCCGATCTGGACTCCGGCGCGGTGCGCAACGCCCGCGACTTCGCGCGGGTGGCCAATGAGCTGAACTTCACGTTCAACCTCTTCTACGTCGACCACCGGAGCATCGCCTTCTACACGGCGGGTCGCCTGCCAATCCGTGCGCGCGGCACCAATCCGAGCCTGCCGACGCTCGGCACCGGCAAGTACGAGTGGCGGGGCTTCCTCTCCCGCCGGCGGCATCCTCAGGCGCTCGATCCGCGCGGCGGGCGCGGCCTCATCCTCAACTGGAACGGCAAGACGGCGCCCGGCTTCAACGCCGCTGACAGCCAGCAGGATTACGGGTCCGTCGACCGCGTTGAGCTGTTCAGGGGGTTCAAGAAGCGAAACAGGCTCGTGGACGTCGTGAACGTGATGAACCGGGCGGCCACGCAGGACCTTCGGGTGCGCGAGGTCTGGCCGGTGATCGCACGCGTGCTCCAGGGTGGTCCGGCGCCGGATGCCCGCACACAGCAGGCGGCGAAGCTGATCAGCTCGTGGCGGGCGCACGGGTCGAGCCGTCTCGACCGGAACCTCGACGGCAGGATCGATGATCCGGGCGCCGCGATCCTGGACGCGGCCTGGGCGCCGATGGCAAGAGCGGTCCTAACCCCGGTACTCGGCGACCTCGCGGCCGCCAACGGCCCGTTGGTGCAGCTCCAGCAGGTCGACGACTCGCCGAACGACGGCAACGGAAGCGCTTATGACGACGGCTGGTACGGCTATGTCGACAAGGATCTGCGCACACTCCTCGGTGACCACGTGCGCGGGCGCTTCAGCCGCGGCTACTGCGGCAATGGGAGCCTGTCCGCCTGCCGGGCGTCTCTCTGGGCGGCGCTCAAGGGAGCGGTGGACGGCCTCGCGGCCAGCCAGGGGCAGGACCCGCAGGGGTGGGCGTCGGACTCGAGCGCCGAGCGGATCGAGTTCCAGCCGGGTCTGCTCGGGTCGCGCACGATGCGGTGGACAAACCGGCCGACCTTCCAGCAGCTCATGGAGTTCTCGGGTCACCGGAAGATCCGCGCGAAGCACCGCAAGCGCCGCAAATAGACTCACCGCCCCGTGCGGTTCGAGAAGTGGCAGGCCCTGGGCAACGACTACGCCATCGTCGAGGAGGCCGAGCTTCCGTTCGAGCTCACGGCTGAGCGAATCCGCGCGCTCTGCTCCCCGCACACGGGCATCGGGTCGGACGGATTGCTCGTGCTGGCGCCCAGCGAGGAGCGCGGCTTCGTCGCCTCGCTGCGGATCTTCAACCCGGACGGGTCGGAGGCCGAGCTGTCCGGCAACGGCGTGCGCGAGGCCGTCATGTACCTGCGCCGGCGCGGCTGGACCGACAACGACAGCTTCTCCGTCGCCACGGCGGCGGGGGAGGTCCGCCCCCGCATAACCGGTGTCAACACGTGCAGCGTCGACATGGGCCGGGCGCGGCTGCGCTCCGAGTCCGACTTCCCCTCGGGCGCCGATGACGGCCAGGGGTCGCTCGAGTCCGCCGGCCGGGAGTTCCGCTTCCAGTTCGTGCAGGTGGGCAACCCGCAGTGCTCGATCGAGGTGGGGGACGAGCTCCCCGATTTCGACCTGTCGCTGTACGGTCCGCCGATCGAGAGCCACGACCTGTTCCCGAACCGGACCAACGTGTCCTTCTGGCGCCGCGACGGCGACGAAGCGATCACGGCGCGGATCTTCGAGCGCGGGGTGGGGGAGACCATGGCCTCCGGCACCGGCGCCACGGGCGCAGCGATCGCCGCCGTGCTCAAGGGGGCGGACAGCCCGCTCACCGTGCACCTCGACGGTGGCGACCTCGAGGTCGAGGTGGGCGAGGACCTGCACGTCGACCTCACGGGCTGGGCGGTGCCGGTCTACGCAGGCCGGCTGAGCGACGAGCTGGTCGAGGAGCTGCGGTGAAGCCGAGCGACCGCCTGAGCCGGCTGCCGCCATACCTGTTCGCGGAGCTCGAGCGGAAGATCGCCGAGAAGAAGGCCGCCGGAGTCGACGTGATCAGCCTCGGGATCGGCGACCCGGACACGCCGACGCCCGAGCTCGTGATCGACGCCCTCGCCGATGCGGCGAGGGACCCGGGCACCCACCAGTACCCCTCGAACCGAGGGCGGGCCGAGTTCCGCGAGGCCGTGGCGCGCTTCTACGAGCGCCGCTTCGGCGTGGAGCTCGACCCGGAGACCGAGATCGTCCCGGCGCTCGGCGCCAAAGAGTGCGTCTTCAACCTCAACCTCGCCTTCCTCGACCCCGGCGACGCGGCGCTCGCATCCGACCCCGGCTATCCCGTTTACACCGGCGGCCCGCTGCTCGCGGGCGGCGAGGCCGTCGTGATGCCGCTCGTCCCAGACCTCGGCTTCACCCCCGACCTTGACGCCATTGCGCCCGGGGACCGTGCGAGGGCGAAGCTGATGTACCTCAACTACCCCAACAACCCCACCGGCGCGATCGTTCCGCCCGGGTTCTTCGAGCGCGTCGTGGAGTTCGCGCGCGAGCACGACATCCTCGTCGTCCACGACAACTCCTACTCGGAGATCACCTACGACGGCTACCGCGCGCCCTCCTTCCTGCAGACGCCCGGCGCCAAGGACGTCGGGATCGAGGTGTTCTCGCTCTCCAAGGGCTACAACATGACCGGCTGGCGCTGCGCCGTGGTCGTCGGAAACGC
>DASXBA010000190.1:0-3787 GCA_036406475.1 Thermoleophilaceae bacterium | reverse complement strand
CGGTCTTGGCGGTCATCGTTCCCCACCTCCTGCGGGTCGAACAACCGTTCGGACGTTAGAAAGGGGGGAGAGGGGCTGTGTGACCGCCATCACAGGTCGAGGCGGCTCCGTAGCGCGGAGCTGTCCAGGCCATCCACGCGGATCAGCTTGTCGCGCTGTGTCGCGCCGCGGGCGACGGACACGCGGCCCCGGGCGACGCTCAGGCGGGCCGCGAGGAGGCTGCAGGCCTCCCGGTTGGCGCGGCCGTCCACCGGTGGGGAGGTGACCCGCACGAGCAGCGCGCCGTCGCGCTCCCCGGCCACCTCGCCCCGGCGGGCGCGCGCCTGCACGCGAACTCTCAGCTCGCCCATCGGTCCTATCCGGCCCGGGTTACTTCGAGCCGCCCTTGGGGCGGCGCTCGACCTTGAGGACGCCCTCGGCTATCCCGTCGTCGCCCTCGAAGGCCGGCTCCGGCCGTGAGGGAGGCGGAGGCGGCTGCGGCGCCGGCCTCGCGGGCGCGGGCGGCGGCTTGGGCGGCTCCGGCCGCTGCTGGGCGGGCAGCTGCTCGGTCGGCCGGGCTGCGGCCTCCCCGGCAGCCTCCGCCTGCAGCTCGGGCAGCCGCTCGAGGGCGTCATCCGCAACGGCAAGCACGTCCTCGGCGTACTGGCGCAGCTCCTCGATCAGGCGCCGGCGCTCCTCGGTGAGCCTGCGCGAGTCGTTCGCGACGCGCTCGGCGTACTGCTGGGCCTCGCGCCGGATCATCTCGGCCTCGCGCTCGGCGCGCTGAATCCGGCCCTCGGCCTGCGAGCGCGAGCGCGAGGTGATCTCCTCCGCAGTCTCGTGCGCGTGGCGCAGGATGCTGGCCGTCTCCTCGCCGACCTCGTCGAGGGCACGCTGCACGACGTTCTCGCGCAGCTGCGTCGCCTCGAGCTCCGCCACCAGCTGGGCGACCTGCGCCAGGTGGCCGTCGACGGCATTCCGGTCGTAGCCGCGCAGAACGAGCGGAAACTGGACCTCGCGCACGCGATCGACGGCGCCCAGCCGCGACGACGGCCGCTGGCGCACGCTCCGCTGCTGCCGCGGAGGCGGCGGTGGCGGTTGCTGGGCCTCCGGCTCCGGCTGCGGCTGCTGCGGCGGCCGGGGCTCCTGAGGCGGACCCTCCTGCATGCCCTCCATTGCTTTCAGTATCCCACCAGGGGACAAAGGTGAACATGGGGCGCAAGTCCGTGTGCTTACGCTCGATAACCCCGCTTATGTCAACTCGAGGCGAAACTACCCGTCGGGGTACGGCTGGATCTCCATGCCGTGGTCCCTCTCTCGCATCCCGAGCTCGTACGCGGCGGCCCCGTCGACCCGGAGATCGAGCGGCGGCGCCCCGTCGCGCTCGACGGTGAGCGACATGTCCGCCACCGAGCAATTGACGGTGTTGTGCTCGGATCCGTCGGGATCCGCGTAGATCCAGCCCACGAAGTCCTTCTTCGGAGCCCTCACGGAGCCGCGCAGCGACAGTCCGGCCCCCGGAAGCGTGAACTCGCAGCCCGTTGGCGTCTCGCTGACCTGAGAGCGCTTTCCGAGGCCTCCGAGCGCATATCGCTCGCCGTCGATGCTCAGCGCGCCGTTGCCGACCCATGGCGTCGTGACCGGTCCCAGCTTGATCCGGCCGATGGCGGCGTCGAGCCAGGTGCCCTCCGCGGCGAGGCCGTGCAGCCAGATCCAGCGCTCGGCGTGCTGGGCGCCCCAGTTGTGACCGACCATTCCCCCCCAGTTGACAACCGTTATCTCGCGGTCCTCGACCGTCACGCGCCCTTCGAAGCGCGCCGCCGGCGCCGGGCTCAGCAGCTTGGTCCGCGGCAGCGGCCCGCTGTACATCCAGCCGCGCGGGAGGTGGAAGAGCGGCCGCTCGCCGGTCTCGAAGCGCAGATCCCAGGACGCGCCCTCCGCGGCTCCCGACGCCTCCCCCGCTCCGATCCTGGACTCGCCGATGCGGATCCAGTCGGCGCCGCCAGCGGCCGGCTCGGGCAGCGTGACCTTGCGAGCGCGCGGCCCCTCGGCGGCGCGGTCGAACAGCGTGAACCAGAGCGACCCCTTGGGCGCCGCGCCGGGGCGCTTGTGCACCGTGTAGCGGATCCACACGCCGAGCGGCTCGTCCGAGTGGCAGAGCTTCAGGTAGAAGCTCTCGTAGGCGCCCGTGTCGCCGGCCAGCTGGGGGAAACGTGCCTCGGTCGGGTCGGGCGCCGCCATGCGCCGCTAGAGGCCGTCGACGATGCCGCGCGCCTGCTCGAAGCTCGCGCCGGTGGCCTCCCGGTACCGCTTGACCGCGTCGAGCGGTTTCCCCGCGCGGACGAGCTCGACGACGTCAGGGGGCACGTCCTGCGACTCCGCATAGGTCGCGTAGGCGACGCCCGCCTGCTTCGAGAGCAGGACGAGCTGCGACTCGATCATGTCCAGGCGCCGGCCGAGCGCCGCGAAGTGTGCCTGCAGGCTTTCCGTGCTGTACTCGCCCGGCATCGCAGGCGCCAGCCTAGCCACCTGAGACTATTGGTAGAAGTCCGGCGATGCCCGACGATCCCGTCCTCGTCATCACCGGCGCCAGCAGCGGCATCGGCGCCGCCACCGCCCGCCGCGCCGTGGAGTTCGGCATGCGCGTGACGCTGGCCGCCCGCTCGGCCGAGCGCCTGGCCGAGCTCGCCGGCGAGCTGGGCGGCGACGAGCACGTGCTGGCCCTTCAGTGCGATGTCACGAGCTGGGAGGACCAGCAGGGGATCGTCACTGAGACGCTCGACCACTTCGGCCGCCTGGACGCCTTCATGGCCAACGCGGGCTTCGGCGCCAAGCGCGGCTTTCTCGAGGAGTCGGTCGAGCACTGGAAGGCGATGATCGACACCAACGTCTACGGCTGCGCGCTCTCGATCCGCGCGGCGCTGGGCCACTTCCGCGACCAGGACGCCGGCCACATGATCCTCACGAGCTCCATCGCCGGCCGCCGGACGCTGCCCGGCTCGCTCTACTCCGCCACCAAGTGGGCCGTGACCGCGATGGGCCACGCGCTCCGCGCCGAGGTGGCGGAGACCCCGATCAAGGTCACGCTCATCGAGCCGGGCATGGTCGACACGCCCTTCTTCGACGACCGGCCGGAGGGCGCTCTCGAGCCGGACGACATCGCCCGCGCGGTGATGTTCGCCCTCACCCAGCCACCGCACGTCGACGTCAACGAGATCCTCGTGCGGCCGATAAACCAGTCCGGTTAGCCGCGTACCGTTTGCCGCGTGAGGATCGCTCACGTGGACATGGACGCCTTCTACGTGAGCTGCGAGCTGCAGCGGCGGCCGGAGCTCGTCGGCCGTCCCGTGGTCGTGGCCGGCAGCGGCCCGCGCGCCGTGGTCACCACGGCGAGCTACGAGGCCAGGCGCTTCGGGATCTTCTCGGCCACGCCGGCCGAGCGGGCACGGCGGCTGTGCCCGGACGCCACCTTCCTCCCTCCGGACTTCGACCACTACAGGTCGCGCTCGCGCGACGTCATGGCCGTGCTCAAGGAGCAGGTCGCCCGCGTCGAGGTCGTTGGCCTCGACGAGGCCTACCTTGACCTGAGCGAGTTCGAGCGGGCGCGCGCCGCCGCCAGGCAGATCAAGGCCGCGGTCACGGACGCCACCGGGCTTGCCTGCTCGATCGGGATCGGGCCCAACAAGCTCGTGGCCAAGGTGGCCTCGGACGCCGACAAGCCGGACGGCTTTCTCGAGCTGACGCGCGAGGAGGCATGCGAGCGCTTCGCAGCCGCGTCGCCCGGGCTGATCCCGGGCATCGGCCCGAA
>DASXBA010000189.1:0-5907 GCA_036406475.1 Thermoleophilaceae bacterium | reverse complement strand
GATGGCCTTCTCATTGCTCCGCCAGGGCCGCCTGATCAAGGTCCCGCCGGTGGACCGCGCCGTGAGCTACTGGGAGAGCCGCGGCCCGCGCCCGCCCTCGCGCCGCCGCTACATCGTCGGCGCGCCGGCCACCGTCCGCGCCGGCATCGAGGAGGTCGCCCGCGAGTACCAGGCGGAGGAGGTCGTGATCCTGACGATCGCCTTCGACCACGAGGCGCGCCGCCGCTCGTACGAGCTGATCGCGGAGGAGTTCGGGCTGGAGCGGGCCGCTAGCCCTTCGGCAACGACCGCGCCCGCCTAGACATCCCCTTCCACGGATCGCCCGCGTCGTCGATCCGCTTGCCCACGTTCTTCAGCGTCCAGCGGTCGGCGCGCAGCTTGCCGTCGGAGAGCTCGTCCCAGTGGATCGGCACGGCGACCGGGGCCCGTGGCTTGGCGCGCGTCGAGTAGGGCACCACCGCGTGCTGCGCGTAGGCGTTGCGGTTCACGTCCACGTAGATCTTGTCCTCGCGATTGGCCTTCAGGTACTCGAGCGTCAGCCTGCGAGGGTCGTCCTCGACCATCTGCTGGGCCAGGCGCTTGGAGAACCGGTGCACGTCGGTGAACGAGGGGCCGCGCCGGAGCGGGCAGACCACGTGGATGCCGCGCGAGCCCGTGACCATCGCGTAGGTCGCGAGGCCCGCGTCGCGCAGCCGCTCGCCCGCCTCGCGTGCCGCGGCGCGCACGTCGGGGAAGCCGCCCTCCTTGGAGGGATCGAAGTCGATGATCAGGATGTGCGGCTTGCGCGGCTCGTCGGCCTTCGAGAGCCAGCCGTGGATCGCCACCACGTTCTGGCCGGCCAGGTAGGCGAGCGTGGGGGCGTCGTCGGCCAGCGCGTGGGTGATCCGGCCGCCGCGCTTCGAGAGGGTCACCCGCTTGACCCAGTCGGGGAAGTAGTCCGGCACCGCCTTCATGAAGAAGCCGTGCTTGCCGACGCCGTTCGGGAACGCCTGGAGCGCCACCGGCCGGTCCGAGACGTAGGAGAGCATCACCGGCGCCACCCGCTCGTAGTGGCGAGCGAGGTCGAGCTTCGTGGCCTTCGCCTCCGGAAAGAGCACCTTGTCCTGGTGCGTCACGCGGACGCTGCGGCGGCCGATCTTCAACTCCTCAGTCATCGCCGCGTACTGTGACAGCGCGGTGTCGACACTGATCGCTACTCATTCGGGGCTGCGCGGGCGTCCGGGCGCCGGCTTGAGCGACCGGGCGGTGGCCGGCACGGTGGCCGGGCTCGTCGAGCTCACGGGTCTGCCCGCGACCTTGGGCCTCGCGCGTGACGGCCGCGAGGGCGGGGAGCGGCTGGCTGACCTGGTGGTGGAGACGGCGCGCGGTTGCGGGGCCGACGTAGTCGATCTCGGCGTGGTCTCCACCCCGGGTGCCAAGCTCGCCGCCCGAGCGCGCGGCCTGTCGGGCCTGATCGTGGTCACCGCCTCGCACCTCGGGCCGGAGTGGAACGGGCTCAAGCTCGCCGGGGGTCCCGGCCTGCTGCCGATCGACGCGGGCAGCCTGCCGGCGCCGGGCGGACGGCCCGGTGGGGGCCGGCTAACCAGCGAGGCCGGCGTGCCGCGCGAGCACGCCGACGCGATCCGCGGCGCGCTCGACGTCGAGGCGATCCGCGCAGCGGGCCTGCGAGTTTCCGTCTCCGGCGGCGCCGACGAGTCCGGCGAGCTCCTCATGGAGATGCTCGGCTGTGCGGCCGGCGACGGGCACGCGGACCTCGGCCTCCGCGTGGACGCCGACGCCGACCGGCTCGAGCTGATCGACGAGGCCGGCAGCGAGCTCGACACGGAGGTGGTGCTTCCGCTCGCGGCGATCGCCCGCCGGGCTCGCCGCATCGTCAAGGGCGGCGACACGAGCCGGATGGTCGACGCGCTGGCGACCGAGGTGCGCACGGTCCCGCCGGGCGAGCTCCATCTGGTCAGCGAGCTGGCGTCCGGCTGGGGCGACCTGGCGGGCGAGGGCAACGGCGGCGTAGTGGTGCCCGAGGTCGGGCTGAGCCGAGACGGCCTGGCGGCAGGCGCCGCGATCATCGAGCTGGTCGCGCGTACGGGCCGGCCGGTCTCCGCCCTTGCCGGCGAGCTGCCCCGCTTCGAGCGCCGGCGTACGACGGTGGAGTGCGGCTCGGCCGAGGAGGCGTCCGCCGCGCTCGCGCAACTGGGCGGCTCCGGCGACCCGCACAGGGGTCTTCGCCTCGACGGTCCCGGAGATGCGTGGGCGCTGGTGCGGCTGTCCGCCACCGAGCCGGTGCTGCGTCTGACCGTCGAGGCGCCGGCGTGCGACGCGGCCGACGCCCTCTACGACGAGCTCCGAAGCCGACTGCTGAGCGCCGTCCCGGGTATGCGGAAGCCATGACGACAGCAGAGAACCTCTTCGGCCAGGAGCACGTCGACCGCTACCGCGAGACCGACGGCGAGGTGGGTCACGACTGGAAGAAGGGCGCGCCCGTCCTTCTTCTCACCACCCGCGGCCGCCGCTCGGGCGAGCCGCGCACGCTGCCGCTGATCTACCAGCCCTACGACGGCGCCCACCTGATCGTGGCGTCGAAGGGCGGCTCCGACCAGCCGCCGGCCTGGTTCCGCAACCTCGAGGCCGATCCCGAGGTGGAGGTCCAGGTCAAGGGCGACAAGTTCCACGCCCGCGCCCGCACCGCCACCCCGGAGGAGAAGCCGGAGATGTGGCAGGCGATGACATCCGTCTGGCCGGACTACGACGACTACCAGGCGAGCACCGAGCGGGAGATTCCCGTCGTGGTGCTCGAGCGCCAGTAGGTCAGCGCCTCCCGCTCACCCAGTCCCAGGCACGCCGCAGCCGGCCCTCGAGCTCGGTTCCGACCGTTTCCTTGTCGTGCTCGCGGTCCGGCTGCTCGTGCGGCTCGTGCAGCTCGTCGGCGCCCACCGACAGCAGCACGCCGCGCTCGTGCAGCTCGGCGATCTGGTCGACGTCGGCGAACAGGTGCTTCCCTGCGCGCACGATGAGCCCGTCGAACACATCCGCGGTCTGGTCGCCCAGCACGTGGTCGACCACGCCCACCCGGCCACCGTCCTTGTCGTAGACCGGCGTCCCGTCCTCAAGCGCTAGATAGGCGATGGGTGGGCCGAGGTCGTCCATGTGTCCGGGCGCCCCTCAGGCCTTGCGCCGGTACAGGTAGGTGGTGAGCGGCGCGAACACGCCGATCAGCACGGCCGCGATCCCGAGCACCAGTGCCACGTCGCCAAAGCTCGCCGTCCCCTGCATCAGCCCGCGCGAGGCCGTCACGACCTGGGAGATCGGGTTGACGTTCACGAACCACTCGAGCCCCGCGGGGAGCGTCTTCGGCTCGACAAAGGTGTTGCTCAGGAAGGTCAGCGGGAACAGCACCATGAAGCCGCCGTTCAGCACCGCGTTGGGCGACCGCAGCAGCACCCCGATCGTGGTGAACAGCCAGGCGAGGCCGAACGCGAAGATCACGGTGATCGCCAGCGCCGCCAGCACGCCGAGCGGTCCGCCGTCGGGGCGGAAGCCGAGGATCAGCCCGAGCAGGATCACCAGGGTCCCGGCGATCAGGTAGCGCACCGAGTCCCCGAGCATCGCCCCCACGAGCGGCGCCGGCCGCCACACCGGCAGCGAGCGGAAGCGGTCGACCACGCCCTTGGTGATGTCCGTGTTGAGCGCGACTCCCGAGTAGACGGTGGTGAACAGCACCGACAGGACGAGGTTGCCCGGCAGCAGGTAGTCGAGGTAGTCGCTCGTCGAGCCCTGGATCGCGCCGCCGAACAGGTAGGTGAACATCAGGAGGAAGAGCACCGGTGTGACCAGCGTGTCGAGGAGCTGCTCCGGCACGTGCTTGATCTTGAGGATCGCCCGCCAGCCGAACGTGAGCGACGCCGACGCCCTGCTCGCCCGCGCGGGCCTCGGTCCGGAATAGAGCGCCTTGTGAACGGACAGCTCGACGCTCATGCGGGTTGCTCCTCCACCGCCGCGGCGTCCTCTTCGTTGGCCGCCTCCTCCGCCGAGCGCCCGGTCAGCGCCAGGAAGACCTCGTCGAGGCTGGGCTGCCCGAGCGAGAAGTCGGCCACCCCGACGCCGGCGTGAGCGAGCTCGGCCAGCGCCTCGGCGGCGCGGTCGGCGGCGGCGCAGGGGGCGGACAGGGCGGTCGGGTCCGCCTCCTGGCGTACCTCCGACCTCAGCACGCGCGTGAGCACCTGCTCGGCCTCGTCCCGCTCCTCCGGGTCGAGCAGCCTCACCTTCATCGCGCCCGAGCCCACCGACGCCTTCAGCTGGCTGGGCGTGCCCTCGGCTATCACGCGGCCGTTGTCGATCACGGCGAGGCCGTCGGCCAGCCGGTCTGCCTCCTCGAGATACTGCGTGCAGAGAAGCACGGTGGTGCCGGCCGCGGCCAGCGAGCGGATGATGTCCCAGACCTGGTTGCGCGAGCGCGGGTCGAGCCCGGTGGTGGGCTCGTCGAGGAACATCAGCTCGGGGGTGGTCACGAGGCTGGCCGCGATGTCGAGCCGCCGCCGCATCCCGCCGGAGTAGTTCTTCACCTGGCGGCCGGCAGCGTCGGTGAGGCCGAAGGCGTCGAGCAGGTCGCTCGCCCTTTGCTTCGCGTCCGCCCGCTTGAAGCCCAGGAGTCGGGCCACCAGCACGAGGTTCTCCCGCCCGGTGAGGTCCTCGTCGACCGAGGCGAGCTGCCCGTTCAGGCTGACGAGGCCGCGCACGGTGTCGGCGTCCGCGACCACGTCGTGGCCCAGCACCTGCGCCGTGCCCGCGTCGGGGCGGAGCAGCGTGGCGAGCATGCGGACGGTGGTGGTCTTGCCGGCGCCGTTGGGACCGAGCACGCCGTAGACGGAGCCGCGGCGGACGGCGAGGTCGAGCCCGTCGACCGCCTTCGTCTCTCCGAAGTGCTTGACGAGGCCGCTGGCCTCGACAGCGATGTTCGTCTGCGTGGCCATACGAACACGTTAGACACCGCCCGGATCGAGCCCGGCGGCCTCGAACCCCTGCTCCCAGGAGTAGAAGAAGCGGTCGCGCGTGACGAGTCCGCGCTCGACGGTCACGAGCTGCGAGAAGGGCTGCTCCCACACCACTCCGCTCGCCCTGGCCTTTCCGCGAAAGCTGCCGAGCGCCAGCACCCGGTCGCCCATGTCGAGGGCCTGGTCCGGAATGAGCGCCCAGGCCTCGAACGCTTCCGAAAACTGTTCAATGCCCTCTTTCAGACCGGCGTGGCCCCTGTAGTTCGCGGCGAAGCCGAGCGTTTGGAACTCCTCGGGCAGGTCCCAGACCACGTCGGGCGAGTAGCGGGCGAGCATCAGCTCCCAGTCCTTGCGCGGCGCCGCGGCCCAGCCCGAGCTCAGCACCCGCTTGAGGCCGTCGCGGCGGATCCTCGAGCTCGGCGCGAGCAGGCGCATCCCCACCGCCAGGCCCCAGCGGGCCAAGCCCGGGAAGCGGACCGTGAGCCTGTCGGCGAGCGTGCGGCCCGCCGGAATTTGCCCGACTTTGGTCACAACCGGCCTCTCCACGACGGCGCCAGTATTGCGGCCCGCTAGCCTCAATCGGTCTTGCCCGATTCGCGCGTCTACCTGCTCGAGGACGACCCCCGGGAGCGTGAGCTCGTCTTCGACTTCCCCGCCGACGAGGAGATGAACGACGCCGTCAAGCAGATCCCGGGCCGCTGGTTCGACTGGCGACGCAAGAACTGGCGCGTGCCCGCGCACCCGCGCGTGGCCAAGTCGGTGGCCGAGGTTCTCGAGCGCTTCCCGGCTCTCGAGGTCAGTCCCGAGGTTCGGCGCTGGCTCGCGGACTCCGAGCGCTGGCGGGCGGTCGTCACGGCCCACCAGGACGAGCACGGCCACGGCGCCTTCCTGCTCCGCACGCTCCAGGGCGACCCGCCGG
>DASXBA010000188.1:0-10916 GCA_036406475.1 Thermoleophilaceae bacterium | reverse complement strand
TGCCGCAGGACCTGCTCGAGGGCGCCGGCCGGGGTGGCGTCCCCCCTGCGCGGCAGCGTCCGGACGCCCGGGTGGCGTCCAATCGCGAGCCCGTCCGCAACCTCGACCGGTCGCAGCGCGGCGTACCCGTGCACGCCCTCAGAAAGCACAAAGCGGCCGGACCGCGGGCGCGGTACGGCCGCTCAGTGAAACTCGCTCGAACCTACTACGTGGTTCCGCTGCCGGGCACCGTGATCGGCGGGTTATTGCCGATCGTAATGGTGTCCGTGCCCCCCGGGTTCTTGTTGAAGTTCTGCCCGGTGAGATCGACCAGGCTGCCGAAATCGGTCACCGTCGGTGTTTCGTAGGTCATTAAGCCCCCCGTCCTTTAGAAGCAAACCCCTGCCAATGGGGCGCGGATACTAGCGATCGCGTCTTGAGCTTGCAACGCCCTACCTGCGAGTAGCGATCGCGTGCCCGTAGGGCTCGCTCCACCAGCCCCTGAGATCGAAGCCCGCCTCCCCGGCCTCGGCCCGGATGTCGTCCTCGGTGAAGAGGTGCACGAAGTTCGGCATCAGCCAGTCGCCAAGCTCCGGAGGCCGAGCTCCGCGCAGCCGTGAAAGCGCCCGCGCCAGGGCGTGGGCGATCCGCAGCTGGCGTGCCCGCGGGGGCGCGGGGAAGAAGGAGAGGAGGACGGGCGAGCCGGGGCGGAGGCGCTCGGCCATCTGGCGGAGCAGCGCCACCCTGGCGCTGCGGCCGGCGATCAGCGTGTACATGCCCCAACCGAGCACGACCGCGTCTGCCTCGCCCGAATCGGCCGGCAGCGAGCTGCGCTCCGACACGTCGAGCCGGTTCGGGTGGCCGCGCTCGGCGAGCAGCTGCGATCCCCGCTCCACGAGCCTCGGATGCGGGTCGTAGCCGCGAGCATCGAAGCCGGCCTCGAGCAGCGCCAGGACCTCGCGGCCGGCGCCGGCGCCCAGCACGATCACCGAATCGCCGGCCCGGAAGTGCTCCTCCACCGCCGCCCGCTCCCAGTCGGCGAGGCCGCGGTCGACCATCGTCTCGTCGTCATAGCGCCCGCTTACGCCGTCCACGTTGCCGGTGGCGTTGTCGTAGTACTCCTCGTCGATCCGGACGCGGTCGTCGGCGTCCAGCAAACCGAGGAACAGTCCGACCAGCAGGGCGCTCGTGACCTCCTGGAGCTGCGAATGGCGCCTCAGGGCTGCGCGATAGACCGCGATCTTCCAGCCGGGACGCGCCACGGAGGGGCCGAGCCTAGCGAGCGTCGCGTACTGTGCGCGCGTGAGCGGCCGCGCCGAGGGCAAGAAGCCGACCTCCGGGGCCGGCCCGGAGGCGGACGGATTCGCAGCGGCCGCCGCACAGGGCGTCCACCGGCTCGCGATCCCCACGCCGTTCGCGGTCGGCCGCGTCAACGTGTACCTGATCGAGGACGAGCCGCTCACGCTCGTCGACGCCGGCCCCAACTCCGGCACCTCGTTCGACGAGCTCACGAAGGGCGTCGCGAGCCTCGGCCACTCGCTCGAGGACATCGAGCTGGTGATCCTCACCCACCAGCACATCGATCACCTCGGTCTGGTGGGGATCGTCGCCGCCCATTCCGGCGCGGACGTGGCCGTGATCGATGCCGCCGTCCCGTTCGTGGAGAACTTCTCGCTCGAGGCCTCGGCGGACGACGAGTTCGCCACGAACCTGATGCTTCGCCACGGCATTCCCGAGGACGTCGCGGGCGCCCTCCAGTCCGTGTCGCAGGCGTTCAGGGCCTGGGGCGCCCGGGCCGACGTCACGCGGCCGCTCCACGACGGCGAGACGATCGAGCTGCGCGACCGCAAGCTCGAGGTGCACTTCCGTCCCGGCCACTCCCCCACCGACACGGTCTTTCTCGACCAGGAGCGCAGGATGCTGCTGGCGGCCGACCACTTGCTGGGGCACATCTCGTCCAATCCCTTGATCACGCGGCCCCAGGACGGGTCGAGCGGACGAACCCAGGCGCTCGTCACCTATCTCGAGTCGCTCCAGAGGACCAGGGAGATGGACGTCGACCTGGTGCTGCCCGGACATGGGGAGCCGATCACCGACCACCGCGCGCTGATCGACGAGCGCTTCACGATGCACCGCCGGCGCGCCGAAAAGCTCTACCGCCTGATCGCCGAGCGGCCTCGGACCGCCTACGACCTCGCCCAGGCGCTCTGGGGCAACATCGCCGTGACCCAGGCGTTCCTCACACTGTCCGAGGTGCTCGGCCACACCGACCTGCTGATGAACGAGGGCCGCGTCAGGGAAGTCGAGGACGGAGGCGTGGCCCACTTCGAGGCCGAGCCGGCTCCCCTCTAGCGCCAGGGCGCAACGCGATTCGTTACACATAAGAGAGTGGAGCCGAAGGGGACGTCCCCGACCGACGTGGTCGCACACCAGATCGTCGCCACCAGGGCGGAACGTGAAGCCTGCGAGGCGGAGCTGGAGGTGCTGCCGAGCTGGCGAATGCGCAGGCGCGCGATGCTGCAGAAGCGCCTCAGCACGGCCCGCGAGCGCGAGCGCACGCTGCTGGCAGAGCTCGGCGGCACGCCGAAGTCCGGCTGAGGCGTAACTGGGCGGCGCCGACGGGGTGACCTTCTCCGTGGCCGCGCGCTTCGCCCCCTCCGGCCCTGCGCCCACGCTCGAACGGGCGGAGAGACTGGCAGAACGCCTGCTCCCCGAGCGGACGCCCAAGAAGCGCATGCTGGTGATCGTCAACCCTTACGCGACGACGGTCTCCGACCGGCTGAGGAACCTCGTCGTCTACGCCCTTCAGTCCCGCTACGAGGTGGAGGCCGTCGACACCGAGAAGCGCGCCCACGCCACCCAACTGTGCCGAGAGGCCGCGCGCGAGGGCTACGACGTGGTGGTGGCATTCGGCGGCGACGGCACCGTCAACGAGGCCGCCAATGGACTGGCGGGCAGCGACACGCCGCTCACGGCCCTTCCCGGGGGCTCCACGAACGTTTGGTGCCGCACGCTCGGCATCCCGAACGACGTGGTCGACGCCACCGAGCACCTGCTCCGGATGGCCGACCACTTCCAGCCGCTCCGCGTGGACCTGGGCCGCGTGAACGACCGGCTCTTCGTCTTCTCCTCGGGCATCGGCCTCGACGCGAGCGTCGTCGAGCGCGTGGACGCCCATCCCTACAGGAAGACGAAGTTCGGCTACTGGTACTACACCTTCGCCGCCGTCGGGACCTTCAACAGGCGCTATCTCGTCAATCCACCGCGGGTGCGCTTGGAGACCGCGGACTGCTCGGTGGATGGCGTGACCGTGATCGTCCAGAACTCCGATCCGTTCACCTACTTCCGCCGCCGCCCCATCCGCATCTGCGAGGGCGCCGGCCTCGACACCGGCACGCTCTCGCTCGCCGTCCTCGAGCGGGCGACCCCGCTCGAGCTTCCCACGCTGATCCCCCGGATCTTCACGGCCCGGGCCAGGACCGTCCTGCGTCACCGCCAGGTGCGCAGCGTGCCGGCGGTGGACCGGGCCCGGGTCGAGGCCGTGGACGAGCGGCCGTTTCCGGTGCAGGTTGACGGCGACTTCATCGGGAACTTCGAGTCGGTGGAGTACGGCGTCCTGCCGCGCGGGCTGCTGGCAGTCGCCTGACGTACCGTTCCGGCCGACATTCGAGTCCTCGTCCTGACACCCGACTTCCCGCCGGCGCACGGTGGGATACAGGTTCTCGTCCACCGGCTCGTGACCCACGCGAGCAGGCTCGAGAGTCGAGTCGTGACGCGTCGCTCGCCGGGTTCCGAGGAGTTCGACCGCAGCGATCATCTCGACGTGCGGCGTGCCGGGCGCTCGGGCGGGGGCCCGCGTTCGAACCTGCTCGTCAACGCGCGCGGCCTGCTCGAGGCGGCCCGCTTTCGGCCGCGCGCCGTGCTCAGCGCCCACATCGTGACCAGTCCTGCCGCGAGGGCGATCGGGCGGATGGCCGGGGGCATCCCGGTGATCCAGTACCTACACGCGGACGAGCTCAGAACCCGGCCGCGCACGGCCTCGTTCGCGGTCGGTGCAGATGCCCTGGTTGCGGTGAGCAGGCACACGGAGGAGCTGGCCCTGGCCGCCGGCGCCGCCCCGGAGCGGATCAGAAGAATCCCGAATGGGGTCGACATCCCCGATCGCCGGCCCGGGGAGCGAGCCCGGCGTCCGACGGTCGTGACCGTCGCTCGGCTCGAGCAGCGCTACAAGGGCCACGACGTGCTGCTCCGCGCACTGCCCCTGGTACGGGAGCGGGTTCCGGACGTCGAGTGGGTGGTCGTCGGTGCGGGCTCGCTGCGCCCGGAGCTGGAGCGACTGGCCGCCGCGCAGGACCTCGGCAAGACCGTGAGCTTCCTGGGCGCCGTGTCCGACGAGGAGCGAGACGCCGTCCTCGACCGGGCGCACGTCTTCGCGATGCCGAGCCGGCTTCCTCCGGGCGGCGTCGGCGGCGAGGGCTTCGGGATCGCCTACCTGGAGGCGGCGGCGCACGGCCTGCCCTCGGTCGCCGGCAACGTGGGCGGGGCACCGGACGCGGTGGTGGACGGGGAGACCGGTCTGCTCGTGGATCCGGAGGACCACCGCGCGGTCGCGGCCGCGCTCGTCGAGATCCTGATCGACCCCGGACGAGCCGCCGCGCTCGGGGGCGCCGCAGCCCGCCGCGCCCGGCAATTCGCCTGGCCCGGCGTAGCCCGCCGGCTCGAGGACCTGATCTTCGAGCTCGCCGCGTACGAAGGGTGAACCCGCACCCGTTGTTTGGGGGAGGCGAATGCGCTCTCCGCCTATGCGCGTCCTTTATGTCAACCACACCGGCACCGTCAGCGGCGCTGAACGTTCCCTGCTCGAGCTGATCGCCGGCCTCCCCGGGGAAGTGGAGGCCTCGGTGGCGTGTCCCTCCGGCCCGCTCGCCGAGCGGACACGCGCCCTCGGGATACCGCACGAGCCCATCGGGGGCACGGATGGCAGCTGGAAGGTCCACCCCTGGCACACCACTCGCGCCGTCGCGGAGATGGCTCTCGACTCTGTGCGGGTCCGCACAATTGCGCGGCGCGTCCGCGCGGACGTAATCCACGCCAACTCCGTGCGCTCCGGCCTCGTCGCGGTTCCGGCTGCCCGGGCGAGCGGGTCGCGTTCCGTCGTCCACATCCGCGACGCACTGCCCAGCGGGATCGCCTCCGCGGGTGTGCGGCGGTGGCTTGGCGGCGCCACCGCGCTGATCGCCAACTCCGGCTACACCGCCGAGCGCTTCGCACCCGGGCAGCTGCGCGCGGGCACTCATGTCGTGCACAACCCGGTGGACCTGACGCGCTTCGACCCGGACAAGGTCGACGAGGCGGGCGCGAGGGCCAGGCTCGGCCTGGGACCGCAGACGCGCGTGCTGGCCGTCCTTGCCCAGCTCACGCCGTGGAAGGGGCAGGACGACGCGGTACGCATCCTCGGCGCGCTGCGAGAGCGCGGCATCGACGCCCATCTGCTCTTGATCGGATCGATCAAGTTCGCGGCCAAGGCCACCCGCCACGACAATCCCGGCTACGTCCGCTCGCTGGAGGACCTGGTCGCGGGCCTGGGCATCACCGACCGGGTGAGCTTCCTCGGGGAGCGGGAGGACGTCCCCGAGCTCCTCGCTCCCGTCGACCTCGCACTGGTGCCCTCGTGGGAGGAGCCCTTCGGCCGTGCGGTCGGAGAGGCGATGGCAATGGGAGTGCCGGTGGCGGCGACTTCCGTGGGCGGGCCGTCGGAGCTGATCGACGACGGAGTCGACGGCCTGCTGCTCCCCCCGCGGGAACCCGGCGCCTGGGTGGACCCGATCGCAGAGCTGCTGGAGGACGAATCGCGCCGCGAGCGGATGGGACAGGCCGCGCGCCGGCGCGCGGACGCCACTCTCGGCGTCCGCCAGCACGTGGAGTCGGTGCTCGAGGTCTACCGCGAGGCTTTGGGCCGGCCGGCAGTCGACGCGCTGTTGGACGCCTCCCCAGCCCGGAACGGACGCTTCCGGCCCACCGAGGAGCGGCTGCGCTCGTGACCTCGCGCAACGCAGCCCTCGTCCACGATTACCTGCTCGTCATGCGCGGCGCGGAGCGCAGCTTCGCCGCGATGACCGAGTGCTGGCCGGACGCTCCGATCTTCACCCTCCTGCACGACCGCGAGGCGATCAACGGCCGCTTCTCCCACAGAGCGGTGAAGACCTCCTACCTGGATCGGCTGCGAATCCGCCAATCGGGCTTCAGACGCCTGCTGCCGCTGTTTCCGCATGCCGTGGAGCGGCTCCCTCTGGAGGACTACGACCTGGTGGTCTCCAGTACGAGCGCCTTTGCCCACGGCGTCCGGGCACGGGAGGACGCGGTCCACGTCGCCTACTGCTACACGCCGTTCCGCTACGCCTGGCACCAGAGCGAGCGAGAGCGCGCTCTGCGCAGCTTCCCTACGCCGGTGCGCCCCGTGATCCGCCACAGCTTGTCGCGCATACGGAAGTGGGATCTCGAGGCATCTCGCCGGGTGACGCACTACGTGGCGATCTCGGAGCTCACGCGTGAGCGGATTCGCCGCTTCTACGACCGGGACGCGTCGATAATCCACCCGCCGGTCGACGTCGACCGGTTCTCCCTTGGAGAGCCCGGGAACTACTTCCTGGTCGTCACGGAGATCCTGCCCCACAAGCGGGTGCAGAACGCTCTGGAGGCGGCGCGGCGGGCCAAGCTGCCGATCAAGGTCGTGGGCGGCGGCCCTGACCTCACACGGCTGACCCGTGAGTACGCCCACAGCGCCGAGTTTCTCGGTCGTCTCTCCGACGAGGCTCTCGCGGACGTGTACCGCGGCGCGCGGGCGCTGGTCCTGCCCAACGTCGAGGAGTTCGGCATCGCCGCCGTCGAGGCGCAGTCCGCGGGTCATCCGGTGCTCGCGGCGGACGCCGGAGGCGCCAAGGAGACCGTGGTCCCGGGTGTTACCGGCGAACGCGTCCCGCCGGATGACGTGGGCGCCCTCGCCGAGGCCATGCGCGAGATCGATTGGGACGGCTTCGACCAGCGCCGCATCCGCGAGCACGCCATGCGCTTCTCGCGCGAGGAGTTCAAGCGCCGCTTCACCGAGGAGGTCGAGCGGGTGATAAACGGACGTTTTTCCGCCTCACCGCAGGGAGATATTTGTTTGCGTCAGAAAGAACCTGTACGCTCATCCGAAGCCCCGAGGTATTGATAAGGAAGGCCATGAACGGTTTTGGTAGGAAGTCGGCAGTCAAGTTGATGGTGCTGGCCGTGGTCCTGCTCGCGAGCAGCGTGGCCTTCGTAGCCTCTGGCGTGGCCAGCAGCGACAACGGGGCCACCGGGCAAACAGCGCAGGAGCCGCTCGGCTCGCTTTCGGCGTCGCCTCCCTCCGGCAACGTGCAGCCGCAGCAGAACCAGGACCAGTCCGGAGTGGCCGGCAAGAGCGGCGACGACGACGGTGGGAGCAGCCCTGGCGCCAGCGCCGGCACCACCGCCAGCGGCGGCGGTGGCTCCTCGAGGCTGCCCTTCACGGGCTTCGTCGCGATTCCGCTTCTGGTCGCCGGCGCGGGGCTCCTGATCGTCGGCGTCGGTCTCCGCCGCCGGACACCGCGCACAGCGGCGTCATAGGGCTCTAGGTCAGCAGGCGCGCGTCGACGAGGGCGTCGGCGGCAGCTCGGACTGCGCTAAAGGGCAGTCCCGAGCGCTCGGCTATGTCGAGCAGCGTGTGCTGGCCGTCGGAGAAACTCAACACCCAGAGAAGCGCCTCCTCGCGCTCACGCCCCTCGCCGCCACCTCCGAGGCTGCCGTAGAGACCACGCCGGCCGAGCTGGGGCTCTCCCTTCGGGCTCAGGTTGCGATAGCTGCCGTTGTCCTCCAGCAGTCGCACGATCTCTCGGACGACCCCCAGCGCTTCCTGGAGCCGCGCCGGCTCGACCAGCGAGAGGTCGTCCGCGGACGTGTGGTACTCCGGGAACTCTCCGTGCGGAGTGCGGGTGAGCCGCCCGACCGGTAGGTCGAACCCCGGGGAGCAGTACTGGCGCTCGTCGTAGCCGTACGGATCGAAATCGCGGAGCTCCCCCCTCCCGCGGAGCACATGAGCGGCGGCCCGGTCCACGTGCGCGTCGCCGCGACGGCTGCGCTTGTAGACGAACCCGCCTGGACCGCCCAGCAGAGTCAGTACGAGCCCGTGGCTGATCCGGTGCAGCCGTTCCTCGTTCAGCGCCAGCCATGTGATCGGCCCGATCGTGCCCGGTACGAACAGGAAGCGATACGAGTGGCGGGGACGGGTGCCGAGGAGCTCTGCCGCCAGGAAGACCGACACCGCGATTCCGGACAGGTTGTCGTTGGCGAGCGAGGGATGGCAGACGTGTGTCGAGATCAGGATCTCTTCCTCTGACTCGCCCTCGACCAGGAGCTCGCCATAGGTGAGGTGGCCGTCCTCGAGCGAGGAGTCGATCACGACCTCGTACTCGCCCTTGGGCAGCTGCTCAAGGCGCCTGTGCGGAAGGCAGAAGCCCCAGGCCTCCTTCCAGTAGGAGGTGCGGTAGGGAATCCAGTCAGGCTGGTCAGGCAGCGAGTGGAGGTGCTTGCGCAGCTCTTCGAGTGAGAGCCGAGCCCGCACCGGCGTGCTGTATCCGACGACGTGCAGGTTGGAATCGGCGAAGTCCACCACGCGGCTGCCGTTCGGTCCCTCGATCCAGGCTTCGCGGATGTTCCACTCGCGGGGGACGGTCCAGTCGAGAACTGGGGTGCCGCTCGGCACCTCGCGAACCTCGAGCGGCACGTGTTCGCGGAGGATCGACAGCGTCTCGCGAACCCCGTCCCCGGTCAGGCTGCGGCAGATCGGGTAGAGGCGCTCGACGAGCGCGGACATCTCCGCGCTCACGACACTACGCGGACCTCAGGAACGGGCAGGATGAAGCGCCCGCCTCGGCGGCGATACTCCGCCTGCTGCTCGATGACCTCGTCGACGAAGTTCCACGCCAGGAGGACCACGTATTCGGGCTGGTCCTCCAGCAAGCGGCCTGGCTCGACCACCGGAATGTGGGTACCCGGGGTGAAGAGCCCCTGCTTCAGCTCACTGCGGTCGGCGATGTAGTCGAGGTCGTCGGGGCCCAGCTCCAGGAAGCCGAGCAGGGTGTTCCCCTTCGCGGGTGCGCCGTAGCCCACCACGCGACTGCCGGCCGATCGCAGCTCCTCGAGGGTGCGGCGAAGGTCCCGCTTGATCTGGAGCGCCTGCTCGGCGAAGCGCTGGAAGGTCTCGAACCGGTCGACTCCCAGCTTCCGCTCGTCTTCGAGCAGGCGATCGACACTCGGCTTGCGCTCCCCCTCCCCCTTGCGCTGTACGAAGGCGCGCAGCTGGCCGTGGTGCAGCGGCAGCCGCTCCGCATCCACGACCTCCATCCCCTGCGCCTCGAACAGGCGGATCATCGGCCCCAGCGCCCAGTAGGAGACATGCTCGTGGTAGACGGTGTCGAAGGCGCACTGCTCCAGGATGTCGACCAGGTAGTGGCACTCCATCACGAAGACCCCGCCCTCGTCCAGGGCCGTGTCCAGGCCCTGGACGAAGTCCCGCAGGGCCGGGATGTGAGGGAAGGTGTTGGTGGCCGTGATGACCGCCGCGGGCCCCATCCGCTGCCGGATCTCGGCTGCCGAGCGGGAGTCGAAGAAGCCCGTGTAACGCTCGATGCCCGGGTCGGCGTAGAGCTCGGCGAGGTTGCGTGCCGGGTCGACTCCCAGAGCGCGGACGCCGTGGCGCCGGAAGGCCTTCAGCAGGGTGGCGTCGTTGCAGCCGACGTCGATCACGAGGTCGTCGCGAGCGGGCCGGTGACGCTCCAGCACCACGTCGCTCAGGTCGTATAGATGGGCCTTGAGCGTGTCCGAGGCCGAGGACACGTAGAGGTAGTCCTCGAACATCGCGGCCGGCGGCACGTGCTCGCTCAGCTGAACGTGGCCGCAGCCGTGGCAGAAGCCCACGACGAGCGGGAAATGGGGCTCCGCGCCGTCGAGCTCGGTCTCCCGCAGGAACTTGTTCGCGAGGGCGGTGTCGCCCAGATCGAGGAAGGGCTCGACCTCGCCCGAGCCGCAGACGATGCAGGGCTGGGCGGCCGACCGCCTGACGGGCTCGCGCAGGGTCTGGCTGTCCGGAACCGGACGCATCTAGTTATCAACGCCTGGGCGGGGGAGATCCTTCCTGCCCCCGGCCAGCCTTGGCCTGCCGGCCTCGAGATAGCGCTCCATCGCTCCAGCCTAGGGATTGGAAGAATCGCAGCGTGAGTCGCTCCGGCATTGGCGTCCTGTCGCCCCACCTCGACGACGCGGCGCTGTCGTGCTATTCGGTCCTGAGCCGGGACGAGCAGGTCACGGTGATCAATGTCTTCGCCGGGCTGCCGGACCCCGATTTGCAGCCGCAGTGGTTCGACCGCCTGACCGGGGCGGACTCCCCTCGAGCGCGCTCTCTCGAGCGGCTCGAGGAGGACGCCGCGGTGCTGGAGCGCTTGAACTGCGCCCGCGTGAACCTGCCCTTTCTCGAGGACCAGTACCGACGACGCGTGCAGGACGTGAAGCCCGTCGCGGCCGCGCTAATCGAGGCGCTGGGGGACACGCGAACGGTCTACGCCCCCGCCGGGATCGGAGGCCACCCCGATCACGTCGCCACCAAGGCGGCGGCGCTCCACCTCCTCGGGCGGGGCATCTCGCTCACCCTCTACGCCGAGCTGCCCTACGCGCACGACTTCGGCTGGCCCCACTGGCTGACCGGAGAGGATCCCGATCCCTTCGTCGACCCTGCGCTCCACTGGGAGGCGCCGCTGGTCGCGGCCGGCGCCTCGGCGCGTGACGCGACGATCGAGGAGCTCTCGCCCGAGGCCAGGCGGCTGAAGCTCGAGCTGATCCGCGGCTACCGCACCCAGTTCCCCGTGCTGGACAGACGCTCCGGG
>DASXBA010000187.1:0-3242 GCA_036406475.1 Thermoleophilaceae bacterium | reverse complement strand
TGATAGATCGGCAGAGTGGATGCCAGGCAATCAGAGCGAAAGGAGCCTCAAATGATCCAGCCCGGCGACACCCTCGAGAACCCGATCACAGGTGAGCGCTTCACCTTCACCGACACCGCAGCGACGACCGATGGCGAGCTGCTCGCGTTCGAGCTCGGCCTGAAGCCAGGGGGAGCCGTGCCGGTCCCGCACGTTCATCCCGTCCAGACCGAGCGGTTCGAGGTCGTCTCCGGCCGGATGCGCTTCCGCGTCGGCCTGCGCCACGTCGAGGCCGGCCCCGGCGACGTGCTCGAGATCGAGCCGGGCGTGACCCACGGCTTCGCCAATGCCGGCGACGACGAGGCCCGGGTCCGGGTCGAGGTTCGACCGGCCCTCGCGATGGAGGAGATGTTCTCCGACGTGATCGCGCTGGCGCGAGCCGGGCGGATGACCCGGCGCGGGATGCCCCGCAACCTGCTCGACTTCGCCGTGCTCGCCCGCACATACGACCAGGAGGCCCACGGCCCCTTCATGACCGGCGGCCTGCAGCGGCTGCTGCTCTCGCCGTTGGTCTTCGCCGCAAAGCATCTCCCCCGCCGGGGACAGGTGGGCGCGGAAAAGGTCCTCCCGGGCGCAGGGCTCTAGCGGGAGGCGGGGCGCCGCCGCCCACGGCGGCGGTGCCTCGTCTGGGTGGCGAGCGTGTGCCGGAGCTCGCGGATCTCTTCGCTGACGCGGTTGATCGGGGGACGGGTGTCCTCGAGCCGGCGTGAAGCGAGCTCCCTCTCCACGACACGTCCGTTCTCGATTGCGGCCCGCCAAGCCTCTGCGCCGTCGCGCGCGCTGATCGTCTCGACCAGCTCAGCGCCCTCGAACAGCGCCCCAGTCTGATCCTCGAGACCGAGCCCCGGCTGCAGCTCCTCCGTGGCGATCGCCTGGAGGTAGCGCTGCCGGCGTACCGGCTCGGCCAGGTAGTGGACACAGACGCTGCCAGGAACCAGGCCGAGTCCGGCGGCGACCGCGGGTTCGCCTTGCGAGCTCGTGACGCCGCCCTCGAACCAGACCATCGCCCCGGCGCTCTGGCCGCAGATCAGGATCCCCTCCCGCCAGCACTCCGCGAGGATCTCGTCGAGGCCATGGGCCCGCCAGACCGCGAGCAGGTTCAGCATGCTGCCGCCGCCCGCGTAGATCACGTCCTGGGCGAGCAGCTCCTCCCGTAGGTCGACGGGGTTCTCGCCCAGCCGAAAGAGCGAGATCACTTCCGGCAGGCAGTCCCGCTCCGCAAAGGCCCGGCGAAAGCGGGCGATCTGGTCCTCGGGGTCTCCGCTGGCCGTCGGCAGGAGGCAGATCCGGGGTTTCGGCAGATCAGCGAGCTCGACAATCAGGTCGCAGATGGCGTCGTTCCCAACCCGGCGGTCGAAGTCGTGACCGCCGAGAGCGAGGATGCGTCGACTGGTCACCTCGGCCTAGGCTGCTGCCGAACGCGCCAGGGGAATCACGGTGGCCGGCGGGTCGGCGCCCAGGTACCGCGTGGCGAGCCTCGTCTCCATGATCCTGCTGCCACGCAGCTCGAGCTTGTAGGCGCGCGCCTCCGGGCGAGACGCGACGACCTCGACCAGCTCGTCTCCCACGAAGCGCAGCGCCGAGCCGTCCTCGGTGGCGTAGCCCGCGGGCATGCCTGCGAGAAGGTGCCGGTGGAACGCGGCGCGGCGCTCTCCGTCTGCGTAGTGCACGGCGTTGGAATGGCGTACGAAGCCAAGCGCCGGGACTCTGTTGACCTCGCCCTGGTATCCGCTCACCGCCTCGGCGAACCAACAGAGCGAACCGGCGCTGAGTCCGCAGAGGATCACGCCCGACTCATAGGCCTCACGCAGGATCGAATCGATGCCGTGGGCCCTCCATACGCCGAGGAGGGAGATCAGGCTGCCGCCACCGACGTAGATCAGGTCCTGGGCGAGCAGATGGGAGCGGATGTCTGCGACTCCTCGCTCCCGGCGAAAGAGGCTGATGTGGGAGGGACGCGTCCGGTCACGGAACGCGTTGTAGAAGCGCACCAGGTAGTGGTCCGCATCCCCGCTCGCCGTCGGGAGAAAGCAGACGCGCGGGCCGACCGCCCCGGTGAGCCCGAGGACGTAGTCGTCGAGCAGCGGGTTCCCGGCCTCCTGGGAGAAGCCGCCGCCACCGAACGCAACCACCTGTCTCATCGGCTGCATGCAGGGAAATTGTGGCCTCCTGTTGCCCTCTGGTCGTTGGACCGATGTCGAAAGATCGCCGGGAGCCGCTCGACCGGCTGTCGAACCCAGGCACGAACCCAGTACCGCTACAGGTGCCGGCCCGTGGCCCTGAGATCCCGGTGGATGACCGGCTCGGGGCCGCGGAGCTGCGCGAAGACCGCGATCAGGACGAGCGGCGCGAACCAGATCGCGTAGGGATAGAACCAGTGCTTCGCGGTCACCTGCACCGCGACGAGCAGCGCCGCGCCCAGCGCCGCGAGCTGGACGGTGGAGCGCTCTCTGGGCACGAAGAAGAACGCGACGGCGAGAGCGACCGCGCCGATCTTGGTCAGGGTCTGGAGGACGTGGAGCGAGGGCGCCTGGCCCCAGAGGCTGAACGGCGACCCGCGGGAGGCCTGGTACCCCAGCGAGCGGTCATAGAGCTCACGGAAGCCCCCGTCGGGCAGCAGCGGGAGCGTCACGAGGGCGGCCACGAGCAGGAAGGCGATTGTGAAGAGGGCGAGCGGGCGCGGACGCCGGTCGCCGTTGCCCGCGGCCAGCAGGGGCGCGAGGATCAGCGGCCCGAACTTCGTCAGCCCCGCCAGCGCCGCACCGGCGCCCCGAGCGGGCGCCGAGGTCACCAGCAGGCAGCAGACGACCAGGAACGCGACGAGGCCGTCGTTGAAGCTCGATCCGAGCGTGTACATCGTGAACGGATAGGCCAGCCAGGCATAGGCGAGGGCGACTCCGAGGGTGCGGCCCTCCTCGGTGGGGCCGCGGGGCGACGGCAATGTGCTCGCCCTCCACCAGCGAAGCGGCCAGGGGCTTCCCAATCGGCAGCCCAGCAGATAGAGCGCCAACGCTGTCAGCAGCTCGAAGCCGAGGGCCGCCGCCCGGGCCGCGGGGACGTCGTCCCAGTGGCCGCTCCACGGAAGGGCGAGCTCGAACGGTGTGTAGGCCAGGTAGTTCACCGGGCCGTAGACGTCGCCGCGAATCGGCATTCCCGAGGAAGCCCCCTCGCCGTAGACGTCCTCGCCGTGGGTGAGCCGGTCC
>DASXBA010000186.1:0-2489 GCA_036406475.1 Thermoleophilaceae bacterium | reverse complement strand
CCGCAGCGGCATGGAAACGCGCACCCGAACATCGTGCCTTACGAGGACTTCGCCACGGCCTCCGGCCGGATCGCGGTGGCGGCTCCCAACGACGGCCTCTTCGCCGCGCTCTGCGAGGCGATCGGTCGGCCGGAGCTCGCGGGCGACGCCCGCTTCCGCACCAACGCCGACCGCGTGGCCTCCCGCACCGAGCTGATCCCGGAGCTCGAGCGGGTGTTCGCCGGCCGGTCCGCCGACGACTGGGTGGCGCTGCTCGACGAGGCGGGCGTCCCGGTCGGCAAGGTGAGGAGCGTCCCAGAGGCGCTCGACGCCGTGGCGGACGCCGGACGCCCCGCCACGGTGGGCGTTCGGCACCCGACCGCCGGGGACCTCGACCTGGTCGGCTCGCCGATCCGGGGCGCCACGGCGCCGGCCCAGCCGCCGCCGCTGCTCGGCGAGCACACGGCCGAGGTCCTGCGGGAGCTCGGCCGGAGCGAGAACGAGATCGTCGAGCTGTCGGTGCGCGGGGCGGTCCAGCTCGCCTGACTAGTGCGGCTCGTCGGCGTCGTTCGCCGGCGGCCGGTCCTCCTCGGCGAGCGACGTGATCGTCAGGGTGCCGCGGGCCGCGTCCTCGAGCACCTCGGTCGCCTCCTCCAGGTTGCGCGCGTAGAGCTCGACCAGCATGTGGATGACGATCCGGTCGTCCTCGTGCTTGTGGAAGCGCACGTGGGTGAAGAACTCGCGGGTGCCGTGGTCGCCGAAGGCGGCGAAGGCCAGCGAGTCGGCGGCCTCCGGCCCGGAGCAGGTCTCCACCTGGTCGGCGTCGACGGTGACCGTGCACGAGGCGACGAACGGCGAGCCGGTGACCATCCGCTCCCAGCGGTCCTCGACCGCCTCGATCCTGCTGATGCGGCGCCCGTTCTCCTCGTAGAAGGTGAGGCTCAGGTGAGGCTGGTCGTGCAGGCAGTCGAGGCACTGCACCACGGCTTCCTGCACCTCCTCGACGGGATCCACGGCCTCGCCCGTGCTCGGATCGACCTTGAGGATGCCCTCGTAGTGGAGCTGGACCTCGAGGTTCTGCGACCAGCAGCGGTAGCAGCGAAGCCAGCTCGATTGCGTGCCCACGGAGTCCGGCGCTGAGCCTTCCATGCCCCAATTATGCTCAGCCGCGTGACGAGGGCGGCGCTCACGGCATGGATCGCCCTGATCGCGCTCTCCGGCTGCTCCCTCGGATCGGACGACGAGAAGGGCAAGAACGAGCCCGCCGCGGGCGAGGCAAAGCAGGTCGCGGCGGCCGTCAGCGCGCTCGACAAGGCGGTGCGGGCGGGCGACTGGCGCACCGTCTGCGACCGCCTTTTCACGCCGGCCGCTCGCCGGCGGGCAGGGGGAAGGGACTGCGTTCGGCTGGTGCGCTCGTCCGCCGGCGACCTGCGCGGGGCGCGCATCGAGCTCGTCGGCATCGAGGTGAGCAAGGCCGGCGCGCAGGCCAAGGTCCGCACCCGGTCGAAGGGGCAGGCAGCGCTCACCGACACGCTCGTCCTCAAGCGCGCGGGCGGCGGCTACCGGATCGACGCCCTCAGGTGAGCGCGCCGGCGAGCGCCTCGAGCGTCGCGTCGAAGTCGGTCTTGCCGACGGCTCCGATGCAGGGCGACGTGGCGCCCGCCTCGCGGTAGCGCCTGACCGAGGCCACCGCCTCCTCGGCGTTGCCGATGGCGCCGAGCAGGCCGAGGAACTCGTCCGAGACCGGCTTGCCCTCGTCCGCGCCCGCCACGTCGTCGGCGAACCCCGAGCGCTCGATCATCTTCCGGTAGAAGGGGAGGTGGAAGTAGGGGACGAGCTCCTGGCGGAGCTTGTCGCGCGCCTCGCCGGGGTCGCTCGTCACGGCGGACGGCACCGCGGCCACGATGTCGAAGCCCTCGAGGCTCTTCCCGGCCCGCTCGCGGCCCTCGCTGACGGACGGGACCACGACATCGCGCACGTAGTTCGGGTTGCAGAGCCAGAGGACCACGCCGTCGGCGATCTCGCCGGCAAGCTTGAGCATTCCCGGCGAGAGGCCGGCGAGGTAGATCGGCATGTCCGGGCGGACCGGCTCGAACCCCATGAAGCGGAAGCCGGATTTGAACCTCTCGCCCTGCGGGGGGTCCTCGCCGCGCATGATCGCCCGCACGATGCCCACGTACTCGCGCATCTCGCGCACCGGCTTCTCGATCCTGTCGTCGAACCAGCCCTCCACCACGGGCCGGTGCGACACGCCGAGCCCGAGGACCAGCCTGCCGCCAGAGAACTCGTCGACGGTCGCGGCCGACATCGCCGTCGTGGCCGGCTTGCGCGAGTAGATCGGCATCACGCCCGTTCCCAGCCGGACGTGTTCGCTGCGCGCCGCGTAGGCCATGAGCACGGTCAGCGAGTCGCGGCCCGCGATGTGGGTGATGAACACGGACTCGTAGCCGAGCCGTTCGGCGAGAGCGACGCGCTCGAGCGCCGTGTCGAGCGAGCGGCCCACGGAGATG
>DASXBA010000185.1:0-35929 GCA_036406475.1 Thermoleophilaceae bacterium | reverse complement strand
GGCGAGCACGATCCGCGTGTCGCTCAGGATGTAGTCGCCGGTGAGGGGGACGAGGAACGGCTCGTGGTGGCGAGCCTCGGCGTAGCCGATCATGAAGCCGGCGAGCCGCCGGTCGAACGGGAGCCAGCGGCGGTAGACGCCGGGCAGGCGCGCCGGAGGCGGGTCGACCGAGACGCCGCTCGCCGCGACCCCGCGGTACATGACGTCCCTACCGTCGGTGACCGTCACCGCACCGATGACGGGCAAGTCGGCCCGGCGCGGCTCATCGAGCGGACCGCTGACCCCGTTCTTCGCCACCAGGTTGAAGATGCTCGCTGCCACGAGTCCAGCCGCCAGCGCGATGCGCAGACGCGGCTCAGGCGCCGTTGCCACGGCGGCCACCGCCAGCACGACGAGGGCCGGGATCCACGGCAGCGAGAAGGCGTTGCCTGCATTGGCGGTCGAGCTGAGCGCGAGGTAGCCCTCCGCCACCACGGCAACGAGCAGGAAGGGCTCGCCTAGACCCCAGCGGCGCGCGGTTGCCGCCACGCCCGCTCTGAACGGCTTGCGCCGCACCGCCGAGAGCCCGGCGGCTGCGAAGCAGGCGAGGAGCGCGACCGAGAGTGGCAGGTACAGGTAGTCCGCTACCAGCCGGAACTCCCTGGTCCACCAGCCCGACGAGAAGAAGGACGACTGCCTGCCGTACGCGAGCGCCTCGGGCCCGTATCCAGTATTCGTCAGGTAGGCCCGGACGTCGCCGAAGTTGGGGATCCACCACGGCGCGGCGACGACGATGAGGGCGGCGCACAGCACTCCGAAGCCGGCGAGCCGCCTCCGCTTGTCGCCGCGCAGCGCCACCGGCACGAGCGCCCCGATCGCTACGCCCGGCAGGAAGGCGACGGTCATCGTCCGCGAGAGCAGCATCGCCCCGAGGAGAGCGCCCGCGGCGGCGGTCCAGCGGAACCGAAGCAGTCCGTGCGAGCGCAGGATCGCCCACAGCGCCGCAGTGAGCAAGGCGGCGGCCGGCACGGCGAACGAAAACAGGCGGGTGTAGTCGGAGACGACAGGCGCAGTGGAGACCGCCAGCGAGGCCAGCGCGGCCCAGCGGTCCGAGACCAGCCGCCGGGCGAGCCCGAAAGTGGCGAGAACGAGAGCGAAGAACCAGAGCACTTCCGCCGCGAGCGGCACGTCGAAGCTGTGACCGAACAGGGCGATCAGCGGGGCGGCGCTCAACGGAACGAGCGGTGGCTGCGAGCCGAAGCTGTCGTTGAGGACGTCATAGAGGGTCTTCAGGCCTCCGACCTTGAGCCCCTCGAGCGCGCGAAAGGCGATCGACATGTAGCCGGACTCGTCCCAGTCGCCGACGAATCCCCAGCGGAAGCGCGCGAGCCAGACGAGGTGGAGGACGCAGAGGGCCAGCGCACCGACGGCGACCCAGCCGGCGATGGGGACGTCGCGAAGGGAGAACGGCTCGCTGAAGGCCGTGGGTCGCCGGGCCGCCAGCTCGAGCATGCCGAAGCCAAGCCCGCCGCCCAGGAGAAGGCCGACGAGGAGGACGAAGATGGGGCTCGGCCGCGGCGGGTACTTGCCGGGCAGGCGGTCGATCGCCCGGTCGAGACCGCTCAGGCTTGGCTTGGAGGTACGTCCGGAGAGCGCGAGCCGCGAGGGCGGATCTCGAGCCGTTCGGCGCAGGAAGGCGACCTCACGCCGCGGTCCACGCGCGAGTTCGGCGGTGGCGGTCCGGTCCACCTCGCGCGAGGAGGCCGCGATCAGCTGCTGGGCCGCAACATGGGCGAGCTCCCGTGCGCGGGCGGGTGTGTCCGCGCGAGCGCTGACGCGTAGGAACGCGCTGGGCGTTCCGCTTATCGAAACGCGATCCTTGACCTGGTCCGCGGACAACAGGAAGGGAACGCCGTAGGCAATCCCGGTCCGCGTCGCCTTCGTGCGGAGCTGCGTCCGGCCGTAGTCGCCCCCCTTCGGAAATGGCAGGACGGCCGCAAACTGCCGGGAGCTCTGAGCGCGCACCAAGTCCTGCGTCGAGGTGAAGTCCTTCTGGCGCGCGAGCGAGGCGGCGAGCGGCAGCAGGGTCAGAAGGGCCAGCGAGCCGATGGCCAGCGCTCGCCCCCGGGGCGGCGCGGCATCCCAGCGTTTCAACACGGGCTCGGCGAGGCGGCCGAGCATCCTCGGCGGCGGGCTAATCGTTGCCACGACTCTCCCGCAAGTCCCACACGGCCACGCCCAGCAGCGTCCAGACCACGACCTTGCCGGGCTGCTCGATGTACTCCGAGAACATGAACAGGACGAGGTATGCGCAGACTGCGCCGAGCGCCCCTGCGGCGACCGGATGGCGTATCGGTCCGGCTCGAATCAGCTTCGCCGTGAGCACGGCGAGCAGGGTCAGCATCCCGGCCAGGAACAGTGCGAGCCCTTCGATGCCCTGCTCGCGAAGCACCTTGAGGAAGCTGTTGTCGGCGTAGGTGGCCTCCTTGCGTCCTCGGATCGCCGCGCCGGCCGCATTGGCGCCGTGGGTTCCTCCGGCGACTCCGGTGGCTGCGCCCACGGTGCCGAGCCCGGCGCCGAGCGGCTCCTTCCGCCACTCACGGAGGGTCCGCTTCCAGGTCTGTCTGCGGATCTTCGCCGAGGCGTCAGACCCGGGGGAGATGAAGCCCTTGGCCCGCGCCCTCAGCTGATCCGACAGCCCGCTCGAGGCGGCGACGCCGACCACGGTGGCCAGGAACAGGACCCCGAGGCTGCCAACCACGACCAGCTTCAGCCGGCGGTCGACGCCCCGGTCGATGAGAAGGAAGGCCGTGACGACCAGCAGGCCCGCGGTTACCGCCACCAGGCCCGCACGAACGAAGGATCCGAGGAGAGCGACGATGCCGAGCGCGCATACGAGGATCGCCAGCTTGCGCACGCGCGGCAGGGCGACCGCGACTGCGAAGGCGAGGACGGAACTCGGCACGAGGAAGCTGGTGAGGCCGAACGTCCCCGAGAACGAGCCCACGCCGCGGAAGGCCGAGCCGAGCTCCTGGGGGGCGCCGGGGGCTACGGCGAAGGCTTGCTCCGCGCCGCTCGGGCCGGTGACCACTCGCACCGCGGCGTACGCGCCCACCACGGCGAGTCCGATCAGCGCCGCCTGGACGGTCGCTGCGCCGGGTCGAGCGCGCCAGAGGAGCACGCCGCCGAGTACGCCGATCACGAAGTACGCCTGGGTGAGCCGGAATCCGTTGACCGCTGTGCGGAATGGCCCCCCGAGCGGTATCTGTACTAGCGACAGGGCAAGCCAGAGCGCGAGCAGGACGAACGCCGCGCGCTCCGCCCGCCCGGCCCGCGACCAGATCTCCCGGAAAGGTGCCAGGCCAGCGCGCGCGAGGAGCCCGGCCAGTCCCGCCAGCAGCCCCAGGTCGAGCGCGGCGGCGCCCACTCCGAGCGGGTGGGGCACGTTCTCGATCGTCAGGCGGATCTTGATGGTCCCTTCGAAGCCGATGAGACCGATCGCCAGCAGGAACGCCGCCGCCGGCCGCCGGAGCGCCAGGAGCGCGACGATCAGAAGCGCCGCGAGCAGCAGGGCGAGGCTCGGGTAGAGGGCGACCAGGAAGACGCCGATCCCGAGTGCGACGACGGCAGCCAGGATGAGGCGCGCCACGGAGCTCCCCGTGGCCGGCCCGCTCATGGCTACGAGAACCCCCGCCGGGCGATCGTGCTCCGGGTCGCGGCAATCGCGAGCTTCCCGCCGATGGCGAGGTAGATCGCGATGTCCACGAGCGGGTTCCGCCCGGAGTAGAACTTCCGGTAGAAGCGGCCCATGGAGCGGTGGAAGGCGACCGTCTGCTTGAGCGCCCGATGGCCGCCCGTCTTCGACGCGCCGCCCTTCACGTGCATCACCGTCGCTCCCCCGTCATAGAAGACCTTCCAGCCCTTCTGCTTGAAGCGGTAGCACCAGTCGAGGTCCTCCATGTAGAGCCAGTACTCCTCGTCGAGTAGCCCGACGTCGTCGAGCGCCTCGCGGCGCACGAGCATGAACGCCCCGTTCACCGCGTCGACATCGCCGGCGCCGTGCTCGTCGAGCTCCGGGGCTCGGTACTGGGCGAGGCGCCCGCCCTCGGCACGCCTGCCGACACCCGTGAAGTGAGCCAGGGCGCCGAGGGGCGTCGGGAACGAGCGCTTGGCCGCGTGGTCGAACGTTCCGTCGCGCTGGACCAGACGGCAGCCCAGCATCCCGACGTCGGGTCGGGAGCGGAGCGCCTCGAGGGCATAGTCCAGGGAGCCTTCCGTGACCTCGGTGTCGGGGTTGAGCAGCAGCACGTAGGAAGCGCTGCTCTCGCTCAGGGCGATGTTGTTCGCGACGGAGAAGCCCAGGTTCGAGCCGAGTTCGCGCAGGTCGACGTCCGGGAAACGCTCCCGCACCGCCCGTGGCGTGCCGTCGGGGCTCGCGTTGTCGACCACGTGAACAGCCGCCTCGCCGGCCCGGAGCGGATGGCGCTCCAGCGACTCCAGGCAGGCCACCAGCAGATCTTTCCCGCCGGCGGACACGACGATGATGTCCAGGAGCGGGGTGCCCTCGGTTCCTTCCAACCGAGGCCGACTGTAGCGTCTCCGCACCGGTTAGTAGGGTCCAGCAGCAAGCCTGCCTGGCTCTAGGCTTCCTCTGCTCGCCGTGAAGCTGTACCACACGACACCCGGCCCTCAGCTCGAGGCGATTTTGGCTGACGGCTTTCCCAGCGGAAGCAGCGTGCGCCTGGCCGAGGGTCGCCCCGAGGGGCGGGCGGACCTCAACGGACAGGCCTACATCCTGCTCGACATCCCCGAGGACGCGATCCGCTCGTTTGAGTTCGACGAGCTCGGAACGCCTGCACGCGAGTTCGCCGTCCCGGCGGAAGTCGTGAACAGCTATCCGATCCTGGCGAGCCGCCCCGCCGTACGCCCGTCGAGTCCCACAGTTCCTCCTCCAGCCGCAGTCACGCCGAAACGGCGCATACCGATGATCGCGCTGGCCGCCGTGGGGGTGGTCCTGGTAGCGGGGGTCGCATTTGGCATCTACAGCCTCACGCGGGACGACGACAACGACAGCAACTCGAGTCCCGCGCCGGCCGCAGCCCGGACCACGAGCTCCCCCAAGCAACAATCACAACCGGCGCCCAAGCCGCGGCGCGAGCGGACCGGATCGGTCGCGGTCGGCAGCCCGCAGCATGGCCGGCTGGAACACGGCGTGCCCTTCCCGGCCGCCGGCGCGAACCACTTCACCTGGGACGTGGCCCACAACGACTCACCCAACCCGCGCTCGCGCCGCTACGGCACGGACTACGTCGTGCAAGACGTGCTCAAAGCGGTTCGCCGCTACAGGAAGAGCCACCCGCACGCTCCGAAGGTCGGCATCGGCGACATCAGCCGTCGCCGCGGCGGCGACCTCCCCGGGAATCCGGGGCACGAGAACGGTCTCGTCGTGACCGTCCTCTATCCCCGCCACGACGGCGCCGAGCAGGGGGTCTCCTTCGTCGACGAGGTCGACCCGGGCCTCACCCAGGCCCTGCTCGACCAGCTCGCGAAGGTCGGCGCCACGGCGGTGTCGCTCGATCCGCGACTCGGGCTCAAGGTCCCCCGGGGCGTAGCCCAGACGGCTTCGGGCGCGCCGCGGATGGACGTGCGCTTCCGGAAGCGCTCCTAGGGACCTAGCTCGTAAGCCGCCGCAGAAGGCCGCTGCGGGCGGCTGGGGGCGGGGTCGCCAGGGGACGTCCATCGAGAATCGCGGCCGGGGCGGCCCGGACCATCCAGTCCGCCCGCCGGCCCACGACCCGGCGAGCCGAGTTCAGTCCCGCGCCGAGCGAGCTGCGACCGAAGGTCCCGGCGCCGTGCGAGTCGCTCGCGATGACGTGCGCGAGCCCGTCCTGGAGCAGGTTGCGGGCCAGTTTCGCGCTGCCTGAGCCCCTGCGCGAGCGGGTGAGCGACGACGCGGTGACCTGGAGAAACGCTCCGCGCTCGACAACCGAAGCCAGACGATCGGGCTGGTCCTGGAACGTGGGATTGCGCTCGGGATGGGCGAGCAGGATCCGAATTCCCTGCACAGCCACCCGGAACAGCAATTCCTCGAAGGTCGAGGGCAACGGACCGTACGGCGTCTCGACCAGGAGATCGGTTCCGCGCCCGCCGAACGACACTGAGCGCAAATCCTCCTGCGAGGCCTCGAGCGCCCAGGAGAGCTCGACCTCGCCGGCGGGGACCACCGTCAGCAGCAGCCCCTCGCTGTCTATCCATCCCTGCAACTCGCGGCAGCGGTCGGCGAGCTCGTTGGGCACGACGGCGGGGAAGTCGCTGCGCAGGTGCGGGGTTGCCGCGACGGTCCTCACGCCGTCCGCCACGAGCGCGCGGGCGAGCTCCATGCTTCCCTCCGGCGTTGCCGGCCCGTCGTCGATCCCGCTGAGTATGTGGCAGTGGAGGTCGATCAAGTGGTGGCGTCTCCCGCCCGGGCCTGCTTAAGTCATAGTGGACACACAGCCGATTCGGTGCTACAGGATGGCGTGGCTGAACAACGAGCGGGGGCGAGGCCCATGGATGCGGCTTCCAGCTTCGGCGGCCTCATAGACCGGGGCCCCGAGTTCGGGAGCCTGGCCGCCGCGGTCGAGGGGGCAGCGGCAGGCCAGGGCGCGGTGTTGCTGCTTACCGGGAAGCCGGGAACGGGCAAGTCCTTCTTCGCGGCCGCTGCTCGCAGTCTGGCGGAGGGCGCCGGGATGAGGACGCTCGGCGCCGGAGGCCAGAGGCTCGAGCAGGCCCATGCGTTCGCCCTCGCCCTGCAGCTGTTCGATCCGCTGCTGGCCACGGTCGGCGCGCGGGAGCGCGCCAAGCTGCTTGCCGGTCCCGCCGCGCTTGCGGCTCCTCTCTTCGGAGACGGTCCGGCCGCTCGCCTGGTCGACGAGGACATGGCGAGCCTCCTCCACGGGCTGTTCCATCTCACGGCTCGAACAGCCGCCAGGCAACCGCTGGCGCTGATCGTCGACGATGGCCAATTCGCGGACGAGCCCTCGCTTCGCTTCCTCCTGCACTTGGCGGCGCGGATCGCGGAGTTTCCGATTCTGCTGGTGGTGGTGGCCGGGCATGGCGGCGGCGCGCGCCGCCGGCGCCATCTGAGCAGGCTGGCCGCGATGCCAGCCACCACCGCAATCCAGCTCGGCGCGCTCGGTCCGCCCGCAATCCGGCAGTGGCTGGGCCCCGACGCGCGACCGAGCCTCGTCAAGGCCGTGCACGTCGCGACGGGCGGTAATCCCTTCCTGATCGGCCAGGTCGCGGCGTCGCTCCCCCCGGACGGGGCGAGGAGGCGTTCGGGAGGGGAGCTGCTCCTCGAAGGCGCGGCACTCGAGCGTGTTCGCGACTGGTCGCTCGAGGTGATCCGGCAGAGCGGGCGCGGCGCGCAGCAGCTGGCCGAGGCACTGGCCCTCCTGGGTGAGGAGTCCGAGCCGCGGCACGCGGCCGAGCTCGCCGGCATCGAGGAGGCCCAGACGACGGTTCTGGCCGACCAGCTGATCGAGACGGGGGTACTCAGCGGCGAGCGGTATCTCTCCTTCGTCCAGCCGATCGTGCGAAAGGCGCTTCTGGCAGGTCGCCCGTCGGGGGAGCGCGGCGACGCCCACCGCGAGGCGGCCCGGATATTGCGACGGGACGGCGCCGCGCTCGAGCGCGTGGCCGCGCAGCTGCTCGAAGCCGGTTACGCGGGCGAGGAGTGGGTCGTGGACGCGCTGCTCGAGGCCGCGGAGGCGGCGATTCGGCAGGGAGCGCCCAAGACCGCCGTGACCTACCTGCGGCGGGCGCTGGAGGAGCCGCCTGCCGCGGAGCGCCGGCCACGCCTGCTGCTCGACCTCGGGCGGGCCGAGGCGCTGGCCGGGGACGCTCAAGCCGTCCCGCATCTGACCGAGGCGTTGGAGCGGATCTCGAGCCCCCACGACCGGGTGCTGGCCGCGCTCGACGCCGGCCGGGTGCTCTACATGCGTGGGCTCCCGCAAGACGCGGTCAAGACCCTGCTGGGCGGACTCGAGTCGGTCGAGGACAGCGACGAGAAGCTGCGGCTTCGCCTTGCGCTGGACACGGTGGCGCGACTGACGGGAGCCACGGAGGCCATGGCGGCGGCGGGACGGCGGGACGAGCCCTCGGAGACCTCGCATGCGCGCCGGCTGCTCCTGGCGCAGCGGGCTTTTCAGGGCGCGTTGTGGGGAACCTCGCGAACGGAGGTGGCCGACCTTGCGCGTCGAGCTCTCTTCGGAGACCGGCTCATCGCGCTCGAGACGTCGGACGGCCTGGCCGTCTATCTCGCTGCGATGGCGCTGATGTTCGCGGAGGAGCTCTCCGACGCCGAGCGCGCGCTCACGCTGGCGCTGGACGACGCCTCCCACCGGGGCTCGGTGCTCTCAGCAGCCACGGCCGCCTACATGCGCAGCCTGGTTCGCCTGCGCCGCGGGCAGCTGGCACCCGCGAGAGCGGATGCGGAGCTCGCCATCTCCGCCGAACGCTTTGGCTGGCTGCTCGGCCTCCCGGGTGCGTTGGGCGTGATCAGCGACCTGGAGCTGGAGAGTGGGCATCCGGACGCGGCGGAGAAGCCACTGGCGGCGGGCGAGCAGAAGCTCGCGGCGGTGGACCACAGCGCTCGCGCCGCCTTCCTCGCCCGCCGCGGGAACTGGCGGCTTGCAACGGGCGACCCCTCGGGCGCGCTCGCCGACTTCCTCGACTGCGGCGGCGCCTGGGCGGCGGTGGGTGCGCGCAGCCCGTCCGTCTACCCGTGGCGCTCCCAGGCGGCGCTCGCCTTGGCCGAGATCGGCGACCGGGCGGGTGCCCGGGCGCTTGCGGAGGAGGAGCTGGAGCTGGCCGAGGGAATCGGCGCGCCGGGCGCGCAGGGCAAGGCCCTGCACGCTCTGGGACAGATCGAGGAGCGCGCCGGACGGGTGGAGGCACTCGAGGAGGCGGTGGCCTGTCTCGAGCGCACGGAGTTCACGCTCGAGCTGGCTCATACGCTCGTGGACCTGGGGGCAGCGCTCCGGCGGGGTCGCAAGCGCAAGGACGCCCGCGACCCACTGCGTCGTGCGGTCGACCTGGCGGGGCGTTGCGGCGCGGCGCAGCTCGTGCGGCGGGCGCAGCGCGAGCTCGGGGCTACCGGGGCGAAGCCGCGCCGGCAGGCGGTGAGCGGCCTGGACGCGCTGACGCCGCGCGAGCAGCAGGTGGCCAACCTCGTCGGCCGGGGGATGTCGAACCGGGAGATCGCCGAGACGCTCTTCGTGACCGTCAAGACGGTCGAGTGGCATCTGCACCACATCTTCGAAAAGCTGAGCGTGGACGCGCGCGAGGAGCTACGGGGGGCGCTTGGCGAGAGCCCGAAGAGCCTGCGCTAGCCCGCTTGACCGCCCGCCAAGGTGGGTAGGTAGGTGGGAGAGGAGAAGGGAAGGGAGCACCACGGATGGAGGCCGCCGGGCGTGAGACGGACCGTCACGCTGAGGGCAACTAGCTTCGCGCGGAGCGCATTTGCCGAGCAGGCTGCTCGGGACGGCGTTTCGGTGGAGCGGATGCTGTCCCTCGCCGTTCTGTACTTCGTGTCGGACCTTGGCAGCAGCAGGCCCGCCGCCAAGCTGCCGTCACTCGGTCAGGATCGCCAGCGGGACGGACGCGAGCAGCTCGAAGTCACGCTCGAGCTGGACGGGGACACGTGGCGGGCCGTGGCAGACCACGCCCGGCGCGAGGACGTACCGCTGGAGCGCATAGTCGAGCACGCTGCCTTCTACTACCTGGCCGACGTCCACTCGGGTCGCCTGGCCCGCCGGCTGGCCAACGGCGGCGGCCGGTCTAGTGACCTGCGTCGTCATTCCGCCGGCACCTTCCCGGCGTCTGGACGCGCCTGAGCGTACGTCGCCAGCGCCGCCCAGCCGCTCGGGAAGCTGAACGCGGACTTCCGACTCAGCTCACTAGCCCGCTGATGCGTATCCGGCTCCGTCCGGTGGACGTCCCCTCAGCCCGATCGGGTTGGTTGGTGACTTGACCAGCCATATGCAGGTGAAGTCACCAAGCAATCGGATCTCGCGCCCCGAGACCGCGGCGCCCAAGCACAGAGCCTGAGTCACCGGATACGCATCAGCCCGCTACGGTCACCGGCCCGGAGTCGAGTTCGTTAAGCGCCTCGCGGAGCGCGCCGCGCCCGCGATGGTGGAGCCCGTGGACCGAGCCCTCGCTCTTCTCGAGTCGATCCGCGATCTCGCCCGGGGAGAGCCCGGCGACGTGTCGCAGCACCAATACCTCGCGCTGCTCCTCCGGGAGCCGCTCGAGCGCCTCGCGTAGCGACTGGATGCGGTCGAAGCCCCCCTCCTCGTAACTCTCCTCGCTCATCCGCACCTCCTCGCACGGTATGTGGCGGCGGGCACGGAGATGGTCCAGCGCGGCGTTGCGCGCCACCCGCATGATCCAGGCCGAGAAGGGAACGCTGCGCTGCTCGTACTTGCGGATCGCCGTCATCAGCTTCGCGAAGACGTTCTGGGTCACGTCCTCCGCCTCGTGGTGATCGCCGACGATGCTGCGGACGTACGTCTGGACGGAGTCCGCATAGCGAACGTATAGGTAGTGGAGGGCGTCTATGTCCCCCGTCTTGGCGCGCGCGATAGCACGCGTCACGGTGACATCCACATCACCTTGGTTCATGCTGCGCCTCTTCTGTTTGGGGCCCTATCCGGCGACTCCAACGGGCAGTCGCCAACGCAAGTTGGCCTACCCTAATCGCCCCTGCTCGAGTTCGCACTAGGGAACCCTCCCTAGTCTTTTCCGGCCTGGGCCGGAAACCAAACCCGCTTCGGGCTGGATCGCGCTAGGCGAGGGCGATCTCGGCGCCGTCTCCGACCTGGACGCGCAGGGCGTTGGGGAGCCGGAAGTCCCTGAACAGCTTCGCGCCGGTGCCGACGATGCTGGTCTCGAGCCGGCGCCCTATGTGGGCGATCGTGGCGCCCGGCAGGACGATCGAGTGCTCTATCTCCGCGCCTTCGACGGTCACGTCCGGGCCGATCGACGTATAGGGGCCGATGTACGCGTCGCAAATCCGCGCGCGGGCGCCGACCACCGCGGGCCCTCGGATCGTGCTGTCGCTGACGTCGGCCGTGGGGTCGACGAGCACGCGGCCCTGCACCTCCACGTTGTCGAAGTCGAAGTTGGCGGGCGCGGCCGCGAGGCGCTCGAGCAGGTAGCGGTTGCCCTCGAGCAGGTGACGCGGGTCCCCGCCGTAGCGCCAGGCGCCCTTGACGCGGACCCCCTCCACGTGGCCGCCCCCCTCGAGCAGGCGCTCCAGGGCCGACAGCAACGTCCTTGCGTTTCCGTCCAGATCCTGCGCCAGCTGCGCGATCGATCCGGAGAAGAGATAGAAGCCGGCGGGCGTGACGCGCGAGAACCTGCCCGGCCCGGCGAGGCGGCTGACCAGCCTGGCGCTGTCGAGGTCGAGTGCCTCCCGACCGGACCAGCCGCCGTCCTGGAGGACGACCACCCCGTCGACGCCGTCCGAGAGGCCTTGCTCGACGATGTGGCCGAGGTCGTCCTGAAGCAGCGAGTCACCGAACTGGACGACGAACGGGGCGTCGCCGAGGTACGGCGCGGCGGCCGCGATGCCGGCCAATGCGTCGCCGTGGGCGTCGCGCTCGACGAGCTGGAGGTGGGGCCCCGCCAGCCCATCCAGGCTTACCGCTTCGGCTATGGCCGTCAGCTCCGGCTCGGGTCCGGCCACGACGGTTTCACGGACACCCGCGTCTCGCAACGCCCTCAGGGCGTGGCAGATGATTGGGCGGTTCGCAACAGGTACGAGCTCGTGAGGCGACCGTCCGAAGGCGGGCGCTCCGCCGGGCTCTGCAGCGTCCGTGAGGATTAGGGCCCTCACAGCGTTCACACAGGTGTAACGGCGCTCGGACACGTTTCCTCACGTGCGACGCCCGTAATTGCAAGACTGGTCATCAGGGAGGGACCCGACGAGTGCCGAACCCAGAGCAAGAAATCCGCAGCTACATCGACCGCCAGGGCGGTCGGATTCGCGCGCGGATGCAGCATCTGAAGGTCAGCTTCGAGGTCGACGAGCTGACAGACGAGGCACGGGAGCGGATGTCGGCCGCGCTCGCGGAGGTGGGAGTGAGCAGCGAGCCACCCCTCACCGAGGTGGGCAACGACGACATCCTCGTCCTCTATGTCTCCAACGGAGAGGTCTCCGAGGCCGAGGCTGGCGCTGCCCAGGAGACCGTGGCCCAGGAGACCGTGGCCCAGCAGACAGTGGACTCGGAGGCGGTCGTCGCGCAGCCCACCAAGGAGCGGCGCAGCATCTTCCGCCGAAGGAAGTCCGAGATCACGGAAGTTCCGATGCCCGAGAGCACGGAAGTTCCGGAGGACATGGGCGAGCTGCCCATGCCCGAGGGGCACGAGGCGCTCGAGGAGGCGGTTTTCGGTGCCGAGGCGCGCTCGCCCGTTGAGGAGACGCTGGCGGCGCTCGGCGGCGGTCTGGAGGGCTTCGAGCAGGAGCTGAGGGAGATGAGCGACGTGCTCGGAGGGCTGGCGGCGTCCGCGGAGCGTCGCATCTCCGAGTCCCAGCAGGCCCTCGACGAGGCGCGGGCCACGGGCGACCGGACCACGGGTCGGCTCGTCCAGATCGAGCAGCGGGTCGGGACCCTCATCGAGCACGAGCAGGTCGTTCGCCAGGAGCTCGAGGGCGCCCGCGAGGAGAGCGCGAGGCGCGCGGACGAGCTTGCGGAGGCGGAGACGCGGATCGCCTCGGCACGTGAGGCTCTTACGGCCGCGATCGCCGGCCCCGAGCGCCGCGCCGCACTGGAGGAGCGCTTTCGCGCGCTTGGCGAGGCGCTCACCCAACGGGAGACGGAGCGAGACGCTCGAGAGGCCCGCCAGGCCGAGCTCTCCGGGCAGCTCGCGCAGGCCGAGGCCGAGCTCGCGCGGGCCCAAGCTGCTGCGTCGGAGGCGCTCTCGAGCCCCGAGCTGCGCGGCGAGCTCGACCAGCGGATGACCGCGCTCTCCGAGGCCGAGGAGCGCGAGCGCGTCACTCGCGAGCAGAAGCAGGCCGAGGCGGAGCGATCGCCCGCCCAGACGGCAGAGGGTCGAGCGCGCGTCGACGAGGCCTGGGACGCCCTCGGCCGGGCGGTGCTCGGCGAGGACGAGCAAGGGCGGGTGCTCGAGCTCATCGAAGCCGTCTCACAGGCGGAGGATCAGGCGCGCGAGAGCCTTGCCCAGCAGGGCGGACGGCTACAGCAGCTCATCCAGAGCGGCGACCAGCGGAGCGGCGAGTTCGAGAGGACGCTCGGGGAGCTCCGGACCGCGCTCGCGGAGCAGCGTGCGGAGCCGGACGGCATCGACCAGTTGTCCGCCATAGGGGAGTCAGAGCGCGAAGGCGCCCGCGTCGCCGGTGCGGAGCAGCAGCGCATGGAGGCCCTCACAGAGCGCGTTGGCGGGGTGCGGCAGCAGGTCACGAGCGCGCACGAGAGCCTCACCGAGAGGCTCTTCGGCGAAGACCGGCGGAGAGCGGTCTTGCAGCGCCTCCAGAGCATCTTCGCCGCTCAGCTGTCCAGCCAGGCCGCGCTCGAGCGCGAGCGGGACGAGCTGCGTAGCCGCGCGGAGGAGGCCGAGGGCCGCGTGGCCGAGCAGACGACGGCCCTGCAGCAGCTGGAGGAGCGCCTCGCAGAGTCCGAGCGGCAGCTCGAGGAGCGCGTCGCGGAGTCCGAGCGGCAGCTCGCGGAGCGCCAGCAGACGGTCCAGGACCTGGAGGAGCGCCACGGGCAGGAGCGCTCGGCCGCCGAAGAGGCGCGGCAGCAGGCCGAGGCCACAGGGCAGGAGCTCGAGCAGGAGCGCGAGCGTCGCTCCCAGCTCGAGGAGCAGGTCGCTTCGCTCGAGCAGCAGAGCCGGGAGGCCGAGGAGCGCCACGGGCAGGAGCGCAGCGCGGCGGATGCGGACTTGGAGCAGGCACGTGGCGACGCCGCGGAGGCCGTTCGCCAGCTGGAAGAGGTCCGCGAGCGTCGCTCCCAGCTCGAGGAGCGCGTGGCATCGCTCGAGCACGAAGGGCGACAGGCCGAGGAGCAGCGAGCCGCGCTGGAGGAAACGCTTCAGACCACCAGATCGGAGCTCGAGCAGGCGCAGGGCCAGGTCGAAGCCACCACCGGCGCGCTCGAGGAGGAGCGGGCCCGGGCCTCACAGCTCGACGAGCAGGTCGCCCGCCTCGAAGAGGATCTTTCCCGCGCCGGGACCGAGTCGGACGAGCGCCAAAGAGAGGCGGAGGCCCGGCTGGCCGAGCAGGCCACGGCCGCGCAGCAGGCCGAGTCACGGATCGCCGAGGGCGAGCGGCGCGTGGCCGAGCTCGAGCAGGAGCTGCAGGAACGCGAGGAGCGGCTGGTGAGCCTGCAGGAGAAGGTCGAGACGTCGGCGGGCGAGAACAAGTGGCTCCAGTCGCAGCTCGAGCAACAGCGCGAGGAGCAGGGCGCCCGCGAGCAGGCGCTGCGCGAGCTCGCCGCCACCGTGGAGGAGGCCCGGGCGGCGCTCGAGATCGGCAAGGCCGAGCTCGACGCGGCCGAGGAGGAGGAGAAGCGCCTCACAGTGGCCCTCGGCGACGCGGTCGGCCGGCTGGAGGACGCGGAACGGTCGCTGAAGGCCGCCGCGGGCACTCCGGGCGAAGAGGAGGCCCGGGGGGCGTTCAACTACCACCAGAGCGAGCTGCAATCCCTGCGTGAGCAGGTGACCGCGGCGCGCGCGGCGCTCACTGAGCAGCGCGATCGCGTGAGCCGGTCAACGGAGCGGCTGGCGACCGGGCAGGCCCGGCTGAGCGAGGAGCTCGACAGCTCCCCGGCGGACGACTAACCGCCGCGCCGGAAGGGAAGCTGGGCGCCCTCGGGCAGTTGCCAGCCGTCGGACTGGCAGTCGGGGCAGAGGCCCACGTCGCCGCTGATGCTCCAGCCGCTCGCCGCGAGCTCCTCCTCGCTGTCCGCCTGGTAGGAGCGCTGGCACACTGCGCACTCGCCCGGGACCCCCAAGAACGGCTGCTTCCGCGACCGCCGGCCGAAAAGGCCCCGGCGGGGCTTGGGCGGAGGGCTGGTCTGGGTGAAGGTCTGCTCCTGAGGCGGGGCGGGAGGCGGCGTTAGAGGGGCCTCATCCGCCTGGGGGGCGTCCGGAGTCTCATGAACGGCGGTCGTGTCCGGCGTTTCGTGCAGCGCTGTCGGCGCCGCGACCTCCGGCTCCGCCGCGGGTTCCGGCTGGGCCTCGGACTCGGGCTCTGCCTCCTCGCCCGTGGGCTCGGGCGTCTCCGTCTCCGGCTCCGGCTTCGGGGCGGCCTCGACCTGCGGGGCCGGGGCCGGGTCCTCCGTGACTTCGCCCTGCGGAAGCTCAACGACCTGCTGGCCGTCGGTGAGCTCCGCGGTTACGCGCTCCATCTCGTGCCTCAGGGTGCCGACGAGCTCGGTCAGGGGCTGTTCGAGGGCGTTGATGCGCTCGAAGACCCGCCGGCCGGACTCGAGCGCGGCGCGCCGGGTGGCGTCAGCGTCTTGCTGGGCCTCCGTCCGGATTTCCTCCGCATTCTGCTTCGCGTCGGCCGTGATCTCGTCGACGTGGTGGGAGAAGAGCTCTCCGGCACGCCGAGCGGCCTCGCTCAGCTCCGACAACTGTGGGTCACTTGGGTCACGAGAGTTCACGGTGTGGACTTCCCCTTCCGTCACCGAGCTCTGCGGTGACTCGCTCCATCTCGTGTCTCAGCGTACCGACCAACTCGCTCAAGGGTCGCTCGAGGGCGTTGATGCGGTCGAACACGCGCTGGCCGGACTCAAGCGCCTGACGCCGCGTGGCCTTGGCGTCCTTCTCCGCCTGGCGGAGAATCTCCTCCGCGCGACGTTCGGCGTCGCGGGTGATCTCGTCGACGTGCTGGCTGAACAGGTCGCTGGCGTGGCGCGCCGCATCACCGAGCTCGGCGAGCCGTGGGTCTTCTGCGCTCAATTGTTCGCGCTCCTTCCTATGGCTTGCTCGTTGAGCAAACGGCTGAACTAGACCAGATCATTCACGAGGGTATCTGGCCGCGGTGATGGCAGTCGAGACAGCGATACGCACGAACCGCGGGATTCACCGCGTGTCGCTTGCTCCCGCACACGGGGCACATGAGCGGCGGGTGCCCCATTACCGGCTCCGGCGGCGGCGCCCACTGGACCGGGCGCAGCCGCGACGCGTTCCTGCCGATCAGCGTGGCGAGCACGAGCACGCCGGCCAGGACCAGAAGCCAGAGCACGTGAGCCGGGTCGGAATCCTCCGCGTTCGACGCAGTGGGCAGCCGGCTCTGGAGGCCGTGACGTTCCTGGCCGCCCTTTGCTGACGAGCCACCCGAGCCCCCGCGCTTGGGTGCGGCGGTCAAAACGCTGTCCACCGCGGTCTCGACGTCCGCCGCTGCAACCAGCCTGGGACCGGGCCTGGCCACTACAGCCTGCGCGCTCGGGAGCGGCGCCTTACGCGCGCCACTCGCGCAACCATGGCGCTGCGAAAGCGCGCGCAGCCGCCTGATGCCATGCCTCTCCGCCCTGGCGACTCGTCCGCTCGGGATCTCGAGCCGCCGGGCGACCGCCGCCCGCGACAGGGCGCGTGCGTCGCCGACGCCGGCGCGCAGCACCAGCACGCGGCGCTCGGTGTGGCCGACCCGTCCAAGGCAGCCTGAGAGCCGTTTCACGACGCTGCGAAGCCGCCGGTCGGCCCGGTGCCTGGCGGCCACGTCCCGGTGCCGATGGCCGGCGGCCGCCCGAGCCTCTGGCGGGGAGCTCGGCGCGGGCGCCTGGTAGCCGGGGGAGGGCTGGCCGCTGCTGGGGCTCGGCGCCGCACTCCGGGCACTTGTGCCCGATGGGGCGGAGGCCGTCACCTCTCGCGTCTGCGCAGGAGCGCGAGCAGCGGCATCCGTAATGTCCGTCACGGGGGCCGCAGCTCCCGTAGCGGTTCTCACCGTGGACCGCACCGTGCTCGCAAGCTGAGCGGTCGGCTGGAGGCGCGGGGGCGCCTTGGGCAGCTGAACCTGCGGGCTCGCCGCCGGGATCAACCCCGCCGCCGGACCCGAGAACACCAACATCCCCACGAGCATTGCCCCGATCGGCAATGCCGTTCTAATCCATTTCTCCCACATCACTAGCCCCTGCCTGTGTGCGCGGCTCGACAGTAGCGCACGGTCTTCCGAGCCTACCCCGCTTCAAATCTTCCCCAAATCGCCTTATTGCAATCCGAAAGATCCCATCCCCCACCGGCGTTCAATTGATTGGACCCGCACGGGCATCTCGCCCGCGGGTCCGAGGCGCAATGGCCCAAGAGCAGCGGAGACCCGAAACAGTCCCAGACCCGCTACCGCCCCGGTCCGAAGACGGCGGCGGGGAGCGGGCGCTCGACCGCTCATCGAAGCGCTTCCCTCGCCGCGCGCGCAATGCGTCCAGCATCGCCTGGCTGGAGCGACGCGCCGCTGCTCATCAGCAGGCGGAGGCGGCCTCGGTTCGGCACGGAGCCGTCTCCCACGAGAGCCTGAGGCGTGACACGGTCTACCGCAGAACCCTGGCGGTGGCGGACGTGGCCGCCGCGACGTTGGCCCTGCTCCTCGCCGTAGTGGTAATCGGCGCTGACTCCTTCACTCCGGCGCTGCTGGCGGCGATTCCGCTCGTCGTCGTGGTCGGCAAGGTCATCGGGCTGTATGACCGTGACCAGCACCTCGTCCACAAGACCACGCTCGAGGAGGCGCCGGCGCTGTTCGAGGTCTCGGCTCTCTACACGCTCCTGCTCTGGCTGGGCGCCGGCTTCTTCGTCACGGAAGGTGTCGCCGGGGGGGAGGCGCTCGGCCGGGATCAGGTGGTAGGGACGTGGGCTCTGCTCTTCATCTCGCTGCTCGCGGGGCGAGCTCTCGCCCGGCAGGCCGCCGCCCGGATCGTCTCGGAGGAGCGCTGCCTCGTGCTGGGCAGCGCCGAGGCCGCCGAAGGCCTCGACCGAAAGCTGAGCTCGCGACCCCGATTCAACGCCGCCGTCGTCGGCCGGGTGCCGCTCGAGAATGGACAAGACAGATCCTCCGCGATCCCCACGCTGGGGGAGCTGGGCGAGCTCGAGGAGGCGATCACCGAGCATCGTGTGCACCGGGTGATCGTCGCGCCGACCTCCGCCAGCACCGAGCAGCTGCTCGACGCGATCCGCCTGGCGAAGGCACTGGGAGTAAAGGTCAGCGTGCTGCCGCGGCTGTTCGAGGTCGTCGGCTCGGCCGTCCACTTCGACGACGTCGACGGCGTGATGCTCCTGGGCATCCCCCGCTACGGGCTGACCGAGTCGTCGCAGCTGCTCAAGCGAACGATGGACGTGCTCGGCTCCGCCTTCGCTCTTGTCCTCCTCTCGCCGCTGCTCGTGGGGATCGCGGTGGCCGTGAAGCTGTCCTCGCCCGGTTCGGTCCTCTTCCGCCAACGGCGGATCGGCCGCGGCGGCGAGGAGTTCTGGATGCTCAAGTTCCGCACGATGGTCGCGGAGGCCGACGAGCAGAAGGCGAGCCTGCTCGACCTGAACGAAGCCGACGGCCTGTTCAAGATCGCCGACGACCCGCGCATGACCCGCGTCGGCAAGTTCCTGCGCCGACTGTCGCTCGACGAGCTGCCACAGCTCTGGAACGTGCTGCGCGGCGAGATGAGCCTCGTCGGCCCGCGCCCCCTGGTGGAAGAGGACGACGAGCGCGTACGGGGCTGGCAGCGCCGCCGGCTCGAGATCCCACCGGGCATGACCGGGATCTGGCAGGTGCTGGGATCCTCCCGCGTGCCTCTCCACGAGATGGTCAAGGTCGACTATCTGTACGGCGCCAACTGGTCCCTCTGGCTGGACATGAAGATCCTGCTGCGGACCGTGCCGCACGTGCTCGGCCGGCGCGGGCTCTAGCCCGCGGCGGCCACGTTCAGCCGGACGTCTGTCCCTTCAGGTCCTCGGCCCACAGCGCGGCGAGGTCGGCGCCGTCGCCTTGACCTCGGCCTACTGCGGAATATCCGGGCAGTCCCCGGTCGGCTAGGTCGGAGAGGATGCGCCAGAGATCGATGACGATCTTTCCTTCGAGTTGGTCCTGGTCCGGCCGGAGCGACGGGTCTGGACTTGCCACCACCACGAGGTCCGCCTCCGCCAGGCATTCCTCCAGGGTTTGGGCGACCTCGAGGCCCGGAGGGGCAAGCCGGACGAACGGATCGTAGGTAACGACTCGGTGACGGACGGCCAGCCGCCGCGCGATCTCGAGCGCCTGCGACTTCTCGGTGATGCCCGTGGATGGCTTGAAGGCCAGTCCGAGTACCGCGATCGACGCGCCGGGCGGAGTGGCAGCCTCGATCTGAGCGACGATGCGCGGGACCACGGACGAGTTCTGCGCCTGCGTCGCCTCGGCGAGCTTCGGGTCCACGCCAAGCTCGCGGGCCAGGAACGCGAAGGCCCGGTTGTCGCGCGGGAAGCACGGTCCACCGAAGCCGAGGCCGCCCTTCAGGTACGCGCGTCCCACCCGGTGGTCGATGCCGATGGCGCCGGTGACGGCGTCGACATCCCCACCCGGCAAACGCTCGCAGACCTCGGCGATCGTGTTGGCGAAGGCGATCTTCATCGTCACGAACGCGTTGAGCGAGATCTTCGCCAGCTCCCCGTTCTCGATCGACATGCGCTTACAGGGCGCGCCGTTCTCGACGATCGTGCCGTAGGCCTCTTCGAGTAGGTCCCCCGAACGCTCATCGAGCTCGCCAATCAGCAGGAAGTCGGGATTGAGAAAGTCGTGAATCACGCTGCCGAGCGCGATGAACTCGGGGCCGTAGCAGAAGCCGAAGTCGCGCCCGGCGCGCTTTCCCGAAGCCTCCTCGAGCACGGGGATCAAGCCGTGGCGGGAAGAGCCCGGCAGAACGGTGCTCGTGAGCACCACCAGGTGGTAGCGGTCCTTGTCGCTGAGCGCACGTCCTATGTCCCAACAGGCCGATCGCGCGTGCTCGATCGAGAACGCCCCCCGATCGTCGCTCGGAGTGGGGACCACCACGAAGGTCACATCGCTCCCTGCCACGGCCTCGGCCGTGTCGGCCGTCGATCGGAGGCGCTCGCCGCCGGCGCGGATGGCGGCCTCCAGGCCGGTCTCCGCCACCGGAGCCCGGCCCGCCGCCATGTCCTCCACGGCTTGCGGGTTGAGGTCGGCACCGATCACGTCGAGGCCGCGGGCCGCCATGGCCGCGGCCATGCATGCTCCGAGCTTGCCCAGCCCGATGACGGAATACGTGGTCATCGCATGTCTATTGGCACTGCCGCCCGACCGTTCACGTGCCCGCCGGGGGCGCGTCCGTTCGAGGAGGGCCCGGGAAAAACCGACTCCAGGAAGCCCTCGACGAGCTCATGCACCGCCGGGCCGTCGAGCTTGGTGCTCGCGAAGCGTGCGCCGGCCGCACCCAGCTCGCGAGCGCGAGCCGGGTCGCTGCGCAGCGCTGCGATGCCGTCGAGCAGCGCCACCGGGTCGTCCGGTTGAACGACGATGCCCGCCTCGGCGCGCTCGACCTCGGCCGCCACCTCGTCGGTCTGCGCCACGGCGGCCAGAACCGGGACGCCGGCCGCGAAGTAGGAGGCGAGCTTCGCCGGCATGGACATGTTCGTGACCGCTCCGCGCTGGTTGAGCAAGAGCGCATCCGCGGCTGCGAGGATGCTTCCCAGGTCCTCCTCGGGAGCGAGGGGCATGAACTGGACGTTGCGCAGGCCACGGCGGGCAACTTGCTTCTCGAGGGTTTCTCGCTGGTTCCCGTCGCCCTGAAAGGCGAAGCGGAGGCGGGGGTCCGAAGCCGCGCGGGCGGCAGCGTCGACGACGGTTTCGAGGCCCTGCTTGAACCCCATGCTTCCGCTGTGGAGGACGACGAAGAGGTCGTCGTCCCAGCCGAGCCGCTCCCGAACCGACTCCCGCGGCTCGTTGACCGGCGACAAGCGAGCGGGATTTCTGACGCGGTGAATGCGCTCCTCCGGGACTCCACCCTCCAGAAAGTACGGGCGGAAGCCATCGGCGACGATCGCGATCCCGGCTGCGCGCCTCGCCAGGGCAAGCTCGACGGCGCCCACGGACCTCGCAACGCGGCTGGCACCGGGCATTCCGCTGAGGTCCGCGGCCTTGCCCATCACGTCCTGGAACAGGAGGGCGTAGGGGACCCGAAACACACGCGCGGCGATGGAGGCGAGGGCCGCTCCGCCGAGCGCCGGGACCACTCCCAGGATCGCGTCGGGCCTACTTCGGCGCAGCTCGGGGAGTGACGACAGCACCCAGGTCAGCTCATATGCCCCGCGTCGGACCGCGGACATCCGCCGCGGCACGTAGTGGGGTCGGTGTGTGATGCGGACAGGGCCGTGGTACCGGATCGGCTCGACCTCTCCCGGCCGCCAGGAGGGGTAGTGCGGGATGCCGGTTACGACCGTCGTCTCCCAGCCACGCTCGGCCAACAACTCGGACCACCAGGTCGTATTGAGCGCGATGCCGGTCGGCTCGGGTTCGTAGTTGATCCCGAACAGGAGCAGCCCCCGCCCCATCAGCCTCCTCGGGCAGGATCGCCGGCGCGCCTCGAGCCACGGCGCAGACCGTTGCTGCCAACGCTCTGCTCGCCATTCGCTCGATTCCAAGCGGCTCCGTTCGCTTCGGCTACATCTGCGGGATAAGGGCGCGAGAACCGCCCCGTGGGCTTCGCTTCGGCAGGCTTGGCGAGCTGATCGTAGATCCAGCGATAGGTCTGCTCCATCCCAACCTTCAGCGGGGTTGTCGGCTCCCAGCCCAGCCGCTCGCGGATGAGCGTGTTGTCGCTGTTCCGGCCGCGCACACCCTTCGGGGCGGACAGGTTGTAGTCGCGACGCACCTCGATGCCCGCGATCTCCTCGACGACGTCCACGAGCTGGTTGACGCTCACGAGCTCGCTGCTGCCCACGTTCAGGGGCTCCCCGACGTCGCTTCCCATCAGCAGGTTGGTTCCCTGGACGCAGTCGTCGATGAAGGTGAAGCTCCGCGTCTGCTCGCCGTCTCCCCAGACTTCGATCTCGTGCCGGCCGGAGCGCTTGGCTTGTGCGATCTTCCGGCAGATCGCCGCCGGCGCCTTCTCGCGGCCGCCGTCGTAGGTCCCGTGGGGGCCGTAGACGTTGTGGTAGCGGGCCACCCGTGCCGCTAGCCCGAAGTCCTCCATGAAATGCCGGCACATGCGCTCGCCGAAGAGCTTCTCCCAGCCGTAGCCGTCCTCGGGCTCCGCCGGATAGGCGTCCGACTCCTTGAGCGCGGTCACGTCGGCGGACAGTTGCTTGTCCGCCGCGTAGACGCAGGCGGAGGACGAGAAGAAGAAGCGCTCCACGCCGGCGGGCACGGACGCCTGAAGCATGTGCGTGTTGATGAGGACCGAGAGCATGCACAGGGCCTTGTTGTTCTCGATGAAGCCCATCCCGCCCATATCGGCTGCAAGGTTGTAGACGTCGGAGGTCCCGGCGACCGCCTCGTCGCAGTGCTCAGCGATGCGCAAGTCGAGGCGCACGTTCTCGGCGCCAGGATGCAGCTGCTGCCACTCCTCCAGCGGCTTGATGTCCACCGCGCGGACTGCGTGGCCGCTTCGGACCAGGGCAGCGACGAGATGGCCGCCTATGAAGCCGCCAGCGCCCGCTACGAGTGTCTGTCTCGCGTTCAGCTCGAGCTCCCTTTTGCTCTCCGCAATCTCTGAATTCAACGAGAAAGGGGGTCCTCAAACTTGCATCTGCAGCCAAGTTTGGGGTGCCGTCCTGGGCCCTGGAAAGCCCCGAATCGAGCGCCACAGCAGCCCGCGAAGAGCGATCGCGCTAGCTGCGGCGTGCTCGTAGCCGCCTCCCGAGCTGCCCTCGCCAACTGTCGAGCCGTTCGCGGCCGTGCGGAATGAGCAAGCGGGTCCGAGCGATCGGCATCCTGAGATCGGCCGGAAACAGCTCGTAGCCCACAACCGGACGCTCGGCATTCGAGAGCTCTTGCAGGTACTTGAAGCGGCCAAACCCGAAGTCTATGACCCGAGCCCCGGTATCGAGCTCATGGCCGACCCCGGTCAGAATGGACACAAGGCCGGGCGCCAGCCGCCTCCACGCCGGGTCGAAGCTCGTGAGCAGCAACTCACTGGCGTGGCCGGCGCGTGCGAACAGCGCGGCGGCCAGGACCTCTTCGCCGCGAACTACCTTCCAGAGGCGGAAGTCGCCGCTGCCGACGAGCAGCCGTCCCGCCTCGACGATCGTGTCCTCGACACCTTCGGTCAGCCAGCTCGACTGCCCCTTCCAGCGTGCGTGATGCAGTTCCGCAAGGGCATGAACGTCAGCTCGGACCGCCTCGGGGCTTTCCGTACAGAGCACCTCCACACCGGCTTCGGCGCTCCGTCGCGAGCGACGCCGAACGTCGCCGCGCCGGCGTTTCGGCAGGTTTGCAAACCAATCTTCAGAGGACATCGGGCCCTCGATCGTCAGCAGGTGCCCTCGGTATCCGCGGCGCAGCCAAGCCGGCCCGCCGGGCCACTCCCGTCGTAACTCGCGCGGCCATTCGGCTCGCGTCGAGGCGAGCCATAGCACCAGTCGTGTCGGAGGCGGCGAGGTGTCGCTCAACGCGCGTGCAAACAGGGCAAATGTCTCGTCCGGAGCGTCATGGGCCACGAGCGGTTCCACGGACCAGAACGTGTTCTTGCCGAGGAGTCTCAGCTCGGGAAGGCGAGAATCGCGATCGACCAGGAATGCCGGGAACAATCCAACGAGGCGCTCGTCGCTCGTGACCACAACCAGCCGTAGAGCACGCGAAGCCAGGTGGGCTGGAGCGCACCGCGCGTTCCACCAGGCTCGCAACCACGCGGGACGGGACGTCGGCTTGCCGCGAGCCACGGCGAGGCGGTCCCACTCCCGCTCGTAGGGCGCGACCTCATCGAAGTCGTCGATCACCCGGCAGCGGGTCACAGCCTCTCCGGCGCAACCCGTAGGCGGACGATCTCATAGCCCAGACGCGCCTGCAGATACAGCATCCCCGGAGACTGGAGCAACGCCATCGGGGTTCTCGTCGCGAGGTACCTGACGCCTGTCGTCTGCAGCGCCTCGACCATGTGAGTGTGTAGGAGATAGCGCGCCGTGTAGCGCGGCGCGATCAGCCAATTCAACAGACCCCATTCCCGATCGACCGTCGCCAGGGCGATTCCCGCCGGCGAACGATCGGGCCCTTCGGCCACCCACCAGCGGTCGAACGTCCGACCCGCCAGCGACGCCGGATGGTCCAGCTCCCGCAACACCCTAGGACGCTCCGCTGCGGGCAGCTCCCGGCAGGTGATGCCCTCGCGGCGAGCCCGGGTGACGTTGGTCCTGGTAGCGCGAAAACTGCGGCCCTTGAGCAGCGGAGCTCCGGCCGGCGGGATGCGGAGAATCGTCTGGGCGTAGAGATGGGTCCGAACACCACGGCGACGAGCCAGTAGATAGTCCCGGATGTGCTGACCGCTCGGCGAACCCGTCAGCTCGACCGGCATCTGCGGCGCCCTGAGGACGATCTCGAGGGCGGCGCGCGCGCCGGTCAGCGGCGAGACGGGCAGGTCGCTGAGCTTCCTGCGACCGAGGAGCCGGCGGGTAAACGCCGCTGCCGGAGCCACCTGGGGAGCACTGCATCTCACCCGACCACTATCCCGTGCGCCCGTATCGCCCTCTACGCTGTCTCGCGTGCCGCCCGAAGTCAGCGACGACTGCGACTGATGCAAGGGGCCTGAGGCTCCGGGCTAGTCGTCGTGCGGGCCGCTCGCCTCGACTCGTTGACCGGGTTGCGGTTCTTCGCCGCATTGTTCGTCGTGACCAACCACATGCTTGTCCTCGGGGGGGCAAGCTTCGGTGGGTTCGATCGGTTGGCGTCACTGGGCTACCTGGGGGTTCAGTTCTTCTTCGTTCTCTCGGGGTTCGTGCTCATGTGGTCGCTTCGATCCGCTGATCGACCAACGGCTTTCTATCGCCGCCGCTTCGCGAGGATCTACCCGCTGTACCTCGCCTTCCTGCTCGTCGGTGCGATGCTGCTCCTGGCGGGAGCGATCTCCGTGAGCGCCGGCTCAATCGTCCTGAGCGTCTTTCTGCTCCAGGCATGGTGGCCGTCCTCCGAGCACATCGACGGCGGCCTCAACGGGCCAGGCTGGTCACTGTCTGACGAGGCATTCTTCTATGCCCTGTTCCCGTTCCTGGCGGGGATGGTGGCCGGGCTCGACCGCCGGCGTGTGATCGTCGTCGGCGGCAGCCTGCTCATCGCGGTCGTCGCCACTGCCCTGGTCCTCCATGAGAAGGGTGCGCTCCCGGCAGGGGCGGGGTACGCCTTCCCGGTTCTGCGCCTCCCGGAGTTCGTCGTCGGAATGGCTCTTGCCGCCCTCCTGCAGGGGCGCACGGTGCGGATGCCCTCGTTGTTCGTTGCCAGTGCCATCGCCGGAGCGGCCCTGATCGCGCTTGCTGCGATCAGCCCGTCCGCCGACCGTGGCGCCGTCGGGCTGGTCACTCTGCCGTTCTGCGCACTCCTTATCGCGGCGGCGGCACAGGCGGACAGGGTGGATGCTCCGAGCCCATTTCGCCATCCGCTCGCAGTCAAGCTCGGCGTCTGGTCCTATGCCCTCTATCTAGCCCACGGAGCGGTTCTCGTGATCTGGGTCAAGTACGTCGCCAAGGACCTCAGTAGCGACACTGTGGTCGCGGTTCTCGAGTACGTAGGCATCGTCCTCGTGATGATCGCCGTCGCCGGCCTGGCACACCGGTACGTGGAAGCCCCCCTGGAGCGGCGCCTCCGCGGTAGTGCGCGGCCGTCCGCGCTCCAGCAGCAGGACGCAGAAACCGCGCTTCTGGCCGGAAGCAGGTAGAAGGGTCCACCGGCAAAGCGCACAAATTCGAACGGCAGGGCCGACTGAGGTCGTTAATCACACGATGGCCCAGGCGATAGCCGAAGAGCCGGGGATGGAGAGCCGGCGCGGGCAGCGCCCGCTCGCGCTCGGCCTCGTACGCGCGCTGCGCCCGAAGCAGTGGCTCAAGAACGTGCTCGTGGTGGCGGCGCCCGCGGCGGCGGGGGTGCTCACCCAGGTCGACAACCTCGCGAACGTGGCACTCGCCTTCGTGGCCTTCTGCCTCGTGTCGAGCGGGACGTATCTGTTGAACGACGTGAGAGACCTGGAGGCCGACCGGGCCCATCCGCGCAAGCGCGAGCGGCCGATCGCCGCCGGCATCGTTCCCGTGCGTCTGTCCGTGGGGCTCGGAGTCGGGTTGATGGCGGCAGGACTCGCGGTGGCCGCAACGGTCACCGTGGAGCTGGTCGTAGTTGTGCTCGCCTACGTCGCGTTGACCACGAGCTACACGCTCTGGCTCAAGCACATCGAGGTCGTGGACATCGTGGCCGTCGCCTCGGGGTTCATCTTGAGGGCGGTGGCCGGCGGCGCCGCGACCGGCGTGCCGCTGTCGCGCTGGTTCATCATCGTCGCCTCGTTCGGCTCGCTGTTCGTCGTCGCGGGCAAGCGTCACGGGGAGCACGTCGACCTCGGGAACGGCGGGAGCGCGGTTCGGCCAACGCTGGGCGCGTACCCGCGCGACTACCTGAGGTACGTGTGGACGATGGCGTCGGGCGTGACAATCGCCGCGTATTGCCTCTGGGCCTTCTCGCAGGCGCCGCCCGGTAGCGCCGTGCCGCTCTACGAGTTGTCGATCGTCCCGTTCGTGACCTTCATGCTGCGCTACGCGCTGCTGCTCGAGGCGGGACACGGGGAGGCGCCCGAGGAGGTCGTTCTCGGCGACCGAGTGCTCCTGGTCCTGGCGGTGCTGTGGGCCGTCGTGTTCGGGGCGGGTGTCTACTTCCTCTGAGCCAGGGCGCGACCTGCTGCTGACCGGCTGGGGGCGCACCGCTCCCAGCCGAGCCAGCGTTGTGAAGCCGGAGTCGCGCGACGCGGTGGCCGCCGCCCTCGCCGACCCGGGCGAGCGCGGCGTTCTCGCTCGCGGTCTGGGCCGCAGCTACGGGGACGCCGCCCAGAATGCCGGCGGGCGCGTGCTGGCCATGGCAGGCCTCGACGCGGTGCACAGCCTGGATGCGGAGGCCGCCACGGTCACCGTGGATGCGGGCGTCAGCTTCGCGACCCTCAGCCGGCTGCTGCCCTCGCGAGGGTTGTTCGTACCGGTGACGCCGGGCACGGCCCATGTCACCGTCGGGGGCGCGATCGCCGCCGACATCCACGGCAAGAACCACCACCGCGACGGCTCGTTCTGCAACCACGTCGTCTCGTTCGAGTTGCTGACGCCCGCCGGTGACCGCTTGACGGTCGAGCCCTGCGACGACCTCTTCCACGCGACTGCCGGGGGGATGGGCCTGACGGGGGTCGTCCTGTCGGCAACCGTTCGCCTGCTGCGCGTCGAGTCCGCCTGCATGAGCGTCGATCGCGAGCGCGCCGGTGACCTCGACGACGTGATGGCCCGCATGACGGCACGGGACGACCAGTACCGATACTCGGTTGCGTGGATCGACTGCCTCGCCCGCGGCAAAACCCTCGGACGCTCGGTCCTGATCCGCGGCGATCACGCTCGGGCGGAGCAGGTCGCCGGCGGCGGACCCCCGGCGTTCGGCGCGTCGCACCTGTCCGCACCGCCCTGGATGCCCCCCGGCCTCCTGCGCCGCTCGACGGTCCGGGCCTTCAACGAGGCCTACTACCGCGCAGCTCCGCGACACGAGACGGGTCGGCTGGAGCCACTGCCGTCGTTCTTCTATCCGCTCGACGCCGTCCGCAACTGGAACCGGATCTACGGCCCAAGCGGGTTCCTCCAGTACCAGCTCGTCGTGCCCGACGGGCGTGAGGACGTGCTGCGGATGTCGCTCGAGCGACTGAGCAGGGCGGGCTGTCCGTCGCTTCTGGCCGTGTTCAAGCGATTCGGACCGCAGCGGACCGGCATGATGTCGTTCCCCTTGAAGGGCTGGACGCTCACGCTCGACGTGCCCGCAGCCGTGCCGGGACTCGGCGGCCTGCTCGACGGGTTGGACGAGTTGGTGGCGGAAGCGGGTGGACGCGTCTATCTGGCCAAGGACTCGCGGCTGGGCCCCGATGCGCTGGCCGCGATGTACCCGCGGCTCCGGGAATGGCGGGCCGCGCGCGAGCAGGTGGACCCGCGAGGGGTCATGCGCTCCGATCTGGCGCGGCGGGTCGGGCTGACGTGAGGAACGCAGTCGGCGCGGTGCAGTCCGTGCTGGTTCTCGGGGGCACCTCCGAGATCGGCCTTGCGGTTGCAAGGAGGCTCGTCAAGGATCGTGCCCAAGCCATCGTGCTGGCGGCGCGCGACCCCGCCCGGGCGGAACCCGCCGCGGAGGAGCTCCGCGCGCTGGGCGCCGCGACGGTCGAGGTGGTCCGCTTCGATGCGCTCGACTTCGACTCGCATCCGGCTTTCGTCGACGAGGTCTTCGACGGGCACGGTGACATCGACCTCGTCCTCGTCGCCTGGGGGACCCTCGGCGACCAGGAGCGCCTGGCTCGGGATCGACGCGCGGCGGTGCAGGAGATCCAGACGAATTACACCGGGGCGGTCTCGGCACTGATCCCGATCGTCGAGCGCATGCGCGTGCAGGGGCACGGCACGATCGTGCTCCTGTCGTCGGTCGCCGCGGAGCGCGCCCGGAAGTCGAATTTCGTCTACGGCTCCTCCAAGGCAGGCCTCGACGGGTTCGCGCAGGGCCTGGGGGACTCGCTCGAGGGCAGTGGGGTGCGCGTCATGGTGGTGCGCCCGGGCTTCGTGCGGACCAAGATGACCGAAGACCTCGACCCGGCGCCCCTCTCGGTCGGCGCCGACGCCGTGGCCCATGCCGTCGCCGACGGGCTGCGGCGCGGCTCGCACACGGTTTGGGTGCCGGCTCAGATGAGGGTGGTCATGTCCGTTCTCCGCCACCTGCCCCGGCCGCTGTTCCGGCGGCTCGACATCTAGGCCCGCTGGCGGAGAAGCGCAACGTCCCGGAGGCGGCGGCCCTCGACGCCCACCTGGAACTAGGGTCTCGCCATGAGCCCTTCAACCAAGCTCGCCAGTAGACGCGAACGCTTGCTGCTCAAGGCGGTCAGGGCCACCTTGAAGCCGGAGCTGCTCGTATGGCGGGCACTGCACCGACTGTCGGGCCTGTCCGTCGATCTCAAGCTCGAGCTCGACCTCTACGACCGGCCGGCGTACGCCTACGGAATCGCCCGAGCGGCGGCGCAGGCGAACGCGCTCGGCATCCAGTCGATACTCGCCCTCGAGTTTGGCGTAGCGAGCGGCCACGGCCTGCTTGCGATGGAACGCATCGCAGACGACATCGAGCGTGCAACCGGAGTGTCCGTCACTCCCGTCGGCTTCGACACCGGGCAGGGCCTCCCGGCCCCGACGGACTACCGGGACCTTCCGTACCTCTACAGCGCCGGGTTCTATCCGATGGAAGCGGAAGCCCTAAAAGGCCGGACGCGGCGGGCCGACCTGATCCTGGGCGACGTTCGAGAGACCGTACCCGCCTTCCTGGAGCGCACGGCCGCCGTTCCGGTGGGGTTCGTGTCGGTCGATCTGGACTACTACTCGTCCACCCGCGACGCCTTGCAGATCTTCGAGGGCGACCCGGCCCGCTACCTGCCTCGCGTCCTTGTCTACCTGGACGACATCGCCAGCGCGGCGGCGTTGCATACGCGGTTCACCGGCGAGCTCCTCGCGGTCGACGAGTTCAACGCCAAGCACCAGCACATGAAGATCGACCAGGTCCACGGCCTTGCCTGGAGCCGCACCATTCCTGCCCAATGGAACGAGCAGATGTACGCGTGGCACCGGTTCGACCATCCGCTCTACGCCGAGCCGGCAGATGAGGACGCGGAAAGCCACGTGGCCCCCCTGTGAGGCGAAGCACCTACCCAGACGGCCGCTCGAGCAAGACGCGAGCGTCGGATCGAGCGAGCAGAGCCGCGCTGTAGCCAAGCGGGTGCGGGCGGGCGGCCCGGTAGCGGAGGAACGCGACGTCCTGGAGGTGGCGCTCCTCAACGAGGGTGAACCCGGGCGGCCCCGGTGGCGCCGGTCCCTTCGGCTCCGGATCGGGGCCGTGGACGACCACCACCTCGCGTACTCGTGCACCGTCCGGCATCGCCCGCAGGGTGTGGCCGTATACCGCCAGCACCGAGCCGTTTCCGGCCGGTCCGGCCAGATAGCCCGGCTTGACAACCACGGCCCTCGCGACCCTCGGGGTTCCGAGGGCGGCGGCCGCGTCTCGCCAGTCGGTCCGCTGCAGGTGCGCATGTCGAGGCACCATGAGGGTCACCCCGATGCTCGCCAGCAGGAGTAGAGCCAGGGCCATGACCCCGACCACCCGTCGGGTGGTTGCTCCGATGCCGACCGCCAGGGCGACGGCCAGGGGGAACCAGGCGCCGATCAGGTTTCTGTCCAAGAAGGTGTCGAAGCGCGTCGGCGACAGCAGAAGCGGGATTGCGAGAGCCGCTGCTCCCACGGCCGCGGAACATGCGGCGCCGCGTCGCGCCCTGCCCGGCCCGAGCGTCACGACCAATATCCCACCGGCGACGACTCCGGCGAAGCCAAGGATCGCCCAGGCACCGCCGGGTGCGGCCCAACCCGACGAGATGAGGAACGTGTTCCCGCTCCCAAGCTCCCTCAGCACGTCCCACAGCCGGTCGGCCAGTGGGATGGAGCCGACCCAATCGGTACGTCCGTCAGCCTGGTGCACGGCGAGCGGGAGGAGCACCAGGCCGACCAGGCCGACCGTCCCAATGGCGGCAACCACCGCTCGGCGCATCCGTGGCAGCTCCCAGAACAGCCATGCCGCTTCCGCGAGGATGAGGAAGGCGGCCGCGTAGTGGGTGAGGATCGCGAGTGAGGAGACCGCGGCCCATGCGGCAAGGCTGCCGGCCGTGCGCCGCCTGCGCGCCAGCAGGAAGAGCCAGAACGACATGGCCGCCAGCAGGACCACCAGCGAGTACGCCCGTGCTTCCTGCGAGTACCAGATCAGCATCGGGTTGACCGCCACGATGGCCGCAGCGACCAGGCCTACCCTCGAGGACACGAGCTCGCGCCCGGCCGCCCACGCGACAGGTATCGCCGCGGTGCCTGCCACCGCGGAGAGCGAGCGGAGCCCGGCCTCGCCGCTGCCGAAGACATGTCGCCAGGCCCAGGCGAGCACGTAGTACAGGGGCGGATCGGCCTCGCTGCCCGGGATGTGGTGGAGCATGTCGAACAGGCCTCGCTTGGCCAGGCCGACCGTGAGTGCCTCGTCGAACCAGAAGCTCTGCTTCGATAGGGCGACGAAGCGGAGCGCGGCGCCGGCGGCGATCACCGCGGCAAGCAGCAGCGCATCCGTGGAGACCGGCGCCCGGCGGAGCAAGCTCATCCTGGGCCCGTGCGTTATGGAATGGGGGGCAGTCAGTGAATCCGACGCCTCGATCGACACACTCATCAAACGTTCGTCAAGCGCCGTCTCTAGCGAGCCGGTCGCTCCCGACAGCTGCTCGCGCGTCCCTGGCTGCCCCAGATGGCTGACGGTCAGTTCCTCGAGAGGACGCTGGGTGGCGCGCCGATGAGGCTGGCTCGCAGGGGCGCTGCGCTACTGGCTCCCAGCCAGGAGAGATCCCGCGAGCGAGTTCGGCGAGCCGGCCTCAGCGGACTTGCGGCAGTCGGCGCTTACGGCGTAGGGGTGCTGGTGGTGGTGGTCACGGTCCCAATCACCCTTCCCTATCTGGGCACCGAGCGCTACGGGCTGTGGATGACCCTGACCTCCTTCATCGTGCTCCTCAACCTCGTGGACTTCGGGATCGGGAACAGCCTGGTCAATTCCGTCGCGGAGGCCGACGGCCGGGACGACCTGGACGCGGCCAAGCGTCATGTCTCCACGGCCTTCTTTCTCCTGGTGGCCCTGGCGGCTGTCCTTGCCGTCGTCTTCGTGCTCGTCTACCCCCTGATCCACTGGGATGCCGTGTTCAACGTCTCGTCGTCTCAGGCGGCGGACGAGGCCGGACCGGCCGCAGCCGTGCTCGCGGGCGTGCTCTTCCTCGGCCTCCCGTTGAACATCGTGCAGCGCGCCCAGAGCGGCCAGCAGCAGGGCTTCCGCTCCAGCGTCTGGAATGCCGGCGGCAGCTTGCTTGGCCTCGCGGGTATCTGCATCGCCGTCGCGCTCAACGCGGGCCTGCCGTGGCTCGCGGGTGTGTATGCAGCCGGCCCGCTGCTGGCGACGGCGGTGAACAACCTCTACTGGTTCGGTCGGATCCGTCCCCAGCTGAGGCCTCAGCTGGCGTCCGTGAGCAGGTCGGCGGCTCGGGCGCTGGTGCGGCTGGGCTTCTCCCTCTTCGTTCTCAATCTCGCATGGGGGGTGACCAATCTCACCGACAACATCGTGATTGCGCAGGTGCTTGGAGCCGACTCCGTGGCCGGATACGCGGTGGCATGGAAGCTGTTCACCCTGATCTCCGTGCCCGCAGGGCTGGTACTGCTCCCGCTCTGGCCCGCCTACGCCGAGGCCGCGACTCGCGGTGACATGGATTGGGTCCGCCTGACGTTTCGCCGCTCGATGCGCCTGGTCGCGGCAGTCGTCATCCCCGCCAGCGCCCTCTTCGTCCTCCTCGGCAGGGAGGTCATTCAGGTGTGGACGGGCTCAGCCGTGCATCCGTCATTCGCGCTCATGTGCGCACTGGGGGTCTGGACGGTGATCTACGGGCTGAGCATGGCGGCGTCGGTCATGCTGACAGGGCTGCGTGCCATGAGGCTGCAGGTGACGACGTGGGGCCTTGCGGCGCTGGTGAACGTGCCGCTAAGCGTGGTCCTGGCAAGCGCGCTGGGAGTCGAGGGCGCCATCCTCGGCTCGCTGGCGGCAGTTGTCGCGTTTGTGACCGTGCCCTATTGCGTGGCGGTGCCACGAATCCTGGGCAGTCGCGACCGAGTCGGCCCACAGCTCGCTCCTGACCCTTCCGCGCCGCGCCCGTCGGTTCACTAATGGGTGGACGCCGAACCGGTAGAAGTATCCGGGGCCGCGTCACCTGACGACTCGTCGAACGCCCCGTCCTTCTTGTTCCGCTCGTACCACTCGATCATGTCCGTGAGCCCCTGCTCCAAGGTGATCGTCTGATGGAAGGCAGGGACCCTGCTCCGCAGCTTGGTGAGGTCTGCCTGCTTTCTCGGGCGACCATCCGGCCTCGACCCATCGAGCTCGACTTCTACGTCCCGAATGCCCGCGACCTCGGCCACCTTTCCGACGAGGTCAACCAGGTTCAGCGCATCCCCACCAGCCAGATTGATCGGATCGCAGTCGGTTGCGCACTCGGTGGCCAAGCGGAAGCCAAGCGCGAAGTCGCGAGCGTGGAGGAGGTCTCGCACCTGGCGGCCGGACCCCCACACCACCACCGGACCGTTTCGGTCCAGCACCTTCTTGACAAGCGAGGGAACGACGTGCGACGACTCTCCCTGCCAGCGGTAACGACCCCCGTAGGCGTTGAACGGCCGAACGATGGCGATAGGTAGGCCGTGCTTCTCGTAGACGTAACGAGACTGGATCTCGAGTAGCCGCTTGGCCCACCCGTAGCCCTCGTTCACGCTCTCCGGCAGCCCCTGGTTCACCGGGAGCTCGGGTGTAGGTATGGGCGCGTCGTCCGCGTACACGCAGCTGGAGCTCACCATCAGCGCCCGCTCGACCCCTGCTTCCACGCACGCGTCGAGCACGTGGAACGCCATCAGGCTGTTGTCCCGCAGCACCTCCGGGTTGTTCTCCATGCTTCGGACCATCCCGTAGGCCCTCGCCGCAAGGTGGAGAACCACGTCCATTCCGGCAACGGACGTTCGCGCTATCCGGGGGTCACGGAGGTCGCCCTGGATGAGCTCTACGTCAGAGAGGTTGGCGAGGTTGTCCGGCGAGCCCGACGAGTTGTCGTCCACGACGCGCACTTCGGCGCCCAGCGCGAGCAGGTCATCGACGAGGTAGCTGCCGACGAAGCCGGCTCCTCCGGTGACCAGCACGCGTCGCCCGGCCCAGGCAAACAGCCCCGACGAGATCTCGTGTGTGCCCTCGAACGTTGTCATCGGTCCACCGTCCGCGACCTGGCAGGTCGGGCCCGCGCCCTGCATCCAGGCCGGAGCGTAGCGCCTGGTGCCGGCGATCAGATCGAACGCGCTCGCCGGCGGAGGCGCTCGAGCGCCCCTTCGATCGCCCTGTCCCAGTCGCGTTGAAACTCCGCGCCGGTGGGAGGGGGGTCGGCGCGTCGGCTGACCGCGGCGCGCGCGGCCGATTGCAGTTCTCGCTCCAGCGTGGAGGGTTCGAGGTTCTCGAGGAACCGCACCTGAGGATGATCGGCGTACCGCTCCATCGCCCACGGAAACGGGGTGGTAAGCACCGTAACTCCCAACGCCAACGCCTCATGGAGGACACCACTCGTCCCTGTTCCGTAGCTCGCTGCCTCGTATGGCAGCACGACGACGTCGGCGCCGGCGAGCAGCCTTCCGTACTCGTCGTCTGCGAGATATCCCTCGTGCAGATGCACAGCGGGATGACCTTGCCACTCGCTTCGGAGGCGGTCGGCGATCGCGAGAGAACCGTCCCCGGCGGTGCCCCCACCGAGCTGCACATGAACAGTGACGTTCGGGAGGTGGTCGAGCGCGGATCGGATGATCGTGCCGTAATGGGCAGCGCCCTTCTCTGTGCGAAGAGACCCGAGGAAGGCGAGGGTTGGGCCGTCTCGGCGGACCACGCTCGGCGGTACGGACGCCCCGGGAGGCGGAGGGATCGCGACCTCAGCCCCAGGCATCCCCGTGCGCCGCTCCCACTCCCGCAGCACGAGGCGAGAGTCTGACACCGGGTAAAGCCAGCCACGTCGGATCAGCGTGCCGACGACGATACGGGTGATAGGCAAGTCCCACCGACCAGCGCCGGTGCGACGCAGGACGAACGCGCCAATCACGTCACGACGTGGTGGCAACAGAGCCAGACACAGCGACGTCTTCTCCGGAAGGAAGGCGGTCGGCGCGATCACCACGCGCGTCCGCCCACGTGGCGGATGGAAGGCGCGCCAGCCCAGGAAGAGCTTCTGCAGCCATGACCATGGGCGCCGCTGCCACGCCCAGCCATCGCGGTACGGCGCCCACACGGTCAACTGCCAATTGTCAAGCGCTTGCTCGAGGGCGCGTGCGTAGTGAGGAAAATGGCCGACCGAGCGGCCCGCGTTGAACTCGAGCATGAGGACTTCCGGCGACTGGGGCGCTCTGTGTCGCCTGGGTCGATCCACTAGTCAGTCGGCGAGTCAGACCGCGCCGCGAGCAAGTGGTGAAGCTGGGGACGGCGTTGCATCTCCGGCCGGTAGGTGACCGTATAGCCGAGCGCCTCCAGCTGGCGCTTCAGGACTCCCACATTGCGTGTCGGCGAGACATCGTGTACCTCCAATGAGATGAACCGGATCCGACGCGCGAGCCGCTCGTTGAGTTGCTCGAGGATGTCGTACTCCGCCCCCTCGCAGTCGATCTTCATCAGCAGGACCTGATTCGCCCCGGCGGCCGCGAGCGCCTCGTCCAGGGTCAGCATGTCGACGGCTACGACTTCACTTGCCTCGTCGGGCTCGACGCCATCGGTACGCGCCGAGACGCTGAAGTCGGGGTCCATGTGAGCGTTGTGGCGGCCGCTGCGCGACCCGATCGCGTACGGCAGCACCGTGACCCGGTCGAGTGAGTTGCGCTCCAGATTCCGTTGAAGGGTGGAGCAGTTGTCGGGGATCGGCTCGAAGCACACGATGGGGCCCTGATGAAGCGCGGAGAGCGCCAGCGCGGAGATGCCTACGTTGGCTCCCACGTCGATGACAACCAGTTCCGGGTGTTCTGTCAGTGGAAGTCCGGCGAGCTGGTAGCAGTCATAATCGGCGATCTCCGCGATGGTCTCGTAAAGCGGGGTGCGATAATCCGACACAGCGGAAAACTGCACGCCAAACGCTCGGAACGTGATCTCTTGCTGCTCGACGGC
>DASXBA010000184.1:0-2038 GCA_036406475.1 Thermoleophilaceae bacterium | reverse complement strand
TGGGCGTGTTCGAGATCGTCGCCCGGCCAGAGCGTTCCATGGAGCTTGAAGCGCTGGCAGTAGCAGCGTCCCCCATGACACCGGGCGCCGCCGAGAACTGCCTCCAGGTCATCCCAGGATGCCTTGTTCGCCGGGACGATCGTCATCGCCATCTCCTGCACGCCGACATCCTGACGCCTGTGGCGAGCGCCTGACGCTTCGAGGGCGACGGCCCGCTCGCGGCGTGGGGATGCATTGCTCGGAGCGAGGCGCCCGAAGGACGCGCGGGCGTCACACTTCCGGCGTGGCCGATCGACGCTGCGCGCCACCAGTGCACTCGTACCGCGGTGGGTTAGGGCGATTCGAGGAGGTTGAGAGTCCATGGAATACAAGGTGCTGACGCAGCAAGACCGCCGGTGGAGCGGCAAGTTCAGTCCAGAGAACCTGGAGCACACGCTCAACAGATACGCGGCCGAGGGCTGGCGGGTCGTCGCCACCGTCCCGGTGGCGAGCCCGTGGTCGCTCAGCACCTCGCAGGTCATGATTCTCCTCGAGCAAGAGACTCCGGCCAGCGCGTGAAGCCGTCGCTGCTGCGGGAGCTCGCGCTCGCCGGGCCCGAGCACCTCGACCCCGACTACGTCGCCGGCTACGACCGCAAGGCCGGCTTCGATCCCTCCCACGACCTGGCGGCGCTGTCGCTCGACGCGGAGTCCACGGTCGTCGACCTCGGCGCAGGGACGGGCGCGTTCGCGCTCGCCGCCGCGCCGCTCTGTCGCCGCGTGATCGCGGTGGACGTGTCCCCGGCGATGCTCGCGGAGCTGCGACGGCGGGTCGAGGCGCAGGGCGCCGCGAACGTCGAGTGCATCGAGGCGGGCTTCCTCGGCTACGAGCACGCGGGCCGGCCGGCGGACGTCGTCTACAGCCGCAACGCGCTCCACCACCTGCCCGACTTCTGGAAGGCCGTCGCGGTGCAGGGCGTCGCCGACCTCCTGCGGCCGGGCGGCACCTTCCTCCTCCGCGACCTCGTGTTCTCGTTCGAGCCGGGCGAGGCGGACGCTGCCCTCGAGCGCTGGCTCGCGCGCGCCGCGCCGACGCCCGAGTTGGGCTGGACGCGCGAGGAGCTCGAGACGCACCTGCGCGACGAGTACAGCACGTTCACGTGGCTGCTCGAGCCGATGCTCGGGCGCGCCGGCTTCACGATCGAGCACACGGAGCACGACCCGCTCGGGATCTACGCTGCGTACTCGTGCACGAAGGGCCCGGGGAGACCACCCGCGGAAAGCCATCGAGCAGACGGAGCGAGCAGATGACACGGACGCGTATTCACAACTTCTCGATATCGCTGGACGGCTTCGCGACCGGAGAGGGCCAGGCACTCGACACGCCCTTCGGTCACGCCGGGCATCGGCTGCACGAGTGGATGATCGCCACCCGCTTCGGTGCCCCGATCCTGGGGCGCACGGGCGGCACCGACGGCGTCGACAATGCGTTCGCCCAGCAGCACGAGCCGGGCATCGGCGCCGAGATCATGGGCGCGGGCAAGTTCGGCCCGCCGGGCTGGCAGGACGACGCCGACTGGAAGGGGTGGTGGGGTCCGAATCCGCCGTTCCACACGCCGACCTTCGTGCTGACCCACCGCCCGCGGCCCTCGATCGAGATGGAGGGCGGCACCACCTTCCACTTCCTCGACGCCTCACCGGCCGAGGCGCTCGACGCAGCCCGTGAGGCGGCCGACGGGAAGGACGTCCGCATCGGAGGCGGCCCGACCGTCGTGCGCGACTTCCTCGCCGCGGGCCTGGTCGACCACATGCACCTGGTCCAGGTGCCGATCGTGCTCGGCCGTGGCGTCCGGGTGTGGGACGGACTGGAGGCGCTGGAGAAGGACTACGAGGTCGAGGCCGTGTCGGCGCCCAGCGGGGTCACCCACCTGACGTTCACCCGGACCTAGTGCGGTAGCGCCTCCATCTTCTTCTCGGCCGCCGAGAGCATGCGGTTGCCGGCGCGCATCTCGCCGTTCGCGGTCGAGAAGTCGCTCGCCCGCTTGTGGTCGAGGCCCGAG
>DASXBA010000183.1:0-3362 GCA_036406475.1 Thermoleophilaceae bacterium | reverse complement strand
GACTACACGGCCTCGCGTGAATACTCCGCCCATGCACAGGGCCTCATGCAGGGCGCCTGCGGCGGCTGACCGACCGTCGGCGCCTGGCCGGGAGCGAGTAGCCCAGATGGGCTCACAACACACTTTCGGGTGATGGAAGCCCCGACCACGGACGACGAAAAGACACTGAACCACGCTCTCGTCCTTGCGTGGGGTCACGGCGACGGCCCGCTTCGGCGGGTCGTTGTCGTACCGGACTACCCCCGGCAGCCATGGATCAGCTCGGGTCATCGAGGAAACCTGCCACGGCCGACAGCCCTTCTATAGCCAGACCCCCACACACTCTGGCGCTGTAGAACAGATGACGGCCCGCCCTCGCGGGTCGTTGTCGTTCCGGGCGCTTGTGAGTCTCGGTCGAGCGGGTGTATAAGCGCCATAGGACGGAGCCCGTCTCAGGGGAACGAGCGCAGGCGAGCTTCCTCTTCAACTGAGGATAGGCGAGAGGAGGGCACGGTGCCCGCGAACCTCAATGTCTCGCCCTGCGGCATCGATGGCGCCCTGCGGGAGAGACGAGCGAGGCCGGAATACGTCTCGCCTGTACGCGGTGCGGGAAGGTGCGGAGTCAGCAAGGCACACCGCCCAACCAAGGCACCTGGTTCCAGGGGGACCCTCCGGGCCTGTAACGCGCGGGCCGGGTCACATCCACGCAGCCACTCCGGGAGGGCCGCTTTCTTGGGCGGACGCGAAATTCTGATTCCGAGCTCCGAAAGAGCTCTCTCCGACAGGTTGCCGTCAGAGTGTCAAGGCCGTTCGAAATCGGACCCCCGTCGCGCCGGTTGAATTCGGATCCCTCTCGTGAGCGGCGAGCGGCCTTCGGCCGGTCGCCGGCGCGGTGCTGAGAGCCTCTCTGATGGCTGGCGGGCTGGGGGCCGAGACGGCGTCTGGGGCTGATCGCGGCGCGCGGGGCCGGTTTCGCCTGGTCGAGCTCGAGATCGACGCGCTGAGCGCGCTTTTGAGGGCTGCGAGCGGTCGCCGTGACGGATTGGTCAGGCGGTTTCGGGCTCGCGTGCGGGTGGGCGGCCGCCGAGGTCGCGGTCGCGGAGGCGGTAGCTGTCGCCCTTGAGGCTGAGGATCTCGGCGTGGTGGACGAGCCGGTCGATCATGGCGGCGGCGACGACCTCGTCGCCGAAGATCTCGCCCCAGGCGGAGAAGGGCTTGTTGCTGGTGACGATCAGCGAGGCGCGTTCGTAGCGGGAGCTGACGAGCGAAAACATCAAGTTGGCCGCCTGCGGGTCGAAGGGGATGTAGCCGACCTCGTCGACGATCAGCAGCGGCGTCCAGAGCAGCTTGCGCAGCTCCTCGTCGAGGCGACCTTGTCGTTGCGCGTCGCCGAGCCGAGCGACCCACTCGGTCGCGGTCGCAAACGCAACCCGCTGGCCGGCGAGGCAGGCGCGGATGCCGAGCGCGATCGCCAGGTGCGTCTTGCCGGTCCCCGGCGGGCCCAAGAGGACGACGTTGTCTTTGGCGGTGAGGAAGTCGAGTTGGCCGAGGTGCAAGACGAGCGTCTTCTGCACCGAGCGTTGGAAGCTGAAGTCGAACTCCTCGAGCGTCTTGCGGGCGGGGAAGCGGGCCTGCTTGATCCGGCTCTCGCCGCCGTGCGCCTCGCGCGATGAGACTTCGGTCGCGAGCAGCGCTTCGGCGAAGCGCTCGTAGCTCCACTCCTCGGCGCGCGCCCGCTCGGCGAGCTTGGGCAGCGCGCGAGCCGCCGCCGGCGCCTTCAGCGTCCGGAATAGGAAGGCGAGCTCGGCGCTCTTTGTCATGCCGGGATCAGCTGGTCGTAGCGGGCGAGCGGCCGCTGCTCGACTTCCGGCTCGGCCGGGGCGCCGCGCAGCTCCCTGAGCGCGCGGGCGTGCTCGAGCGCGGTGATCGTGCGGTGGCGCGCGAACGAGCGCTGGTGCTGGCAAGCGAGCTCGCCGGTGTCGAGGCAGGCGGCGGCGATCTCGCGCTGCGAGATCCTGATCTCGACGCGACGGCCGACGAGGCGCGGGTCGAGCGAGTAGTCGCAGGTGTCGACGCGGACGTACGGGTCAGGCGGCACGCGCATCACCAGACGGCGGTCGACGTCGGGCGGCCGCGCGGGGAGCGGTCGCATCAGGGTGAGCTCCTCCGCGAGCCGGTCGACGGGCCGGCAGCGGAGCGTGCGGTGGAAGCGGACGTTGGCACGCTCATCGAACCAGCGGTCGAGCTGCTCCTGGTAGTCGAGCTCGTTGGCGAAGCTGCGGCCGGGCTCGAAGCTCGTCTCCAGGTAGCCCTGCAGCCGCTCGACCACGCCCTTCGACTGCGGATCCTTGGCCTCGAGGAAGCGCCAGCCGATCCCGAGCTGGCCGCAGAAGGCGGCGTAGACGTCGGTCGGGTGGCCGCCACCGGCGTGCAACGCACCCTCGCGGTCCCAGACGAGCGTCTCTGGCAGGCCGGCCAGCCGAGCGAGGACACGGCCGATCCCGTACAGCAGGTCGGACGCTTCCTTCGAGAACACGAGCGTCCCGGCGCCGGCGCGCGAGTAGGGAAGGCAACCGACCACCACGTAGCCGCGCCGCGTCTGCCCCCCGCCGACCGGGACCTCCCGGCTCGGCTCCCACAGGTCGAACTGACAGAGCACGCCCGCCCGATAGCTGGTGCGCTGGAAGGTCCGGGGCCGCGGCAGAAACAGCGGCCGCACCTCACGCAGATAGTCATCCAGGATCGTCTTGCCGCCGTCGTAGCCCTGCTCCTCCAGCAGCTCACGCACCCGCTTGCCGGGAAGACGCGGATCGTCGCGCAACAACCGGTGGATCTCGTCGCGGAACGGATCGAGCTTCGACGGCCGCGGCGGTCGCCGGTAGCGCGGCGCCTCGGGCGAGCGCAGCGCGCGTCGGATCGTGTTACGGCAGTGGCCAGTGTGCCGGACGATCTCCTTGATCGACAACCGCTTCACGAAATACAAGCGGCGGATCTCCGCCCACTGCTCCACCCCGACCACGACCTCCTCCTCGCTCCGATCCGACAGATCGAGCGAGGCTCACGACCACCCCGGACAGCGCCTACGGCGCCGCCAAGGGGTCAGCATTCAACCGGCGTCAGGGGGTCAGTATTGAACCGGCGTCGATATCCCCCCGCACACGGCCTCTTCGCAGGGGAGGGGGATTCCCTTCGAGTCTCTGCTCGGCTCGCGCCGTGCGCCTACTTCCGCAGTCGAGGGCCGCTTCGTGACGCGAGGCTCCTCTGGCTTTCGCCCTCGTGCGCAAGGCAGGGTCAGCGTGGCCGGAGACGTGTGAGAGGAGACGTATGAGGAACTTAAGCCCGGAGGACGACGACTCCCCGCCCAACGCCGCTTGTCGCTTGAA
>DASXBA010000182.1:0-19964 GCA_036406475.1 Thermoleophilaceae bacterium | reverse complement strand
ATGTAGTCGAGCCAGACGAGCGATTCGTCCCGGCTCTTCTCAGCAAAGCTGCGGGCGGCCTCCTCCGGAAGCGCGCGATTACCGAGTCGGCTGGCGATGCGCAGAAGGAGGATGCCGAGCACCGTCAGCATCCGGCCGAGCGCGGCGCCAGCCGTCCCCGTGCGGGCCCCTACCCCCACGCCACGGCACGATACCCGAGGCTAGACTCGCCGTGGGCGCCCGTAGCTCAGTGGATAGAGCGCTGCCCTCCGGAGGCAGAAGTCGCAGGTTCGAATCCTGCCGGGCGCGTGAAGCCGGCGTAGCGGCGCTCGCGTAGGGTTGCGCCGTGCTCGAGGCGAGCGTGATCGTTCCCGCGCGGGATGCCGAGACGACGCTTCCCCGCACTCTGGAGGCGCTCGCGACGCAGGATCTCGGCGACGGTCGCCACGAGGTGATCGTGGTCGACGACGGCTCCAGCGATCGCACGGTTGAGCTTGCTCGCGCGGCGCCGGGCCCTGTCCGCGTGCTCCTGCAATCCGCCCAGGGGCCGGCCCAGGCCCGCAACCTCGGGGTCGCCGAGTCGACCGGCCGCACTCTCGTCTTCTGCGACGCGGACGTCTTCCCCACCCCCGGCTGGCTGCGCGCCGGCCTCAGCGCGCTCGAAGGCGCCGACCTCGTCCAGGGTCGGGTGCTCCCCGACCCGTCGATCGAGCTCGGGCCCTTCGATCGGACGCTCTGGGTGACGTCCTCCGTCGGGCTGTGGGAGACAGCCAACCTCTTCGTCCGGCGTGAGACGTTCGAGCGGGTTGGCGGCTTCGAGGAGTGGATCAGGCCCGAGATCGGGAAGGCGATGTTCGAGGACGTCTGGTTCGGCTGGCGGGCGCTGCGGTCGGGCGCGCGGGCGAGCTTCTGCGCGGAGGCCCTCGCCCACCACGCGATCTTCGAGCGCGACTGGCGCGGCTATGTGGACGAGCGGCGACGCCTGCGCTACTTCCCCGCAGCCGCGGCGAAGATGCCGGAGCTCCGGGAGCGGCTCTTCTTCCGCCGGCTGTTCCTCAGCCGCCGGTCGGCGGCACTCGACGCCGCGCTCGCCGGGACCCTCACTGCGCTGCTGAGGCGCTCACCGCTTCCCCTCATCGCGGCCCTGCCGTACGCCCGGCTCGCACTGGCCCGGCGGGGGTCTTTCGGTCACCGAAAAGGAGGCGCGCTCGTAGCCGCGGACATTGCCGCGGACATCGTGGGCTTGGCCTCGCTCGCGCGTGGGAGCTTGCGTTACCGATCTCTCGTGCTCTGAACGGGCTCAGAGCGCCGGGTGGCCCAGCAGCGCGTGCTGCGCGACCCCGTCCCCGCCCATCAGGAGCCGCCGGGCCGCCGAGCGGCCGGCCCCGCCGAGTGTCCTCGAGGCCCGCTTGGCGGGATGGCCCTCGCCGAGCGGGATGGCGTAGATGCCCGTCTCGCGGTCGATGTCGAAGCCCGCGGCGAGCAGCATTTGGCGATGCCCCGCGCGGTTCGGGATCCACCACTGGCCACGCGTCAGCCCGTTGAGCCTGGCCATGGGCGTGCGCCGATGCAGCAGAGAGGTCCGGAGCCCGACCTCGTTGGTCGACATGAACTGACCGCGGCAGACGCTGCGAACCGCGTCGAGCGCCCGCAGGGGATCTCGCAGGTGGAGCAGCAGCGCTCCGCAGACGATCACGTCGAACTCGCCGATCTCGGCCGGGCTCAGGTCGTAGATGCTCAGCTGCTTCAACTCGACGGACGAGCCGAGCAGCTCGTGCGCGATCTCGAAGCCGACCCCCTTCTTCGGTCCTGCGATGTGGCGGAGATAGGCGGAACCCCGCTCGCGCGCTCGGAGCGGGTGATCCCAGAGCTCGTGGTCGGCGACGTCGGTGGCAACGACCTCGGCGGCGCCTCGACGTTCCAGCTCGAAGGCCAGGAACCCGTCCGCGGTTCCGACGTCGAGGCAGCGCTTGCCCTCGACCCCGGGCCAGGGCAGCTCGTCGACCACCTCACGGAGGTCGAACCATCCGGGCGTCACTACCCCCGGGGCAACCTCCATCGTGTGGTACCAGAACGGGCTCCCGGCGACGGCCGCGGCCGCCTCCTCGGTGCTCGTCGCCTTGGCCGCCGTATGGTCCAGCGCCATCACGGGTCACCGTACCAACGGGCCCTGCGAGGATTGCCGCGGTGGCCCATCAGCTCCTGTACGACTTCGTCGCCGACGTGTCCCGCGCCGCCGAGCTCCTCGACCCGATCGTCGAGTTCGGCTCCATGCAGGTCGAGGATGACCAGCCGAACGACCTCCGACCGCTGTTCCGCGGTCGGCGCTTCGTCGGTACGGATCTCCGGGAGGGACCCGGGGTCGACCGGGTCGAGGACCTTCGCCGCCTGAGCTTCGCCGACGGCGAGGTCGGCACCGCGCTCTGCCTGGACACGCTCGAGCACTGCGCCGACCCGCTCACGGCCTGCAGCGAGATGCACCGAGTGCTCGCCGACGGCGGCCTGTGCGTGATCACCTCGGTGATGCTCATGGGGATCCACGCCTATCCGAGCGACTACTGGCGCTTCACGCCGGAAGGCTTCCGGACCCTTCTGAGCGACTTCGACGACGTGGACGTGACCGTCTGGGGCGACCCCGAATGCCCGTTCTTCGTCTTCGGGGCCGGCGCCAAGGGACGGCCTCTCGGTTTGACCCTCTCGGACTTGCCCTCCATCGCCGCGCTCCAGGAGGAGTACGAACGCGCCGAGGGCCAGGTCAAGGTCGGGCCGTTCCGGCTCTCGCTGCGAGAGCTGGGCGCGACCCTCGGCCGCGAGCTGCCTCGCGCCCTGCGAGAGCGGGCGGCCGCGCGGCTGGGTCGCTAGTCCCGGGTCAGGGCCGCGAGCAGTCCCGCCCAGCGCCGATCGGCGCTGTCGACCCACTCCTCCCTCTCCGGATCCCAGCGTCGGATCACCTCGGCGGGATTGCCCGCCACCACGGAATGCGCCGGCACCTGACCGACGACGACGGCGTTGGCCGCCACATACGCGCCCTCGCCGATGCTCGCCCCCGACAGGATGGCCGCGCCCGGGCCGACCGCGACACCGGACCCGATCGAGACGCGCCGCGGTCTGGCCATGGGCTGGTCGATTATCGGCCTGTCGCGGTCGCGGTACTCGTGGAAGGAGTCGGCGATCAGGACATCGTGGCCCACCAGCACACGCTCCCCGACGTCGATCTCGCCGACGCAGCTGAACCAGACGCGGTGGCCGATGACAGTCCCGTCGCCGATGCGCAACCGGGGTTGGTGGTCCCGGCCGCGGTACTCCTCGACCACCGAGAAATGGGCGTGCTCGTGGACGAGAACGTGATCCCCGATCTCGATCCGGTGGGGCGACAGGATCGTGGCCGGCGGCACGATCACGCTGCCGCGCCCCAGCGAGCGCAGGCGCTGAGCGCCGACCCTCCGGCCGGCCCAAAAGCGGAAGGCCCGCTGCCGGAGGAGCTGGAGCCGGTGGGTCATCGGGGCAGTCTAAGCTCGGCTCCGCATGCGGCTCCCCCCTACCTCGTGAGCGGGCTGCGTCGCGCTTCCACGCGGCTCTACGACGCGGTCAACAGCCGCCTCTATCTCCGGCTCGCGAAGCGGCGAACCGGCTCGGGGCGGCTTGCGGAGATCGGTGAGGGCTCCATCATCCATCCCCCCGCGCTCATTCTCGGCCACCATCTCATCCAGGTCGGGCGAGACGTCGTGGTGCACCCGGGCGCCTTCATCTCCGTCGTGGACGTGAACGAGGGGAAGCGCTACGACGGCAGGCTCGTCATTGGCGACCGCGCCCGCTTCGGCTTCGACCTCGTGATCGCGTGCTGCGGGCTCATCGAGATCGGCGACGACGTGCTCGCCGCCGACCGCGTCTACATCGGCGACACCTATCACGAGTACCGAGACGTCACGCGGCCCGTCGCGCGCCAGGGACTGCACGACCCGAGGCCGGTGTCGATCGGACCGGGTGCGTTCCTCGGGATCAACTGCGCGGTCCTGCCCGGGGTGACGATCGGAGAGGGCGCGTACGTCGGCGCGAACGCCGTCGTCACTAAGGACGTCCCGGCCCACACGGTCGTCCTCGGAAACCCCGCCAGGGTCGTTCGCCGCTGGGACGGCGAGGCATGGGTCGACGTGCCCGGCGAAGGGTGAGCCTTCGAGTCGGCGTCCCCGCCGAGCTCCTGGGCCTCGCCCCGGACACCGGCCACGGCAAGGTCTGGCGACGAACCTTGGACGCCATCGGCCGGCAGGCGGCGCTCGTCCCGCTCGACGATGGCGGCCGGCCCCGGCGGAGGCTGGGCCGGCGCCCGCAGGTGCTCCTGGCCGACGTCTTCGCAGACCTGGACCCGACGCGAGCCCCGCTCGTCGTCCAGGTTCACGAGGCCGGCTGGTTCGAGCCCGAGCTCCGCGAGCTGCTCGACCCCAGGTTCTACGAGTCGATCGCTCCTCGCACCGAGGCCGCCGTGAGGGCCGCCGCCCACGTGATCACCCCTTCCGAGTGCTCGCGGCGCGACGTCGTCGCCGGCTACGGAGTCGACCCGGCTCGGGTGCATCCCGTGCCCCACGGCGTCGACCCGGCATTCCGTCCCGAGCTCCCAGGCGGGCGTGAGCTGGTGGCCCGGGCACGTGGCGGCGCGGACGCCCCGTACGTGCTCTTCGCGTCGGCGCTCCACCCGCGGAAGAACCTGGGAACGCTCCGTGACGCGATGGCCGAGCTGGTCGGGGAGGGCCTCCCCCACGTCCTCGCCATCGTCGGCGGACCTGCCGCCGATCGCGCCGACTCGTCTGCCCTCGAGCGTGCCGCCGAAGCGGAGCTCGAGGGCACACCCGGTCGCGTGGTCCGGTTCAGTCACACGAGCCAGGCCGACCTGGCGGCGCTCATGGCCGGCGCCGACGCCTTCTGCCTCCCGAGCCTCTACGAGGGCTTCGGCCTCACCGCCCTGGAGGCCATGGCTTGCGGGACTCCGGTCGTGGTCTCGGACCGCGGCTCCCTGCCCGAGGTCGTGTCGGACGCCGGCCTCGTCGTTCCCCCCACCGTCGAGGACGTCCATGACGCCTTGCGACGCGTCCTCACCGACGAGGAGCTGTCGTCGAAGCTGCGTGCCCGCGGAGCACAGGCCGCCCGCGGGTTCACGTGGGAGCGCACGGCCGAAGGCTGGCTGGCCGTGCTGAGGGCGGCCCTACACTGCCGCCCGTGAAGGTCCTCGAGCTTCAGCAGTGTCCCGCCTGCGGGGGGACGGACTTCCTCGCGTTCGACCTCGGCGGCGGCAACTGGCTGCGCAAGTGCCGGACGTGCGAGACGGTGTCGGCGCGCGAATACGCCGACCCGGCCGAGGTGTACGTCGACGGCTACATGTTCGGCCAGGCCGGGGCCTTCGGGCTGGACGTGACGCACCCGGTCTTCCAGGAGTACCTCCTACGGGTCGCACGCCGCCGGATCGCCCTGATCGAGGGCGCGACCGGCGCGCGGGGCAGCCTGCTCGACGTCGGCTGCGGCACCGGCGAGGTGCTGTTCGCCGCCCGCGAGCACGGCTGGCAGGTGCAGGGCGTCGAGCCGGAGCGCACCGCGGCGGAGATGACCCGCGAGCGCGGCATTCCGGTCGAGGTCGCGCCGCTCGAGGACTCGGGGCTTCGCGAACGGAGCTACGACGTGGTCACGGCCTTCCACGTCCTCGAGCACGTGCCCGACAGCCGCGCCTTCCTGCGAATGCTGGCCCGCTGGGCCCGACCGGGGGGCCACGTCGCGGTCGAGGTTCCCAACTGGGGCAGCTCGGCCCGGCGCCGGCACGGCAACAACTGGAGCGGCCTCCGCCCGCTCGAGCACCTCGTCCACTTCACGCCGAAGACGCTTCTCCGCACGTTTCGCGCGGCCGGGCTCGACCCGGTGCTGTCGCGCTCCCCTGTCTACCTGGGTCCTCCGCAGACGCTCGAGCACGCCCTCGACGACCTGGTCCGGCACGGGCGCTTCCGCAAGGTGATCGAGCCGCTGAGCCCCTACCGGCAGGTGAATGGCGACAGCGTGCGCGTTCCCAGCGCTGCCGGCTGGAAGCTGCTTCGGGCCGTCGAGGCCGTCTACGACCGGGCCGGCACCGGGGGCGTCGTGCTCTGCGTCGCGCGCGTGCCCTAGCTCGATCCCGCCGGCACGGCCCGGCCGGGCTGAACCGTCCGCAGGTACCCGACGATCTCTCGGATGAGGTCGCGCTCGAGGTAGGCGGTGGCCCCGATGGTCACGACCGCATAGGCGGCGAGCTCGGCCACGGCCGTCGCGAATGTCCGCGAGCCGCTCTCGAACAGCCGCGGCAGCAGGACCACCGCGGTCGCCGGGATGCTCGGTGCGATGGCCCTGGCCGCATGCTTGAGCATCTGGAAGCCGTCGAACAGCTTGGTCAGGTAGTACGAGCGCACCACGAGGGCCGTCGCCATCTGGGCGGCGGCGCCGATCGCGTAGCCCTCGATGCCGTCGACCACGAGCAGCGGAATCGCCACGCCGAGGTAGGCGACGGTCGATGCGATGCCCACGATGGCGATCGGCCGCGTGTCGGAGCGCGCGCGCAGGAAGGCGTCCCAGTTGTAGCCCAGGTGCCCGAGGGCGACGATCAGCCCGAAGACCTGGAGCAGCGGGATCGCGGTGTCCCAGCGCGAGCCGAGGACGAAGTGGACCAGGTCGGACGCGAACAGGGCAAGCCCTATGCCGAACGGCATCCCCCACATGAGTCCCAGCCGGTTCGACTTGACGAAGGTCTCGAAGAGCAGTTCGGTCCGCTCCTGGACGGCGCAGATCGCCGGATAGATCGTCCCGGTCACGATCGTGTCGGCCTTGTTCGAGATCTGGCCGATCTGGTTGGCCAGCGTCAGGACGCCGACGGCGCCCAGGCCGAGGACGAGCTGCCCGACGAAGACGGCCGACTGGACCAGGACCAGCCGGTTGGCGTTGACCAGGAAGAGCGGCCAGGAGAAGCTGAAGTACTCGCGCAGGGCCGCCCGGTCGAAGTTCCAGCGCAGCCGGTAGGGCGACGCGACGAGCGTGATGGCCACGGTCGCCCACATGCCGGCCAGCGCGCCGGCGATCAGCGCCCAGTAGCCCGCCCCGGCGACGGCCAGGCCTACGGTCACGACGAACCCCACCACGGGGTCGGCCGCCTGCAGCGTGCGCTGCTTCCTGAACTCCATCCGGCGGTAGAAGATCCAGAGGGGGGTCGTGAGCGTGGCGGCCGGGATGGCGAGCAGCAGGACCAGGCCGGGGGCGACGAGCTCCGGATGGTCGATCAGGTGGGCGACCACCGGGACGATCGCCGCCAGGAGCACGAAGAAGACGGCGTCCACCAGCACGCTGAGCGTGAAGGCCTTGTTGAACGCCGCCTGGTCGTCCTCCTCGCTCTGCTGGATGTACTTGTCGCCGATCCCGATGTCCCTGAGGAAGGCGATCGTGGCGATGATCGCCACCAGCAGGCCGAAGACGCCGTAGTCCTTCGGCGTGAGGAAGCCCGCGACGATGAAGGTCCTGAGGAAGCTGAGGACGCTCAGGCCGACGATGAAGGTGCCGTTGATGACCGTCCCGCGGGCGGTGTGCTGGCGGAGCGTCCGGTCGCCGAGCGGGATGCGGCCGCCGAAAAGCACGTCGGGACGCTCGGGTGGATCGGTCGATGTCGACATGCGCGGTGCGTAGTCTGGCTGCCCGATGGCGGGCGGTCCACGCAACCTGGTCGTAGTCGTCCTCGACAGCCTGCGCTACGACACCTGGCTGGCGGCCCCGCCGAAGAGCCTGACAGGCCTCGGCGACGTCGAGCGTCGCTGGAGCTACGCGAGCTGGACGGCGCCGTCGCACTACAACCTGCTGATGGGCCTGCTCCCGCACACGAGTCCGGCTCGGGTGTACGCGTCGGAGTACTACAAGCGCGACTTCCTTCGCTACAGCGAGCGGCTGGCTGTGAAGGACGTCGAGTTCAAGAAGCTCCTGCCCTCGATCTTCCTCCCCACCTACCTCAAGCACACGCTCGGCTATGCCACGCACGCGCGTGTGTCGATGCCCGTGCTGAACAAGTACACCCCCATCAACCGCGACTTCGACTCGTACGAGCTGATGCCGACGCACAACGACATGGCCGCGATGCTCGACCAGGTCAGCTTCGACGAGGAGCGGCCGTCGTTCTGGCTCCTCAACGTCGGTGAGACGCACTACCCGTACGCGGCGCCCGGCGAGGACACCAGCGAGCTGCCGCACATCTCCGGGGTGCACGGAACCATCAAGCACCTGGACGAGATCCGCGACGAGGCCGGCGAGTTCTTCGACGACGCCCTGCTCGCGTCGCTACAGGAGCGCCAGGTGGCCGTCCTCGAGTACCTGGACGGCGTGCTCGAGCGGCTGCTCCACATGCTCCCCCCGGACACCTGGCTCGTGGTCACCTCCGACCACGGTGAGCTGTTCGGGGAGGACGGCTACTTCGGGCACGGGCCGATCGCCCACGACAAGGTCCTCGAGGTGCCGTTCGTCGAAGGGCTAGTGGGCTAGAGGTAGCCGAGCAGCTTCATCTGCCGCTCGAGCTCGGCCAGCTCCTCGGGCGACGGCGTATCGGGGGCCGGCTGCGCGGCCGCGACCGGGGCTTCGTCCGGCTCCGCGGCGGAGAGCGCCGACCGGAGCGCCTTCGGATCGGCGTCCGCTAGCGGCGCCGTCTCCCCCGGATCGGCCTCGAGGTCGTACACGAGCTCCTCGCCGTTGCGAACGACGAGCTTGAGGCGGCCGTCGCTGGCTGCGCTGAAGCGCGGCGACAGCCGCTCCAGGCCCTCGTCGGAGATGTCCCATTGCTTCGCGAGCTCCTCCAGCCGCTCCCGCGGCATCGCGTCGTACTGGGCGAACGCCACCCCGGCGCCGAGGTTCTCTTCGACCCATGGGTGTCCTTCAACGCCGGCCGCCGCGGCGATGATCCGCGGCAGCTCGGCGAGGCTCACGGCGCGGTCGGTGTCGAGCGTCCCCGGCCCGGCCATCACGAGCGGAACGCGCACGAGCTGCTCGTCGAGGCTGAAGCCGTGCCCGAAGAGCCTGTCCTCCCCCAGGTGCTCGCCGTGGTCGGAGGTGACGATCACGAGCGTCTCGTCGAGGATCCCGCGCCCGTCGAGCGCCTCGAGCACACCCGCGAGCCACTCGTCCATGTACCCGACCGCGCGCGCATAGAGGTGGCGCATGCGCTCGAAGGCCGGCTCGGGGATCTCGAGCCGGCCGCCGACGTAGAGCAGGATCGCCAGCAGGTTGTGGAAGCGCTTGGACTCGAGCGCCGCCCGGGCCCTGTCCCAGGGCGGCAGGTCGTTCCAGGGCCTGGGCGGCAGGTACGGGGAGTGGCACTCGACGAGGTTCACGAACCAGAAGGTGGGATTGCCCGACCAGTCGCCGATCATGTGCCTGAGCGCGGTACCGGTCTCGGCGGCCCCGTCATCGACGCGCGCGCGCATCCCCTCCCTGACCCACGCGAGCGTCTGGCGGCGTCCCGCCCCGTGCAGCGCCCCGGCGTCATTTACCCGCGACGTCGGGCGGTACTGAAACTCGTCGAAGCCGAGGTCGAAGCCGGAGTGCGGGGAGACCCACAGGTTCGTGCTGAGCCCGCGCGTCTCGTAGCCGGCGCGGCGCAGCACCTCCGGCAGCAAGCGCTCGCGCTGCGCCTCTACCAGCGGCTTTGCTCCGGGCGCGGTGCCGCCGGGCGCGCGCGTGAGACCGACCTCGCGCGGGAGCAGGCCGGTGAAGATCGACGCGTGCGAGGGGATCGTCCAGTTGGCGGTGGCGTAGGCGCTCCGGAGCGCCGAGCCGCGGCGAGCCAGCTGGGCGATCGCGGGAGTCGAGCCGGCCGGCGCGCCGTACGGCTCGACCACGTCGCGGCGCGCCGTGTCGAGGACCACCAGAAGCACGTTGGGCGGCATTCGGCCGATCCTGCCACAGATACCCTTGGCGGCCGCCGTGAGGATCCTGACGATCGGCAACATGTACCCGCCCCATCACCTGGGCGGCTATGAGCTCACCTGGCGCTCCGCGGTCGATCATCTGAGAGGCGACGGGCACGCCGTCCGCGTGCTCACCACCGACTTCCGCCGCAGCGCGCCCGATCCCGACATCCCCGAGGATCCGGAGGCCTACCGCGAGCTGCGCTGGTATTGGCGGGACCACCGCTGGCCGCGGCTCTCGCTGCGCGAGCGGATCGAGCTCGAGCGGACAAACGGGGAGACGCTCGAGCGTCACCTGGAGGAGCACAGCCCCGACGTCGTCAACTGGTGGGCGATGGGAGGAATGTCGCTCTCGCTCATCGAGCGTGTGCGCCTGGCGGGGCTCCCCTCCGTCGGCGTGGTCGGCGACGACTGGATGGTCTACGCGCCCAAGGTGGATTCCTGGATGCGGCTCACCCGGCGGCTCGGCCCGTTCGGAGGCCTCCTGTCTCGGTTGGTCGCGTTGCCTGCGCGCTTCGACCTGTCGGGACCGACCTGGCTCTTCAACAGCGTGCGGACCCGCGAGCGCGCTCTGGGCGAGGGCCGGCCGCTGCCCCACGCGGAGATCGCCCACCCGGGCGTCGACGAGTCCCTGTTCCGGCCCGCGCCCGCGCGCGCCTGGCGCTGGAGCCTCCTGTACGTCGGCCGCATCGACGAGCGCAAGGGGATCGACTCGGCGGTCGAGGCCCTTGCCAGCCTCCCCGGAGAGGCAAGGCTCGCCGTGCTCGGTTCCGGGGACGACGACTTCCTCGCCGAGCTGCACGAGCGCTGCTCGAGCCTGGGACTCAACGGACGGGTGGACTTCGGCGTGAGGCCGCGCGCGGAACTGGCCGAGGCCTACGCCGACGCCGACGTCCTCCTCTTTCCGGTCCGCTGGGAGGAGCCCTGGGGGCTCGTCCCCCTGGAAGCGATGGCGGTTGGCACGCCGGTCGTGGCGACCGGCACCGGCGGCTCGGGTGAATACCTGCGCGACGGGCAGAACGCGCTCGTCGTCGGAGGCGAAGCCGGCCCCGACGAGCTGGCCGCGGCGGTCGAGCGCCTCGTGGCTGACGAGGCCCTGCGCGAGCACCTGCGCCAAGGCGGGCTCGAGACCGCCTCTCGCTACACCGAGCGCGCGTACAACGAGGCGATCGCGGCGGCGCTCGAGCGGGTCGTGGCTGAGGCGGGATGAGCCCAGCCGTAACCGTGGCGGTGGTGTCGTGGAACACCCGGGATCTGCTGCTGCGCTGTCTTCGCTCGCTCGAGCCGGAGGTCGAGGCCGGGCGGGCGAGCGTTTGGGTCGTCGACAACCAGTCGAGCGACGGGTCGGCGGAGGCCGCGCGCGCCGAGGCGCCCTGGGCGACGGTCATCGAGGCCCGGGAGAACCTCGGCTTCGGCAGGGCCGTCAACCTCGTCGCCCGCGAGAGCGACAGCGACTGGATCGCGGCGGCCAACGCCGACGTTGCTCTGGAGCCGGGCGCGCTCGAGGCGCTGCTGGCGGCGGGCTCGGACGGGCGGGTGGCCGCCGTGGCGCCCCGGCTCCTCCTCCCGGGGGGCGAGGTGCAGCACTCGGTCTACAGGTTCCCGACCCTGCCCCACACGTTCCTCCTGGAGCTCGGCCTGTCCCGCCTCGTCCCCGGATTGGGCGACCGCCTCCTCCTGCTCGACTTCTGGAACCCCGAGAAAGCGCGCGAAGTGGACTGGGCTATCGGCGCTTTCGTGCTCTTCCGCCGCCAGGCCTTCGATCAGGTGGGCGGCTTCGACGAGCGGCAGTGGATGTACGCGGAGGATCTGGATCTGGGCTGGAGCCTGCACGATGCCGGCTGGACCACCCGCTACGAGCCCCGCGCCCGCGTGCTTCACGAGGAGAGCGCCGCGGCGCAGGTCGCTTTCGGGGAGCAGAAGGTCGCCAAGTCCATGGCCGCCACCTACACCGTGCTCGTGCGCCGGCGCGGCCTTGCCCGCACCTGGGCGACGGCGGCCGTGCACGTCGTCGGCGCGGGGGGCCGGTACGCGTGGAACGCGCTGCTCACCCCGATCGCGCCGCGTCGGCGCTGGTGGAAGAACCTCTACTGGGTCTGGCTCTGGGCCCATCGCGAGGGGCTCCGCAGCCGATCGACGCTCCTGCGCGGCCGCTGAACCGTCACCTCCCCGGCCGCCAGTACGGTTAGCGAATGGACCAGGGGACGTTGCGGCCGCGGCCCGAGGAGCCGCCGCGGCCCGGCATTGCCGAGCCGATCGGCTTCGAGCGCTTCCCGCTCTTCGACTCCGCTCGCGCCATCGCCGTCCTCGGCGTCGTCGCGATTCACGCGTCCGGGCAGGTGGGCATCGGCACGACCGGGGTCCGCTCCTTCTTCGGCCACATGGACGTCGGTGTGGCGATCTTCTTCCTCATCTCCGGCTTCCTCCTCTACCGCCCGTTCGCCGTCGCCCACCTCGAGGGGGCGAGGCGCCCTTCGACCGGCGCCTACGCGTGGCGCCGCGTGCTCCGAATCGTCCCGGCCTACTGGCTCGCGCTGACCGTCGCGGCTCTGGTCCTGAACCTGCCGGGCGTGCTGAGCGCGGGCGACGGACCCGCCTACTACGGCTTCGCCCAGATCTACGCGCGCGACACCTACGCCGGCGGCCTGTCGCAGGCCTGGTCGCTCGACATCGAGATCGCCTTCTACGCCTTCCTGCCGCTGTACGCGCTCGCCATCGGCGCGCTCACCCGCCGGGGCCGCGACTGGCTGCGCGTCGAGCTGGCCGGACTTGCCGTTCTCGTGCTGGCCGCCACCGCCTGGAAGCTCGGCTTCCTGACCTGGGACAAGACGGCGCCCGGCCAGGCGCACAACGTGGCGTACACCTTCCTGCCGCGCTACCTCGACCACTTCGCACTGGGCATGGGCCTCGCGGTGATCAGCGTCTGGTCGGCGCGCAGGCGGGCCCTGCCGCGCGTGCTCGAGCCCATCGACCGGCATCCCGGCCTCTCCTGGGCGGCGGCGATTCTCGCCTTCGTCGTCGTCTGCCGCATCGGCATCCCGCCCGTCTACGCCCCCGAGCGGCCTACGACGCTGCAGGTGTTCGAGCGCGACTGGCTCTACGCAGCGGTGGCCGTCGGCGTCCTGCTGCCGGTGGCCTTTGGCGATCCGCGCAGCGGCTGGGTGCGGCGCCTGCTGGGTCACCGGGCGCTCCTCTACCTCGGAACGATCTCCTACGGGGTCTACCTGTGGCACCGGCCCGTGATCGCCGAGGCGGCCAAGCTCGGCGTCGACTTCGGGCACTCCGGAGGCCCGGCGTATCTCGCCTGGATACTGCTGGCGCTCGCCGGAGCCGCGCTGATCGCGAGCCTCAGCTGGCACCTGTACGAGCGGCCGATCCTCGGGCTCAAGCGACTGGTTCCGGACCGCGCCCGGAGCGCCGGCCCGAGCCAGGCGTCCGCAGCGGCCCGCGCTCAGAGGTGACCCGGCTGCGAACCATGCCGCGGGCGCTGCTCGCGATCCTGGCGCTGGCCCTGGTCGTGCGACTCGCGCTGATCGCCGCGACGCCGCATTACCTCCCCCACTCTCCGTTCGACGCCTGGGACTACGACCGCCATGCCCAGTCGATCGCCTCGGGCCACGGTTTCCCCCCCTGGATCTTCCACAAGAGCTCGCCGAGCGCCTACCGCCCCCCGCTCTACCCGTACCTGCTGGCCGCCACCTACAAGCTCGCGCCCGGCACGTTCACGGCCGGCCGTGCGCTCAACGCGCTGCTTGGGACCGTGGCGGTCTTGTTGATCTTCCTGATCGCCGATCGACTCTGGGGGCCACGACCGGCCGTGGCCGCGGGCGCCCTGTCCGCCGTCTTCCCTCCGCTCGTCGTCCTCAACGCGTCGGCCAACGTCGAGCCTCTGTTCATCGCCCTCGAGCTCGGGATGGTCCTGTCCCTGCTCGTCTACCGCGACGCGGGACGCCGCTACCGCTGGGCGCTCCTCGCGGGTGCCCTCTGCGGGCTCGCCACGCTCACGCGCTCGAACGGCTTCGTGCTCGCGCTGCCTCTTCTGCTCGCGTTGCCGGCCGGCGGCGTCGGTCTCCGAGCCCGGCTCGCGCCCGCCGCGCTCGCCCTGCTCGTCGCGGCGCTCGTCGTGTCCCCCTGGACGATCCGGAACGCGGTCGTGTTCCACGGCAAGTTCATCCCGGTCAGCAACACCGCCGGCTACGCGCTGGCCGGCATCTTCAACGACGAGTCCCGGCACGATCCGAACGCCAAGGGCGCCTGGCGCGCCCCCCACAGGGATCTTTCGAACCTTCCGATCTACCTCCACGCGATCCGCCCCCCGTACGACTACGACGAGGCCGACGTGGACAGAGCGCTTGCGAAGAAGGCGCTCCGCTACATCCGGGACAACCCGGGCTACGCCGTCGAGGCGGTGGGGCTCAACGTCTACCGGCTGATGGCACCGGGAGCGAACGCCCTGACGACCCGCCTCAGCTACGACGCGATGGGAGTGCCGCAGAGGCTGCGGCGGGTCGTGACCTACTCGTACTACCCGGTAGCGCTGCTCGCCCTCGTCGGCCTGGCCATGGCCATCAGCCGGCGGCGGCTGGGTCCCCTCTGGCTCTGGAGCCTCCCGGTGCTGCTCGGCCTCAGCTTCGCCGTGCTCGCGGGCGACCCGCGCTACCGGACGACGCTCGATCCCTTCCTGTTGCTCCTGGCCGGCTTTGCGCTCGAGTCCTTGGCCGCCAGGGCGAATATCGAGTGGCCGGTGGGGAACGAGACACGCCTGAGCAGGAGCCGCTCCGAGGAGAAGATCCTGTAGAGCAGGTCGTTGAGCGGCCCGGGGACCTCGTGGGTGAGGTTGGTCGTGTCGTCGTCCCGCTGGGGCCGGAGACGCTCCTTCAGCTTCTTGAGCAGCACGATCGGCAGGATCAACGGGAACAGGAGCGTGTTGACGTAGGTGGTCTTGCGCGCCCGGAAGCCCGCGGCCTCGAGCTTCGCCCTGATCTCGTGGACCGTGTAGCGCCGCTGGTGGTGGGCCACCCGGTCGTTGTTCGCGTAGAGGAACTTGTAGGCCGGCAGGGTTACGACGACGTGCCCGCCCGGTCGCAGCAGGCGGTTGGCCTCCCGGAGCGCCGCGCCGTCGTCCTCGAGGTGCTCGAGGCAGTCGAAGAAGGCGACCACGTCGAAGCTCCCGTCCGGCTCCGGAACGGAGTAGGCGCTCGAGACCGCCACGTCCTCGATGCCACGCCGCCGGCACTCCTCGACGGCCTCGGCGGCCACGTCCACCCCTGACGCCGACCCGTAGCGGCCGAGCTCGCGCAGCATGGCGCCGTACCCGCAGCCGACGTCGAGGCTGCGCAGCGGCCGCTTCGGCGGCAGCAGGCGGTCGAGCAGGTCGAAGAACAGCGTCCGCCTCCCCCGCATCCACCAGTGCCGCTCCTCGAGCCGAGCGAACTGCTCGTAGGCGACCTCATCCACGGGGCGGGTGGGCCGGCCGCGCCAGCACGATCATCTCGTCGAACAGGTTCACGTAGGGGGCCACGCCGTGCACGCCGGCGACCGGCGACAGCACCTTCGAGAGCCGCGGATGAACGCGCGTGGCGCGCTCGGCGATGAAGTCGAGGCTCACGTACTTGCCGGCCTTGCGGGCGGTCAGGCGCTCGACCCGGAATCCCCCGGCCTCCACGAGCCGCCGCACGGTCGACGGCGAGAAGTGCCAGAGGTGCTCGGCCTGCTTGAAGTGTTGCCAGCGCCGGCCCATCAGGCGCGCGAAGCGGCTCTCGACGTTCTGCGTCTCGACCAGCAGCCAGCCGTCGCTCGCCACCAGCCGGCGGGCGGTCTGGAGGGCGGCGATCGGGTCGGGCAGGTGCTCGACCACGTCCCAGAAGCTCACGAGGTCGAACTCCCCCTCCCCGTGGGGTGCATCGTCGAGGTCTCCGACGTGGATGCGCTCGTCGCCGAGCCGTGCCCGGGCCTCGGCGGCGATCGAGGCGGAGATCTCGACCCCGCGGACGTCGAAGCCGCGCTCGTGCATCACCTGGAGGAAGAACCCGGCCGCGCAGCCGACGTCGAGGATGCGGGCGCCCGGCCGCAGCTCGTCGGGGAGCACCGCGGCCCGGCGGCGGTAGGTGCGCAGCCAGTGCTCGGCGTCGCCGCGATAGTCGGTGTAGCCGTAGTCCCGAGCGGCGGGCGAGCGCCAGTAGCTCTCGCCATAGATCCCGGCCACCTGGTCGGCGGCTATGCGCGGGGAGACGAAGACGAGGCCGCAGCCGGAGCAGCGCACGACCGCGAAGGGAGGATCCTCGAACAGCCGCGTCGTCGAGGTCCCCTCCGGGCAGAAGAGGCAGCGCGCCTCCTCCAGGCTGGCGTCGGCCGGGAGGCCGACCGGCTCAACCGAAGTACTCACTGCCGCTCGCGACGCGCGTATGGTCCGCCGCGCGCTCGGAGTCGAGCAGCTCGGCGCCGGCCGCCAGGCCCATCTCCATCGAGTGGTCCATGTTGTTGTACTTGAACCGGCCCTGGCGGCCTGTCGACTTCATGTTCTCGAAGGAATCGACGTAGCCCAGGACCTTGTCGACGTGTGGCTTGTAGGTCACGTCGTAGATCGGGTAGGCGTGCTCCAGCTCGTGAACGTGGCTGTCGAGGACCTCCTCCGGCCTCAGCAGGTCGATCGAGGCCATGTCCCTCACTGCCACCCGGGTTGCCTCCTCGGCGTCCATGTTCCAGACCTCGTCGTCCTTGAAGCAGGTGATCTCGCAGCAGAGCACCGTCCTCCCGGGCGGTGCGTTCCTGGGATTGAAGTTCTTTGCCTCGCTGATCCGGTGGACCTTCAGGTCGTGTTCGGGGATGTAGACCCAGTGGTCCTGCGTGATTCCGTTCTTCGCGACCTCGAGAAAGACGAACTTGATCGCCTTGTGCCTCAGGCTGTCGTTCGCCTCGGTCACCTCGGCCGGCACAGCCGGGTCCATCAGCCGGACCAGGTCGGTGCAGGGAATCGTCGAGACGACGGCGTCGAAGTCGCCGCGCTGAACGCCGTTCCCCCGGCTGTAGCTGACTCCCTTGATCCGGGCGCCCTCGTGATGGACCGCGAGCAGCTCGACGCCGGTGAGCACGCGGCCGCCCATGCGCTCGATCTCGGCCCGGTAGCGGCCTGAGATCTCACCGATGCCGCCGCGGCGGGGGTACCAGAAGGTCGAGACGAGCGTGCGCGGCGCCGTCTGCGCGCTGCGCGGGCGAAAGACGGTTCGCCTGACGGCGTCCATGAGCGACAGGAGCGAGATCCGCTGCGAGGCCCAGTCGGCGGAGATCTGGCGGGCGCTCATCCCCCACGCCTTCTCGGTGTAGGTCCCGAAGAACAGGTCGTAGAGGGTCTTTCCGAAGCGCTTCTTCGTCCAGTTCTCGAAGTTGTCGTCCGGGATCGGCTTGATCCGGTTCTGGATTCGGATGGCGAAGTAGTCGACGAACGCCCGGACCAGCACCCGCGGCGGCAGGTTGCGCACGACGTTGCCGGTCTTCAGCGGGTAGTTGAAGTACTTCTTGTAGAGGAAGATCCGCGACAGCCGCTCGAGCGTCGTGAGGTTCCCGTCCATCAGATCCTCGAGGTGGGCGACGAGCTCCTCGTTCTTCGAGTGCCAGCGGTGCGGCCCCATGTCGTGGACCATGTCCTTCCAGTGGAAGGAGCGGGCGCAGCCGCCGATCACGTCCTCCTTCTCGAGCACGAGAACGTCGGCGCCGCCGCGCGCCAGCCGCCACGCACAGGAGAGCCCGGCGAGCCCGCCACCGAGCACGCAGACGCTGCGACCCCCGTGCTCGCTCATCCCAGTCGCGTCAGGTGCCGCCGGCCACCGCCGGCAGGATGGTCACTTCGTCCCCATCCTCGACCGTGGTGTCGAGCCCGTCCAGGAAACGGATGTCCTCGCCGCCCACGTAGACGTTGACGAAGCGCCGGAGGTCCCCGTCCTCCGCAATCCGCTCGCGCAGGCCCTCATAGCGTTCGTAGAGGCCGTCGAGCACGTCGCCGACCGTTCCGGCCTGCTCGACCGTCGCCTCGCCCTCACCGCCGGTGACGTTTCGGAGCTGAGTCGGGATCTTCACGGTAACTGCCATGCGGGCGCGTGATGTTAGCGAGCCCCTCAGAAGCGATAGATGGCCAGCTCCTCCACTCCGGAGTCTCGGACCACGAACTCGAGGACCCGGTTCTCGATCGTCCCGTCCGCCAGCCGGTAGCTGAGCACCACGGAGTACCAGGGAATGCCGGGGTGGGGATCGGCCCTGAGCTGCTCCGCCGTTGTGACCGGGTCATCTCTGAGCCAGTCGACCAGGGCGGCGAGGCCCCGCAGCGGGCGCTCGCCCTCGGGGTCCACGACCCGTGCCCGAACGTCCTCCGCGACGTGCTCCCGCAGGCGGTCCGGCGCACCGAGGTGGATCGCCTCGAGCACCGCGTCGACCGTGAGTTGAGCCCGGTTCACGTCAATGCCCGGGGCACCGCCCCGACGGCCCCGCAGCCCGATCCGCCCGCCCCTGGGCCGCCGCCGTCGCCGATCGCCCGTGGGGACCTCCGCTTCGTAGCCGAGCTCGGTGAGGAGAGGACCCGCGACCTCCATGAACGCAGCGAGATCCCCGGGCTCGAAGGAGTCGCGCCATTTGCCGGCGGCGAGCCGCGGATCCCCGGGATCCTCATTGCGGACGAGCCGGGCGGCGGACATGGCCGGTTCCATCGCCGCGGGGCCCGTCGAAAGCTCGAGCCACTCGTAGAGGTCCGCGATTTCCTTCTCCGGCTCCGCCAGCAGCCGCTCGTAGCGGATCTCGCGGTAGCGGTCCGGCGGCGCCGCGGCGCGGGCGTCCTCCACTCCGGACCGCCACTGCTCGGCCGCCTCCGCCACGCCCGGCGGCCCCCACTCCTGCCGCACGAGCGACCTGGCCACGTCGCGGCCGTCGCGGATGATGTGGAGCAGGCGGGCGTCGGGATAGACCTCGGCGATCGTGCCGACGCAGTAGACGTGCATCGAGGTGCGCTCTGCGAGGTAGCGCGCGCCGGGCTCGAGGTAGGGGGACAGCACCTGGTCGCAGAAGTCGCGGGCGGCATCGAGCAGCCGCGGCCTGTCCACGTACATCGCACCGGTGGTTCCGGAGCCGCGAACACCGTGGTGAAAGACCTCGAAGAGACGGTCGATCCCCCGGTAGAAGAGCTGCGACTCCGATGGCACCCCGGAGACCTCGGGATGGGCGGTGACGATTCGCTGGAGCCAATACGTGCCGCTGCGCGGCACACCGAAGGAGAAGATCGTCCGCCCCTCGAGCGGGCTGTCCGTGCGGCCCATCAGCCCCAGCCGCGTTCGAGCCGCCCCGGCGCCCGCCGCATCAGCCCGCGCGCCAGCCGCCGAGCGGGCGACGGAGGAAAGCGGGCGCTCACGGCCTGCTCGAGCTCGTCCATCGGGTAGCTGTCGATTGCGGCACGCTCGCGCGCCCGGAGCTCGCCCTCCCAGAAGTGGTCGAGCACGCGCTCCTCGTCCGACAGCTCGCGCGCCCAGCGGGGAAGCACCCGCACACGCGGATCCGAGTGCAGAGAGTGGAATTTCGACAGGAACACGAGCTCGCCGTCCTCGATCGTGCACAGCCAGCGATGGTGCGCATGCCCCAGCCACGGGCCGCCCGAGGGCTCCGGATTGCGCCAGCTGAGCTCGTCGAGCAGCGTCGGCACCTCCACGTAGCCGGCCTTGGCGACCCGGGACATCTCGCCGCACACGCCGACGGGGTCGCGCACGTCCTCCAGGGTGAAGGTGCAGACCGCGAAGTCGAAGAAGTCATCCTTGAACGGCCAGGGCGCCCGGTCGCAGAGATCGTGCTGGACCCAGGTCTCCTCGCTGAAGCGGGCGGGGCCAGGACCGATGCCGGCAAGGAGCGGGCCCCGGGTCTCGTACGGGAGCAGGTCGATCACCCAGTCCGCCCGGTTGAGCGGTGCGGCCCAGCCGCCGACGTCGAGGACCCGGGCCTCGTCTGGCAGCGCGAGCAGGCGATCGAGGCTCCGGGAGAGCATCCGAGGCGCTACAGCCTAGGACAGCG
>DASXBA010000181.1:0-21563 GCA_036406475.1 Thermoleophilaceae bacterium | reverse complement strand
CTGGTGGGCGCCGCGGCTCTCCTCGCGCGCCAGAGCGGCTCGGGCGACCAGGCGGGCGAGGGGGAAGGGGTCGTGAGATAGCTCGCTGAGGTCGTCGGGCGAGCGCTCGAGGCCGGCCAGGCGCCACAGCGCGGCTCGTGTCTTGGGCTCGGGGCTCTGGGCTTTGGGCCCTGGGCTTTGGGCTCTGGGCTTTGGGCCCTTGGGCTCCGGCTCGTTGGTCGCAGCCAGCGCCGCGCGGCGGCCAAGGACGAAGCACTCGGCCAGCGAGTTGGAGGCGAGGCGGTTGGCGCCGTGGAGGCCGGTGCATGCGCACTCGCCCACCGCGTACAGGCCCGGCAGCGAGGAGCGGCCGTCGAGGTCGGTGGCGATCCCGCCCATCGCGTAGTGGGCGGCGGGAGCGACCGGGACGAGGTCGCGGCGCGGGTCGATGTCGATCTCGGCCAGCGCGGCGACGATGTTCGGGAAGCGGTCGACGTCGATGTCGCGCATGTCGAGCCGGACCGCTCGCTCGCCGCTTCGCTCGAGCTCGGCGAGCACGGCGAGGGCGACCTGGTCGCGCGGGGCCAGCTCGTCCACGAAGCGCTCGCCGGCGGCGTCGAGCAGCGTGGCTCCCTCGCCGCGGACGGCCTCGGTGATGAGGAAGCCGTCGCGCTCGCCGTCAACGGCCAGGGCGGTGGGATGGAACTGGACGAACTCGAGGTCGGCCAGGTCGGCGCCGGCGGCGTGCGCCAGCGCGTGGCCGGCCCCGCTGGCTCCGGGCGGGTTCGTGGTGCGCGCCCAGAGCGCGGCCATGCCGCCGGTGGCGAGCACCGTGCCGCGGGCGTCGACCGGCTCGAAGCTGCCGTCGGGGCGCTCGGCGAGCAGCCCGCCGCAGCGGCCGTCCAGCTCCTGGAGCGCTGCGGCCCGCGCGGGCTCCAGCACCTCGATCCGCTCGTCCACCGCCACGAGCGCGGAGAGGTCGCGGGTGATCCGGCGGCCGGTGGCGCTCCCGCCCGCGTGGACGACGCGGCGGCGGGAGTGCCCGCCCTCGAGGCCCAGCGAGAGGTTGCCGGCGCGGTCGGCGTCGAAGTGGACTCCCAGCCGCTGGAGGTCCAGCACCCGCCCGGGCGACTCCTCGCAGAGCACGCGTACGGCGCTCGGCCGGGCGGCGTCGCGGCCGGCGGAGATCGTGTCCTCGTAGTGCTGCGCCGGCGAGTCGTCCTCGGCGAGCGCCGCCGCGATCCCTCCCTGGGCCCAGTAGCTGGCCGTCTCCGCGAGCGGCGAGCGGGATACGAGCGCCACGCGCGCGCCCTCCGAGGCCGCGGTCAGCGCCGCATAGAGGCCGGCGGCGCCGGCTCCCACGACCGCGACGTCCACACGCACGCCGCTACCGTAACGACGCGATGCCCGCGGGCCTGTTCCTCAGCCATCCCTCGTCGCTGGGGCACGACACGGGCGCCCACCCGGAACGCGCCGACCGTATCCGCGCCATCAACGCAGCGCTCGACCAGCGCGACTCGCTCGGCTGGGAGCGGCGCGAGGCACCCGAGGTGGACCTCGCCCGCGTCGAGGCGGTGCACCCCCGCTCGCACATCGAGGCGGTGCAGGAGCACAGCGAGCGCGAGCGCGCATTCGACCTCGACACCCCCACGAGCACCGGCTCGTGGGAGGCGGCGCTCCACGCCGCCGGCGGGGCATGCGCGATGGTCGAGGCCCTGCTCGGCGGCGAGACCCGGGCGGGCTTCTCGGCCCTGCGCCCACCCGGCCACCACGCCGAGGTCGCGCGCGCGATGGGCTTCTGCCTCTTCAACAACGTGGCGATCGCGGCGCGTCACTCGATCGACGTGCTCGGCGCGGAGCGGGTGTTCATCCTCGACTGGGACGTCCACCACGGCAACGGCACCAACGCCATCTTTCATGGCTCGCCGGAGGTGCTCTTCGTGAGCATCCACCAGTGGCCGTTCTATCCCGGCAGCGGCGCCGTGCGCGACGTCGGAGAGGGCGACGGGACCGGCTTCTCGATCAACCTGCCGGTGCCGGCCGGATCGGGAGAGGACACGTGGCTGTCGCTCGTTGAGCACCTCGTGCTCCCGGCCGCGCGCGAGTTCCGGCCGGACCTCGTCCTGGTCTCCGCCGGCTACGACGCCCACCGTGACGACCCGCTCGCCGACTGCAACCTGGACACCTCCACGTACGGCCAGCTCGCGGCGCACGTGCGCGCGCTCGGCGACGAGCTCGGCGTCCCCGTCGGGGCGGTGCTCGAGGGTGGCTACGACCTGGGGGCGCTCGCCTCCTCCGTGGTGTCGACGATGGAGGCGTTCGCGAACGGCGGCGAGGCGCGCTCGGTCGAGCCCGACGACCTCACCCGCGCGGCCGCGGAGCAGGTCGGCCGTTACTGGAAGGTCTCGGCCTAGCCTCAAGGACATGGCCAGCGATCCCATCCCCACCGGGCGGATTCGCCGCACGGCCCGGGTCGGCGGCCTGATCGGCGGCCAGGCGGCGCGGACCGCGTTCATGCGCGCGCTCAACGTGGTGCGCTCGGATGAGAGCCGCGACGAGGCGATCGACCGCCGCTACGTCGAGGCCGCCGCGCAGATGGTCGAGGTGCTCGGCGGCATGAAGGGCGCGGCGATGAAGGTCGGCCAGGTCATCTCGTTTCTCGACATCAGCGCGGTTCCGCCCGAGTACCGCGACGTGGTCCAGGAGACGCTGGCGCAGCTCCGCAACGCCGCACCGACCGTTCCCTTCGAAGACATGCGGCGTGTGATCGAGGAGGACCTCGAGCGGCCGATCGACGAGGTCTTCGCCGAGTTCGGCGAGGAGGCCGTCGCGGCCGCCTCGATCGGGCAGGTCTACCGGGCCCGGTTGCAGGACGGCCGCGACGTGGCCGTCAAGGTCCAATACCCCGGGGCGGAGCAGGCCGTGCGGGCGGACATGCAGAACGTAGGCCTCCTGCTGCGCGCCGCCAAGACCTTCGCGCCCGGCCTCGACGCGCCCACCGTGGCGGCCGAGATCCGCGAGCGCATCCTCGACGAGTGCGACTACGAGGCCGAGGCCATCGCCCACCGCGGCTTCACGCGCGAGTGGCGCGGCCATCCGTTCATCTACGTGCCGGACGTCGTCACCGGGCTCTCGCGCCAGCGGGTGATCGTCACCGACTGGGTGGACGGGCTCAGCTTCGAGGAGGTCAAGGAGCTGCCCCAGCCGGAGCGCGACCGCTTCGGCGAGATCCTCTACCGCTTCTTCTTCGGCTCCCTCTACCGGAGCGGTCACTTCTCAGCGGACCCGCACCCCGGCAACTATCTGCTGATGGGCGACGGGCGGGTGGCGTTCATCGACTTCGGCATGAACAAGAAGATCCCGCGCGAGCGGCGCGAGAGCGAGTCGCGCTGGCTGCGCGCGGTGATGGACGGCGACGCCGGCGAGCTCCACCGCCTGATGGCCGGCCTCGGCTACTTCGACCCTGACGACGAGCGGATCACGCCCGAGCGGCTGCTCGAGTACATGCGCGCGGTCACCTGGTGGTGGATCGAGGATCACGGCGATTTCACGATCTCGCGCGCGCTCGTCTCGAAGCTGATCTCGGAGGGGGAGCCGCGCTCGGAGTACTGGGACATGCTCAGGTACGTGAACCTCCCGCGCGACCAGGTCTTCGCGCAGCGCATGGCCGCGCTCACGGTCGCCGTGCTCGGCCAGCTCGAGGCGACGGCCAACTGGCACCGGATCGCTCGCGAGTTCCTCTACGGCGACCCTCCGCAGACCGAGCTCGGCCGCCAGGAGGCCGAGTTCTTCGCCGCGCGCGGCTAGCCGCTCTTCGAGCCCTGCACGAACTGCGAATACGAGCCCGAGAAGCGGCCCTTCATGCGCGCCGCCGCCCGGTCGGCCTGCGCGCGCGTGTCGTAGTCGCCCGCGAAGACGATCCAGAAGCCCTTCTCGAGGCTCGCGTAGTCGTCGGAGTGGAGCACGCCGGCGTCGACGTCGTCATCGCGCGCGTTGCGCGCGAACTCGCGGGCGCTGGCCTCGTCGCCGGACGAGAGGAGGACGACCGTGAAGCCGTCATGGTGCGAGGGCCAGCTGGGCACCCCCCCAGTGGTCGGGGTCGCAGAGCTGGGCTGCTTCGCCTTCTTCTTGGCCGTTGCGCTCGACTTCTTCTTCGCCCGCGTTGCCGGGGCGGTCGCCTGGCCCGCCTTGCTCGCGGCCACCTCGTCCTTTGAGTCGTCGTCGACCGCGATCAGGGTGATCACGAACGCCGCCGCCGCGACCAGCAGCACCAGGGCGATCACGGCCGCCGCCGGCCGCCAGCCGCGCGGGCGCCGGTAGTCGAGGGCGAGCCGGGCCCCGCACTCGAGGCAGACGAGCTGACCCGGGTCGGCGTGCGTGCCGCAGTTGGGGCACTCGCTGCCGATGGCGGGCAGGTTCCGGGTGGGGGTGTCCGTCGCCACCTGGCCCTAGCTCCGGCCGCGCCACCAGTCCCGGCCCCGGCGCATGGTCTTCTGCGCGGCCTTGACCGCGCGGTCGACCGCCGGCTCGTAGCTCTCGCCCGGCGGGGAGCTCTCGCTCGGCGGTGAGCTCTCGCCGGGGGGCGCGGCCGACCACGGCGGCGGCATTTCCGGGTCGGGGACGCCGACGTCTTGGGTCCAGCTGCCGCTGTAGGGCTCTGGTTCTGGCTCCGGTTCGGGTTCTGGCTCCGGTTCGGGTTCGGGCTCTGGGCTCTGGGCGCTGGGCTCTGGTTCCGGCTCCGGTTCGGGTTCTGGTTCTGGCTCGGGTTCTGGTTCTGGCTCGGGTTCTGGCTCTGGTTCGGGTTCTGGCTCGGGTTCGGGTTCTGGCTCTGGCTCTGGCTCGGGTTCGGGTTCCGGTTCGGGTTCCGGCTCCGGTTCGGGTTCGGGTTCTGGCTCTGGTTCTGGCTCTGGCTCTGGCACCGGTTCAGGCTCTGGCGCTGGTTCGGGCTCAGGCTCTGGCGCCGGGGCGGGTGTCAGCACGATGGGTTCTTCCTCGCTCAGGCCGGTGCCGTTGCCGGCGGGGGCGATCTCGGGCTCGAGGGGCCGCTCCGGGCGGCGAGGCTCCAGGGCGGGGCTCGCGGGCGTTCCGCAGGAGGAGCAGAAGCGGGCGTCGCTCGTCATCAGGGCGCCGCAGGTCGGGCAGCTGCCCGCGATCCCGGCCGCCACGAGCTGGGCCATCGGCTGGTGCTCCTGGAGCGCCTCGCCGAGAGCGCGCACCTCGTCGTCGACGGCGCTCAGCTCGGCGGCCTTCGCCTGGAGCAGCTCCGGCTCGCGCCGGCCCTGACGGTGGAGCTCGTAGACCAGCGCGCCGAGGTCGAGCAGCAGGGCTTCGCGCACGCGCTGCTGGCGCTGCAGGCGGCGGCGCATCCTGCCGCGCTCGCGGCGTCCGGGAGAGCCGCCCCCGTCGCCCGATGAATCCAGGAAGTCAGCCATCGGCTCGCCTCACAAGCTACCCGTCGAAGGCGTCGTCCACGACGCGCAGGATCTCCCGCTCGCGCGTCTCCATCGGGAACTCGCGGGTGATCCGCTCCCGCGCGCGCTCCTGCGCGTCCGCCCCCAGCTCGAGCGCACGCCCGATGCCCGCCGCCACCGCGGCCTGCTCCTGCGAGGAGATCAGGACGCCGGCGTCGCCGACCACTTCGGGCATCGCGGTCACGTCCATCACAACAGGCACGCAGCCTGCAAGCATCGCTTCCGCCACCGCCAGCCCGAAACCCTCATGGCGCGACGCCTGCACGTATACGGACGCTCGCCGGTAGCGGTCGAGCAGCTCCTCGTCCGACGCCCAGCCGGTGAACTCCACGTTCTCGCCGGCGCGGGCGCGAAGCCGGTCGATCGCGCCGTCCAGCCACTTGCCGACGAGCACGAAGCGGACGTCGGGCAGCTCTGCCGCCGCCTCCACGAACGGGACCTGCCCCTTCTGCACGAGGGTCAGCTCGCTCACGGCGCCCACGTTCAGCGCTATCCGCTCCTTCGGCTCGCGGGGCAGCTCGCCGAACGGGTCGGGCACGCCGTGATGGATCACCCGGACGCGCTCCGGTGGGATCGGCGTGTTGCGCTCGATCTCCGACAGGCTGTAGTTGGAGTTCGTGACGAGCTTTCGCGCTCGCCTCATGATCCAGCGGCTCGCCCAGCGCCTGAGGCCGCCCTGCTGGTAGCCGTAGCCGATGTCCGGCATGTTGGCGGTGTCGAAGCCGCCGACGATCATCACCGTCGGCTTGCGGAAGAGCCAGGCGAGCGTGATCGGGAAGAACGTGTGCCAGGAGGCGAACCAGCCGAAGACGAGATCGGCGCGGAGAACGCCGCGCAGGACCTTCAGCGGGTTGGGCCAGTGGCCCGGCTGGTGGAGGTCATCGATCTCGTAGCGGCTCGCGAGGATCTGGCGGTCGATCTCCACGAAGCTCGCCTTCGAGTTGTGGACGTAGAGGATTCGCTTCACGCGGGGACGACCGCCGGCGCCTGCACGAAGGCGCGGTGCCATTCCGACAGCTCCAGCAGGCAGTAGAGGATGCTCTTGTGGTCGGCGCGGCCGCGGCGATGCTCGCCGACGAGGCGGGCGACGGTCTCCGGCTCGACCAGCTCGGCCAGCTCGGAGCGCTTCGCGTAGCGCCGCTCGACCTCGGCGCCGAGCGACTCGCGCAGCCAGCTGTCGTACGGGGTCGAGAAACCGTGCTTGGGCCGCTGGACGATCTCGTCCGGCAGCAGCCTGCGAAGCGCCTGGCGGTGCAGGGCCTTGCGCACGCGCAGCCCCGCCGGAATCCGCTCGACGAAGCGCATCAGCTCGCGGTCGAGGAAGGGCACCCGCAGCTCGAGGCTCGCGGCCATCGACATCTTGTCGTTGCACAGGAGGATCGCGTCGGGGAGGACCATGCGGGTGTCGAGGTAGAGGGAGCGCTCGAGCAAATCGCGGCCCTCGACGTCCTGCAGGACGTCGCGCGCGAGAGTCAGCCGCTCCTCCTCCGCCTCGTCGCCGCGCCGCCCGCTCAGCGCGGCGCGCTGCGAGTGGTCGGTGATCTCGACGAGCCGCACGATCCGCTCCGCGTCGTCCATGCGGCCGATCAGCCGCGCGGCGCGGCGGGCGTTGGCGCCGCGCGGGATCGCTCGCGCGGCCGCGGCCACCGGCCCCGCGAGGAAGCCGGGCACGCGCTGGAGGTGGCGCAGCGCGGCCGCCGCGCGGTGATGCCCGTAGCCGCCGTGGGGCTCGTCGGCGCCCTGGCCGGCGAGAACCACCTTGACGTCGCGGGCGGCGAAGCGCGAGAGCTGCATCAGCGCCGGCGCGCTCGGGATCCCGCAGGGCTCCTCCAACCGCGGGATGCAACGGGACAGCTCGGCCAGGAAGTCCGTCTTCTCCATCGCCGTGTCGTGCTGCTCGGTGCCGATCACGCGCGCGCTCTCGGCCGCCGCCTCGCGCTCGTCGAGCACGTTGCCGTGGCCGGGAAAGCCGATCGTGAACGTCGTCGGCGGCTCCTTCGCGCGCTTTGCCATGGCCGCGACGACACCGGCCGAGTCGACGCCGCCGCTCAGGAAGGCGCCGTAGGGGACGTCGGACATCATCTGCCGCTCGACCGCGTCGGCGAAGCGTTCCGCGAGCTCGCCGGCGAGCTCTTCCTCGGTTCCGTCCAGGGTCTGCCCCGGCGGCTCGCGATAGCTGCGGACCTGCGGCGGAGAGCCCTCGGCGGCAACCAGCAGCGAGGCGGGCGGAAGCTTCGAGACGCCCCTGAAGAGCGTGCGCGGCGCGGGGACGAACTTGCAGGCGAGGAAGTGGTCGAGCGCAACCTCGTCGACCTCGGGCTGCACGAGCCCGGAAGCCAGGAGGGCGCCCACCTCCGACGCCAGCGCCACCCGCCGGCCGTCGCTGCACCAGTAGAGCGGCTTGACGCCGAAGTGGTCGCGCGCGGCGACCAGCCGCCGCTCGCGGGAGTCCCAGAGGGCAAAGGCGAAGATCCCGTTCAGTCGCTCGACGCAGTCCGGGCCGTGCTCCTCGTAGAGATGGGCGACTACCTCGCTGTCGGAATGGGTGGCGAAGCGGTGGCCGGCCCGCTCGAGCTCGGCCCGCAGGTCGAGGTGGTTGTAGATCTCTCCGTTGACCACCACCGAGATCTCGCCGTCCTCGGAGTCGAGCGGCTGGTCGCCGCCGGCGACGTCGATGATCGCCAGGCGCGCGTGGACGAGGGTCAGCGGCCCGTGGCGCGTGACGGCGTCACCGTCGGGCCCGCGATGCCTGAGCGCCTCGACCATCCGCTGCGGCGCCCCGGCCGGCGCCGAGCCCGCCGGATCGAGGATCGCTCCGATGCCGCACACGGGCGGGAATGGTGGCAGGGAGCTGGCGAGGAGCGCAGCCGGGGCGTCGGCCCGGCGAGCACCGCAGGACTACCTAGCGAAGCGCGAGCACGACGATCAGCACGACCAGCGCGAGCACGACGCCGGCGCCCCCGAGAGCCGCGACGGGCGGGATGGTGCGCCAGAAGGCCGGGTTGGCGCGGTCGCGCGAGTAGCGGCCCTCCGGCGGCTCGCCTACCCAGTCCTCGTCGTCGTCCCAGCCGGCCATCGCTGCAACGTAACTTGCCCGTCGCCGAGGTTTGACACACACGTCTGGAGCCGTGTGCCGCCGCTGCGGACGATGCCTTCCGTCAACCACGAACGGGAGGTCCCCAATGCATCGCGCCTTCGGCTACGCCCACGCCCGGATCCTCGGAGCCGTCGACACGCTCCGTAGCTCGCGCGGCCAGGGCACCGTGGAGTACGTCGCGCTCATCCTGCTGGTCGCGCTGATCATGGCCGGCGTAGTCGCGGCCATGAAGGGCTTCAAGACCGACGAGGGCAAGCAGCTCGGCGACATCATCCTGAGCAAGCTCAAGGAGGCGGTGCGTAAGGTCGAGTTCTGAGGCCCGCGTAAGGCCCAACTATGGGCATCTGCCCGATGTAAGGCCCCCGTCTTACTCGTAGCGTCGCCGACGCAATCTACGAAGGGAACCTGGCGATGACCACGAGGATCGAGCACGAAGCGGCGCTGGCCCGGGTCGAGGAGATGCGGCGCTACGCGGATGCCAGGCGGCGCGGCCGGCCGAAGGTCGAGCGGAACCGCTCGGGCCGGCGCACGCGGGCCGTCCTGGCGACCGCACGGCGGCGCCTCCGGCTTGCTTGAGAAGGAGAGCGATTCGCTCGGATCCGGCGCGGCGCCCTGCGATGATCGGGCTGTGCCGCGGCGTGTTTCGAGCGTCGAGTTCGTGGGACGCGGGCCGGAGCTCGCAGCGCTCACGGATGCGCTCGGCCGGGCGGCAGCCGGCGACTTCGCGGCGGTGTTCCTCGCCGGCGACTCGGGAGTGGGGAAGAGCCGGCTCCTGCGCGAGCTCGAGGACCGCGCCGAGGCGGACGGCGCGCGCGTCGTCGGCGGCGACTGCGTCGCGCTCGCCGAGGGCGAGCACCCCTACGCGGCGATCAGCTCCGCGCTCCGCGGAGTCGCGCGCCAGCTCGATGAGGAGGAGCTGGAGCACGTGCTCGGCGCCTCGCGGCCGGAGCTGGCGCGGCTCGTCCCGGAGCTCGGCACACCCGGAAGCCCGGTCCGCGGCGAGTCCACCACCGGCGTCTCGCTGGCGCAGCCGCGCCTGTTCGAGCTCCTGCTCTCGCTCTTCGCCCGCCTGGGCGAGGAGGCCCCGCTCGTGCTGGCGATCGAGGACATCCACTGGGCGGACCGCTCGACGCGCGACTTCCTCGGCTTCCTCGTCGCCAACGGGCGCCGCGAGCGCGTGCTGCTCGTCTGCACCTACCGCACGGACGAGCTGCACCGGCGCCATCCGCTACGGCCGTTCCTCGCCCAGCACGAGCGCAGGCCGACGGTCGAGCGCGTCGAGCTGCCGGCGTTCTCGCTCGAGGAGCTCACGGCCCAGATCCAGGGAATCCTGGGCGCGCCCCCCGACCCCGCCCTCGTGGAGCGGCTGCACGAGCGGACGGAGGGCAACGCCTTCTTCGCAGAGGAGCTGCTGGCGGCCTCGGAGGACGGCGCCCAGCTCCCCGACAGCCTCCGCGACGCCCTGATACTCCGCATCGAGGAGCTGTCCGGCGACGCCCAGTCCGTGCTCCGCACGGCCGCGACTCACGGGCGGCTCGTCACGCACCGGCTCCTGGCTGCAGTCAGCGACTTGAGCGAGCCCGAGCTGCTGGCCGCGGTGCGGGAGGCCGTCACCCACCACGTGCTCGTGCAGGGCGACGACGAGACCTACGCCTTCCGCCACGCGCTCCTCCAGGAGACGATCGAGGCGGACCTGCTCCCGGGCGAGCGCGCCAGCCTCCACCTGGCCCTGGCGGAGGCGCTCGAGGCGGACCCGAGCCTCGCCGCCGAGGACGCCCGCGTGGCGGCGGAGCTCTACGCACACTGGATCGGCGCCCACCGGCTGCCCGAGGCGCTGGCGACGGCGGTTCGGGCGGGCGTCGAGGCCGAGCACGTGTACGCGTTCGCGGAGGCGAGCCACCACTACGAACGCGCCATCGACCTCTGGGACCAGGTCGAGGACGCGGAGGACCGGGCCGGACTCGACGAGGTGGCCCTGCACAAGCAGGCGGCCGAGGGAGCCAGCCTCAGCGGCGAGGGCCAGCGCGCGCTCGCGCTCGTGAGGAAGGCGATCGAAAAGACCGATCCCGACAGCGACCGCTACCGGGCCGCGACCCTCCGCGAGCGCCTCGCCCGCTACCTGTGGATCTCCGGCGACGCCGTGGCCGCGGAGACGGTCTACCGAGAGGCCGCCGACCTCCTTCCCGCGGACGAGCCGCGGGCCGAGGTCGCGTGCGTTCACGGCGCCCTCGGCCAGATCCTCATGCTTCGCGGGCGCACGAGCGAATCCGTCGAGCGCTGCGAGCAGGCGATAGCGATAGCCCGGGAGGTCGGCGCCAAGGCGGAGGAGGGGCACGCCCTGAACACGCTTGGCGTCAACGCGGTGAACGTCGGCGACCGCGAGACCGGGATGGCGCGCCTGCGAGAGGCGCTGCGAATGGCGGAGGAGTGGGGCGAGGCCGACGACCTGGCGCGCGCCTACGTCAACCTGAGCGACACCCTGGACCAGGACGGTCAGATCGAGGCCTCGGTCGAGCTGGCTCTGGAAGGGGCGCGCCGCGCCCGAGAGCTCGGGCTACGCGACTACCAGCTCTTCCTGGAGGGCGAGGCCGCCCGGCGCCTGGCGACGCTCGGTCGCCTCGACGAGGCCTACGCGCTGACGGACGGGGCGCTCGAGGCGGCCCCGTCCATGAGCAAGCTCGTTCTCTGCGCGAGCCGGGCTGCGGTGGAGGTCCTTCGCGGCCGCGCGGTCGAGGCCGAGCCGCTCCTGGACGCCGCTGACGCGGGCGGCCGGCGGGCGCAGGACTCGATGTGGCTCGGGCACTCGGGAAGCCTTAGGGCCGAGCTCGAGATCGGGCGCGGCCGCGAAGAAGAGGCGCGGCGCGTGGCCGAGCGGGCCTTGGAGCTCGCGGCCGATCACGAGTTCGTCTTCTACACCGCGCGCCTGTACGCGATGGCGGCGCGTGCGGAGGCGCGGCTTGCCGAGCGTGCCCGGGCGCAGGGCGACAAGTCCGGCGCGGCGGACGCCGAGCAGCGGGCCCGCGGCCTGAACGAGCGAATCCATGGCCTCCTCGAAACCGATGCCTGGGTGGGCAGCCCGCCTTCGGAGGCCGTGATCTACGGCGAGGTCTGCGCGGCGGAAGCCGAACGCGCCGCCGGCAATGCGGACGCGGCTGCGTGGGCGGGGGTCGCGGAGCGGTGGGGTGAGCACGGAGCCGTGCTCGAGGAGGCCTACGCCCGCCTGCGGCAGGCGGAGTGCCTGGCGCTCGCGGGGGAGCGGACGGAGGCGGCCGAGGTAGTCGGCCCGGCTCTCGACGTCGCGCGCCGCGCCGGCGCCCGGCCGCTTCAGGAGGAGCTCGAGTCGCTGATGCGCCGGGCGCGGCTGGAGCCCGCGGCCGCCGACGGCGACGGAGCGGCGCCGCGCGACGCGATCGAGCGGCTCGGCCTGACCGAGCGTGAGCTGGCGGTGCTGGAGCTCGTCGCTCAGGGGATGACCAACCGGCAGATCGGCGAGGAGCTCTTCATCTCCGACAAGACGGCGAGCGTCCACGTGTCGCGGATCCTGTCCAAGCTGGACGTCGGCTCGCGGGTGGAGGCAGCCACCGCGGCGCAGCGCCTCGGGATCGTCAGCTGAGCTGGCCGAGCTGCCAGAGCCCGTCGTCGTGCTGCTCGTCGAGCCAGCGGCGCGCGTCGAGGCGCCCGAGCTCGATCAGCGCGTCCGCGAAGGCGCCGTCGAAGAAGAGATAGCTGAGCAGCTCGCCGTGGGCCGGGTCGCGGGCGCCGGCCAGCAGGCGGCCGAGGGCCGCGACGTTGGGCGAGCGAAGGGCGCCCGTGGCGCCCGCGAAGCGGTCCCGGAAGACGCGCAGGGCGACCCTGCCGATCGCGTCTCGCTCCCGCGGGGCGACGAACACGTAGGGAACCCGGCGGCGGCCGGCCACCTCCCGGCCCGCGCCGGCGACCATCTCGTTGACCATCGCGAGCGTGCGGACGTCGTGGACGAGCGGGTCGACGAGCACCGCCTGGATCAGCTGGGCGGCGCCCTCGAGGGCGTCGGGGCGGTCGGGCCCGGCGAGCTCGGCGGGCGCGGCGGCGATCGAGTTGAGGGCGACCACGACCACCCGGTCGGCGCCGAGCGCCAATGCAGGCTTGATCGGGGTGTTGAGGCGGGTGCCGCCGTCGTAGTACCAGCCGGCGGCGGGCTCGGGCTCGTGCACGCGGACGGCGGGAAACAAGCCAGGGATCGCGGCCGAGGCGCGCACGTGCTCCGAGGCGAGGGCGGCCGGCACGTAGTCGATACCGCGGACCGGGTCGTGGCCCGGCGGGTCGCCGCCGTCGTGGAAGACCACGGAGCGGCCGGTGAGCGCGGAAGTTCCCACGACTGACGCGGCGTCAAGCGCGCCGTCCGCCACGTTGCGGTGAAGCTGGGCGAACGACACCCGAGCGGCGAGGGTGCCGGCCAGAGGCGCCGGATCGAGCAGCGCCGGGACCTCGGCGCCGGGAATCCCGGCGATCTCGCCGAGGTAGAGCGCGAGCCGCTCGAGCGCCCCCGGGGAGGCGAGCGGACGCACGACCTGCTCCCAGCTCAGCTCGCGCCAGATCTCCTCGCCCTCGGCCGTGACCCGCTCCACCGGCTCGTGCGCCCGCGACGCCACGTAGGCGCCGTTGACCGCGCCCACGCTGGTACCGACGACGATCGTCGGCCGCATCCCCTGGGCGTCCAGCGCCGGGAACAGGACGGAGAGCGCGCCGACCTCGTAGGCCCCGCGCGCCCCACCGCCCGCCAGGACGAGAGCCACCCGCTCCATGACGCTGACTGTTGCACCTGCGAGCATGTCCGGCCGTGGCGGGCCCCGATCGAAAGCTCCCGATCGCCGTATTCGACTCCGGCGTCGGCGGCCTCACCGTGCTGCACGAGTGCCTCGTGTCGCTTCCGCACGAGCACTTCGTCTACCTCGGCGACACCGCCCGCTTCCCCTACGGCGACCGCGCGCAGGAGGAGCTGGTCGAGTTCTCGCGCGAGCTGGCCGGGATCCTGGTGGACCAGGGGGCCAAGCTGCTCGTGGTGGCCTGCAACGCCGCCACCTCCGCGGCACTGCCCACGCTGAAGGAAGAGCTCGGCCACCGGCTGCCGGTGGTTGGCGTGGTCAGGCCGGAATCGCGCCTCGCGGCCGCCCGCACCCGCAGCGGCAGGGTCGGCCTGTTGGCGACGCCGGCCACGGTCGCCAGCGGCGCCTACGAGCGGGCGCTCCACGCCGAGGCGCCGGACGCCGAGCTGCACGCGGTTGCAAGCGCCGAGCTGGCGCCGCTGATCCAGGAGGGCGGCGAGGTGGACGCGCGGACGCTCGCCTGCGTGGAGGGCGCCTGCCGGCCGCTCAAGCAGGCCGGGGTGGACACCGTGATCCTCGGCTGCACTCACTACCCGCTCGTGCGCCCGGTGCTCCAGCGGGAGCTGGGCCGGGGGGTGGCGATCGTCAGCTCCGGCCAGGCGATCGCCGACGAGGTCCACGGCGAGCTCCGGCGCGCCGGGATCGAGCGCGACGAGGGCCGCAAGGGCGACTACCGCTTCCTCGCCAGCGGTGATCCCGAGGGCTTCCGCCGCCTGGGAACCCGCTTCCTCCAGCTTCCGATCGACGAGGTCCGGCACGTCGACGTCGAGCTTGGGAGGGTTGCCGCATGAGGAACGACGGCCGGGGCGGCGCGGACGAGATGCGCGAGGTGACGATCCAGCCGGGCTTCGTGAGCACGGCCACCGGCTCGGCGCTGATCGCCGCGGGCGGCACGCGGGTGATCTGCACGGCCTCGGTGGAGGAGGAGGTGCCGCGCTGGATGGCGGGGGGCGGGCGCGGCTGGGTGACGGCCGAGTACGGGATGCTGCCGGCCTCGACGGGGGAGCGGAAGAAGCGCGACGTCTCGCGCGGCCGCCCGGACGGGCGCACCGTGGAGATCCAGAGGCTGATCGGCCGCTCGCTGCGAGGGGTGATCGACTTCAGCGCGCTCGGCGAGCGGACAGTGTGGATCGACTGCGACGTGCTCGAGGCCGACGGCGGCACCCGCTGCGCGGCGATCACGGGCGGCTACGTGGCGCTCGAGCTGGCGCTCAGGCGGGTCGTCTCCGAGGGGAAGATCGACCGCGTGCCGCTCACAGGCTCACTGGCGGCGGTGTCCTGTGGGATCGTGGGCGGCCAGGCCCTGCTCGACCTCGACTACTCCGAGGACTCCAGCGCCGAGGTGGACGCCAACGTGGTGATGACGGGCGACGGCGGCCTCGTCGAGGTCCAGGCCACGGCCGAGCGCACGCCGCTCTCGCGCGCATCGCTCGACGAGCTGCTCGCCCTGGCCGCATCCGGCATCGAGGAGCTGCGGGCCGCGCAGGAGCAGGCGGTCGCGGCGGCCGCGTAGAGCCGTGCAGCTAGTCCTCTCGACCCGCAACCCGCACAAGGTCCGCGAGCTCGGCCCGCTGCTGCGGCCGCACGAGCTCGTGCCGCTGCCGGAGGAGGTCGAGCTGCCGCCGGAGACCGGCACGACCTTCACCGACAACGCACTGATCAAGGCACGCGCCGCGGCCGGAGCCACGGGCGCGCCCGCCGTGGCGGACGACTCCGGCATCGAGGCATCGGCCCTCGGGGGGCGGCCGGGAGTGTGGTCCGCGCGCTACGCCCGGGAGGACGCCACGGATGAGGAGAACCTGGCCAAGCTGCTCGAGGAGGTGCCCGACGACGGCGACCGGCGAGTCGCGTACGTATGCGTGCTGGCGTTCGTGGAGCCCGGAGGCGAGGAGCGCGTGGTGGAGGGCCGCTGCACGGGGATACTCGCGCACGAGCCGCGCGGCGACGGCGGCTTCGGCTACGACCCGGCGTTCATCCCGGACGACTACCCCGGCGAGCGCACGATGGCCGAGCTCAGCCCGGACGAGAAGGACGCGATCAGCCATCGTGGCCGGGCCGCGCGAAAGCTGCTCGCGGAGCTGCCGGAGCTCGGCCTCCCCCGGTTGCGGGGGCTGCGATGAGCTCGCCGCGCGGGAGGATGGCCGCCGCCGCCGAGGCGCCGGCCCGGGCCGTCGGACCGGCGGCCCAGGTGCCGCCCAAGACCCGCGCCGCGTCGGTCTCGATCGCCTCCAACAGCCTGCTGATCGCGCTCAAGCTCGCGGCGGGCGTGATCACCGGCTCGATCGCGATCATCACCGAGGCGATCCACTCGAGCATCGACCTGATCGCGTCGCTGGTCGCCTTCTTCTCCGTCCGCAAGGCGGACGAGCCGGCCGACGCCTCGCACCCCTACGGCCACGAGAAGGTCGAGAACCTCGCGGCGGCGATCGAAGGGATGCTGATTCTGGTCGGGGCCGGGATCATCATCTTCGAGTCGTCGCGCCGCCTCGTGCAGGGGGCGCACGTCGACACGCTCGGCGTCGGCATCGCGGTGATCGGCTTCTCGGCCGTCGCGAACCTCGTTGTCTCCGCCTACCTCCAGAGGCGCGCGCGCCAGACCGACTCGCCGGCGCTCGAGGGCGATGCCGCCCACCTGCGCACGGACGCCTACACGTCGATGGGCGTGCTGGTCGCGCTGCTGCTCGTGGAGCTGACTGGGGCGCGCTGGATCGACCCGGCCACGGCGCTAGTGGTGGCCGGGGCGATCGTGGTCGCCGGCGTCCGGATCCTCAACCGCACCTCGCGGGTGCTGGTGGACGAGGCGCTGCCGCCCGAGGAGCTCGACGCCGTCCGCCAGGCGATCGAGGACCACGGCGCCCCCGAGGTGATCGGCTTCCACAAGCTCCGGGCCCGCCGGGCGGGCAGCCGCCGCTACGTCGACCTGCATGTGCAGTTCCGCGACGGCACCAGCCTGAACCGCGCGCATGAGGTGGCGCACGAGCTCCAGAGCGAGATCCGCCACCGGCTCCGAGGCGCCGACGTCCTGATTCACCTGGAGCCGGAGGACGCCGTCAGATGAGGTTCACCGCGGCCGATGCGCCCACGGCGAGCAGCACTCCCGCGTACCCGTAGTACCCGTCGAGCAGGAGAAGGAGGGCGGCGATCAGGCAGATTCCGACCGTCACCAGCCACGCGATTCGCGACCACGGCACGGCGCTATTGTGCCCACGGTGGACGATCCGCAGCGTGAGCTGTCCCCGGCGGACGTTCCCCAGCGCCTGGTCGAGCTGTCGGCCGACGCCAGGGCGGCGGTCCTGCTCGACGCCTCCGGCGAGGCCTGCGGGGCCACCGGAGCCGCCGATCCGGACGAGCTCGCCGACTGCGCCCGCGAGCTGCTGCGCGCGGTCGACCGGGCGGCCGGCGAGCCGCCGGCGGAGCTCGAGGCGCAGGTGTCCGGCGGATCGGTCTTCGCCGTCCGTGCCGAGCCGTGGACCCTCGTCACGGTTGCCCGGCGCTCGGCACTCGCCTCGCTCATGCTCTACGACATGCGCACGCTCTTGAGGGGTGCCACGGCATGAGGGAGAAGCGCCGCGGGCCGATCGGCAGGGCCACCGGGATCGCCGAGGGCGTGGCCGCGGCGGTGAGGCGCGCCCAGCGCGACCGGGCGCCGCGCATGCTCCTCTACGACGAGGCCGGCATCTCGCGGACGCTTCAGCCGGACACAGCCGGCTACGACCTCGTGCTCGACGCGTGCGAGCGGCTGGTGGGCCTCGCGCTCGCCGAGGAGCCCGCCTCGTGACGCTGCTGCCCTCGGAGCTCGCAGGCGCCGTGCTCGAGCGGGCGCTCCGCCGCGGCGGCGACTTCGCCGAGGTCTACGCCGAGGAGCGGAGCGGGTTCACGCTCAGCGTGGACGACGGGAGTGTCGAGCGGCCGCAGGCGGGCCGCGAGCTGGGCGCCTCGGTGCGCGTCGTCGACGGCGACTCCACCTACTTCGGCTATGTCGACGGGCTGGCGGAGGAGGACCTGCTGCGCGTCGCCGACTCGGTCGCCCAGGCCCTCCGCGGCGAGGCGCGGGCCCCCGAGACCGTCGCCGAGCTCGAGCCGGCCGCCGGGCATCCGGTCGGCCGCCGCCCCGAGGAGGTGGAGGCATCGGCCAAGGCGGATCTCCTGCGCGCCTGCGACGAGACCGCTCGCGCGACGGGCCCGGAGGTCGTTCAGGTCCGGATCGGCTACTCGGAGGCGCGCCGGCAGGTCGAGGTCTACGGCTCCGACGGCCGCGCCGGCTCCGACGACCGCACCCGCGTGCGCCTGGGCGCGCAGGTCGTGGCCCGGCGCGAGGGCCGGGTCGAGACCGGCACGGACACGCTCGGGGGCCACGTCGGCTGGGAGCTGCTCGAGGACGACCCGGAGCGGGTGGCGGAGAGCGCTGCGCGCAAGGCGCTCACCCTGCTCGACGCCGTTGACGCGCCCTCCGGGCGCCTCCCGGTGATCGTCGGCAACGGCTTCGGCGGCGTCCTCCTGCACGAAGCGGTCGGCCACGGCCTCGAGGCGGACGCGATCCAGAAGCGGGCGAGCGTCTATGCGGGCAAGCTGGGCGAGCAGCTCGCGGAGCCGTTCGTCACCGCCTACGACGACGGCCGGCGCGAGGGCGAGTGGGGCAGCGACGGCATCGACGACGAGGGCATCCCGACCCGGCGCACGACCGTGATCGAGGACGGCAAGCTCACGTCCTACCTGTACGACCTCCTGCGCGCCCGCAAGGACGGGGTCGAGTCGACCGGCAACGGCAGGCGCGAGTCCTTCCGCCACCTGCCGATCCCGCGGATGACCAACACCTACTTCGCGCCCGGGGACGCGACGCCCGAGGACCTGATCGCAAGCGTCGACCGTGGCGTATACGCGGTCTCCTTCGGCGGCGGGCAGGTGGAGCCGGCCACCGGCGACTTCGTCTTCGGCGTGTCCGAGGGCTACCTGATCGAGAAGGGCGAGGCGACCTCGCCCGTCCGCGGCGCGACGCTCGTGGGCAACGGCCTGGAGGCCCTCCGAGCCGTCGACGGGATCGCGGGCGACCTGGAGATAGCCACGGGCTTCTGCGGGAAGGGCGGCCAAAGCGTCCCGGCGGGCGTCGGGCAGCCGCATGTGCGGATTCGCGAGCTGACCGTGGGGGGGACGGGATGAACCTCGAGTCCGCCGCCGGGCGCGCCGTCGAGGTGGCCATGGCGGCGGGGGCCGGCGATGCCGAAGCCTGGGCAGAGGAAACGGTGAGCCGCCATGTCCGCGTCTACGAGGGTGGTGTCGAGAGCCTCAGCGATGCCGGCGGGCGCGGGATCGGGCTGCGTGCGTTCGAGGACGGGCGGGCCGGCTACGCGTACGGCACCGATCTCAGCGAGGAGGGCGTGGCGGAGCTCGCCCGGGCCGCGCGGGGAGCCGCCGAGGTGGTCGACCCGGACGAGTTCGGCGGGCTGCCGGACGAGCTGGGGACGACTCCAGTTCAGGGTCTTCACTCACCCACGCTCGCGGACTGGTCCACCGAGCAGAAGGTGGAGCTGGCTCTCGCGGTCGAGCGTGCGGCGCGGGCGCACGAGGGCGTGACGCAGGTCGAGACCGTCGTCTACTCCGACGCCGAGGCCCGCGTGGCGATCGCCAACTCGAGGGACTTCAGCGCCAACTTCGAGGCGACCCAGGCCTGGGCCTACGCGTCCGCCTTCGCCGGCGAGGGCGCCGACCTGATGACCGGGCTCGGCGTGGGGCTGGCTCGCGATCCGGCCGGCCTCGACCCGCTCGCGATCGGCAACGAGGCAGCGGAGCGGGCGCTGGCGCTCGTGGGAGCCCGCGCGCCCGAGACGCGCCACTGCCCGGTCGTTCTCGACACGTTCGTCGCGGCCTCGTTCGTGGGCTTCATCGGCGGCATGCTGTCGGCGGAGGCCGTCCAGCGCGGGCGCTCGCTGTTTGCCGGCAAGGAGGGGGAGGAGGTGGCCGATCCGGCCTTCGCCCTGGTCGACGACGGCGCGGACCCCGATGGCCCCTCGACCTCTCCCTTCGATGGCGAGGGCTCGCCCACCCGGCGGACGCCCCTGATCGAGAACGGCCGCCTGAGCACCTTCCTCTTCGACACGCGCAGCGCGCGGAAGGCGGAGCGGAGCACGACCGGAAACGCGAGCCGCGGCTCGTACCGCTCGCCACCCAGCGTCGGCAGCACGAACTTGATCCTCGAGAGCGGCGACCAGACCCTCGCGCAGCTCGCGCAGAGGGTGGGAGACGGGCTCTACGTGACGGACGTGGCCGGCCTCCACTCGGGGGTCAATCCGGTGTCCGGCACCTTCTCCGTCGGCGCAACCGGGATCCTGATCGAGGGCGGCGAGCTGGGCCGGCCGGTTCGCGAGATGACGATCGCGAGCGACCTCGTCTCGATGCTGCGGGCGGTCGAGGCGGTGGGCTCGGAGGAGCGCTGGGTTCCCTTCGGCGGGAGCGTCAAGGCGGCGCCCCTGCTCATCGCCGAGATGTCGGTATCGGGCGCATAAGCGACGAAACCAGCGCAATTTCCGCTCCACGAGCGGTGTTTGCCGGTTCGGTCGTCCGCCGGCGTTGTTACGTTCGGGCCGTTCGTACCCCCGTTAACGAGGAGAAGGCGTGACGAAGCAAGAGTTCGTCGATCAGGTCGCGAGCGAGTCTGATCTGTCGAAGGCCGACGCGGGCAAGGCAGTCGACGCGTTCCTGGGCGTCGTCGAGGGCACCCTGCAGCGCGGTGGAGAGATCAACTTCACCGGCTTCGGGAAGTTCTCGGTGGCCGACCGCGGCGCGCGTCAGGGCGTCAACCCGCAGACGGGCGAGCGGATCCAGATCCCGGCCACACGGGTGCCGCGGTTCAGCGCGGGCTCGGCCCTCAAGAAGGCGGTCAAGGGCGGGTAACCGGCACTTCGGCGACAGGCTCGCGGCGCTCGTAGAGGAGCGCCGCAGCCGGGTCGTCCTCGGGCTCGACCCCGATCCGGCCGCGCTCTGGCCGGCGGCGGTCGCCGCTGCCGAGGGCGCGGGTGACCGCGCCGTCCTCACGGGCGGCGCGGTGGCCCGCCACTGCATGCTGGCGATCGACGCCGCCGGCCCCTCCTGCGTGGCGGTCAAGCTCCAGTTCGCCTGCTTCGAGCGGTTGGGCGAGCAGGGCTGGCGGGCGCTCCGCCACACGGTCGCCCACGCGCGCGAGCGCGGGCTGCTCGTGATCGCCGACGGCAAGCGCGGCGACGTGCCGGTCACGGCTCACGCCTACGCCCAGGCCCTCTTCGGCGAGACGTCCGGTCCCTACGGCGCGATTCCCGGCCTCGGCGCCGACGCGGCCACGGTCAACCCACTGCTCGGACGCGACGCGCTCCAGCCATTCGTCGACGGCGCAACGCTGGCGGGCGCCGGGCTGTTCGTGCTCGTCGCGACCTCCAATCCCGGCGCGGACGAGATCCAGGACCACGACCGGCTGGCGCACCTCGTCGACGCACTGGGCGAGGACCTCGTGGGCGAGTCGGGTCTCTCTTCCGTGGGCGCGGTTACCGGCGCCACCCGGCCCGACCTGCTCGAGCGGCTGCGCGACCTCATGCCGCGCGCGATCTTCCTGCTGCCCGGCGTGGGCGCCCAGGGCGGCCGAGTCGAGGACCTCGGGCCGGCGTTCGAGCCGCACCCGGCCGCCGGGCTGGTCACCGCATCGCGCTCGATCGTGAACGCGCACGCGGAGCGCGGCGGCGACCCGGGCCGGGCGGCCGCGGCGGCCGCGGAAGAGCTGCGTAGCGCGGCCTGGAGCTGAGCCGCTCCCCTATCCTCCGGCCGGCCGAGGAGGATGCATGCACCGCGATGCTCCAAAGAGTCCCGCCCGCATCCTCGCGCCCTTGGCGCTCGCCCTCTGCACCGTCGCCCTCTTCTACGTGGTCATCAGCTCGGGCTCGAGCGACGAGAGCGGCGGCGGGTCGTCGTCGGTGAGCAGGACCGAGACCTCGCAGCGGTCGCGTACGAACACCACGACGACCGGGACGGGCAGGCGCACCTACACCGTCAAGACCGGCGACACGCTCGGCGGCATCTCGGCGAAGACCGGCGTGCCCGTGGAGAAGCTCCAGGAGCTGAACCCCGGGCTCGACCCGCAGGCCCTCGTGTCTGGCCAGAGGATCAAGCTCCGCGAGTGAGCATGCGCCG
>DASXBA010000180.1:0-44301 GCA_036406475.1 Thermoleophilaceae bacterium | reverse complement strand
TGGTACCTGCAGGTGCTCTCCGGCGACAAGTACCTCGCCGAGGCGAGGAACAACCAGCAGCGCGAGATCAAGGTGGAGGCGCCGCGCGGCGAGATCGTCGACCGCGACGGCCGCGTGCTCGTGGACAACCGCACCGGCCTGGCGGTCAAGGTAACCCCGGACAAGCTGCCCAAGGACCCGCACGCCCGCAACGAGGTCTACCGCCGGCTCGGCCGCCTGGTGCACATGCGCTCGCGGCGGATCGAGCGCGATGTGGCCAAGCAGCTCAAGGCGCTCCCGTTCTCGGCCGCGACCGTCAAGCAGGACGTGAGCGGGCCGGTGGTGGCGTACATCCTCGAGCGCCAGGAGGACTTCCCCGGCGTCACGGTCGAGCGGGTCTTCCTGCGCCAGTACCCGCACCACGCGATCGGCGCCCACCTCTTCGGCACCGTCGGCGAGGTGACCAAGGAGCAGCTGAAGGACTCCCGCTACCGCGGCGTCAACCTCGGCGACCGCGTCGGCCAGTCGGGCATCGAGTACCAGTACGACCGCTTCCTCCGCGGCAAGGACGGCGCCAGCAAGGTCCAGGTCGACGCCCTCGGCCGGCTCAAGCGCGAGCTCACGGTCCAGCAGCCCAAGCAGGGCCAGCAGCTGCGGCTGTCGATCGATCTCGACGTACAGAAGACCGGCCAGGACGCGCTCGCGGGGGGCACGGGACGCGGCGCATTCGTGGTGATGAACGTGCACAACGGCGAGGTCGTGGCCCTCGGCTCGCAGCCGTCGTTCGACCCCAACATCTTCTCCAAGGTCATCCGGGCGTCCGACTACCGCAGGCTGTCCGACCCTGCCAACGGCGCCCCGCTCACCGACCGCGCGATCCAGGGCGGCTATCCCACCGGCTCGACCTTCAAGCTGATCACCGCCACCGCCGGGCTCGAGAGCAACGTGTTCACGCCGGACACCGTGCTCTTCGACGGCGGCTCGCTCACGGTGGGCGGCGTGACCTTCAAGAACGCGGGCGGCGGCGGCAACGGCGCCCTGGCGCTCCGGCAGGCGCTCACCGTCTCGAGCGACGTCTTCTTCTACCAGCTGGGCCGCGACATGAACGGCACGCTCGACCTCCAGCGCTGGGCGCACCGGCTCGGCCTCGGTCGCAAGACCGGGATCGACCTCCCCGGCGAGCTCCCGGGCCTGATCCCCTCGCCTCAGTGGCGCAACCGCCTCTACAAGAAGCACCTCACCGACCGGCCCTGGTCCGTGGGCGACAACATCAACCTCTCGGTCGGCCAGGGCGACGTTCAGGCCGACCCGCTCCAGATGGCGGTCGCCTACGCCACCATCGCCAACGGCGGCAACGTGCTCGCGCCGCGGATCGGCATGCGCATCGAGGACTCCTCGGGGCGCGCGATCCAGGAGCTCCAGGCGCCGCCCACCCGCCACCTCAACATCAGGCCCGAGTTCCGCCAGGCGATCCTCGAGGGCCTTCGCGGCGGCGCGAGCGCCCCGGGCGGCACCTCGGCCAAGGTCTTCGCCGGCTTCCCGATCCCGGTGGCCGGCAAGACCGGCACGGCGGAGAAGGGGGCGGGCCGCCCGGACCAGTCCTGGTACGTGGCGCTGGCTCCCTACCCCAGCCCGAAGTACGTGGTGGCCGTCACCGACGAGGCCGGTGGCTTCGGCGCCGACACTGCCGCCCCCATGGCGCGTACGATCCTGGCCAAGCTGTTCGGGGTCAGGGGTGACAAGGCCAAGAAGGGTGGTCCGTCGGACTGATGCAGTCGACCCTCGGTACCACCGTCAAGGACTTCCGCGAGCCGCGGCAGCCGCGTGGCGCGCTGCCGTTCGACCCCCTGCTGGTGCTGGCGGCCCTCGGCCTCATCTGCTTCAGCATCGTGGTGCTCAAGAGCGCCACGGCGGACGACATCGCGGGCGACAAGCTCTATTACGTCTACCGCCAGGTGGCGTACGGGATCGTCGGCATCGCGCTGATGATGGTCCTGTCGCGCTTCGACTACTCGCGGGCCCGCGAGTGGAAGGCCGGCGTCTACGGCGCCATGATCGGCGCCATCCTGCTGACGTTCGCGCTCGGCTTCTCGGCGCGCGGCTCCAAGCGGGCGATCAACCTCGGCTTCATCAACCTGCAGCCCTCGGAGCTCGGCAAGGTGCTGCTGATCGTGGCGCTGTCGGGCTTCGTGGTCGACCGCATCCGCAGGCTGAACGAGGTCGAGACCACCAGCCGGATCATCCTGCTCGCGCTGATCCCGTCGATGCTGGTCGTGGCGCAGCCCGACCTCGGCTCCGGCATGGTCTACCTGGCCATCGCGGTGGCCGTGCTGTTCGTCGCAGGGACGAAATGGACGCACTTCGCCGCGCTCGGGGTGCTCGCCACAACGGCAATCCTGCTCGTGATGGTGGTCGCCCCCAAGGCGGGGGTCCACGTGCTCAAGCAGTACCAGGTGGACCGCCTGACGGCGTTCATGCACCCCACCGACAACCCCCGCGAGCAGGGGTATCAGATCAACCAGTCGCTGACCGCGATCGGCTCCGGCGGGAAGTCCGGCCGCGGCGACCAGGCGACGCAGACCAAGCTCAACTTCCTTCCCGAGCACCACACCGACTTCATCTTCTCGGTGGTGGGCGAGGAGTACGGATTCGTGGGGGCAGCGTTGGTTCTGTCCCTCTATGCCCTCATGATCTGGAGGGCGCTGCGTATCCTGACAATGTCGAAGAACCTGTTCGGAGCACTCTTAGCCGGTGGAGTCACCGCGATGTTGATGTTCCAGGTCTTCGTAAACGTGGGCATGACCATCGGGATCATGCCGATCACAGGAGTCCCACTCCCGCTTATGAGTTACGGGGGCTCCTCGGTTCTAGTCACATTCATGGCCCTTGGCTTACTGCAAGCGATTTATGCGCAAGCGCGACAGACCGCGCGCGCCAAGGGTCTCTGAACCCATGAGAGGACTTCAGTTTGAGAAAGCAAGTACTCGTCACGGTCGACCGTGGCGAAACCAGAGTGGCCATCCTCGAGAGCGAGGGCGGCCGTAAGAAGAAGCAGCAGCAACAGGACTGGCGCGTCGGCGAGCTCTACATCGAGCGCCCCGGCGCCCGCTCCATAGTCGGGAACATCTACAAGGGCAAGGTCGACAACGTCCTGCCCGGGCTCGAGGCGGCGTTCGTCGACATCGGGCTCGACAAGAACGGCTTCCTCCACGCCGACGACATCGTCATCCCCGGCGTCGAGGTGGCCCGCCGCGGCCGCGGCGGCCGTGGCAAGGGCAAGCAGATCTCGGAGCTGCTCAAGCCGGGACAGGAGGTCCTGGTCCAGGCGATCAAGGACCCGCTCAAGACCAAGGGGCCGCGCCTGTCGATGCAGCTGTCGATCGCCGGCCGCTACCTGGTCTACGTGCCGCAGGGCGACGGCGTCGGCGTGTCACGCCGGCTCGACGACAAGGAGCGCGACCGTCTGCGCAAGGCGGCCGCCAAGATCGACCTGAACGGCGGCGGCGCGATCGTCCGCACCGCGGCGCAGGGCGCCAAGCGCGAGGACTTCGACCGCGAGATCAAGTACCTCCACAAGCTCCACGAGGTGCTCCAGAAGCGCGCCGACAAGACGCAGGCGCCGGCGATGGTGTTCCAGGAGGCCGACCTGTCGGTGCGCGTGGCGCGCGACATCTTCTCGGCGGAGTTCGAGAAGGCGATCGTCGACGACCAGAAGCAGCACCACCGGCTCGAGTCCTTCTTCCAGCGCACCGCGCCGGAGCTGCTCGAGCGGCTCGAGCTGTACAAGGACAAGGAGCACCCGCTGTTCGAGCGCTACGGGGTCGAGGAGACGATCCAGTCGATCCTCAAGCGCCGCGTGGACCTGCCCTCGGGCGGCTACCTGATGATCGACTACGCCGAGGCGATGACCGTGATCGACATCAACTCGGGCTCGTTCACGGGCCGGGGGCGCGGCGCGCGGCTCGAGGACACGATCACCAAGACCAACCTCGAGGCGGCCGACGAAGTCGTGCGCCAGCTGCGTCTACGCGACATCGGCGGGATCATCGTCATCGACTTCATCGACATGTCCCGCTCCCGCAACCGGGACGCTGTGCTGAAGACGCTGCGCAAAGCGCTCGACGAGGACCGGACCAAGACCTACGTGGTGGAGATCTCGCCGCTCGGGCTGGTCGAGATGACGCGCCAGAACGTCACGGACGGCGTGCGCGAGATCCTCACCAAGACCTGCCCGACCTGCGAAGGCGAGGGCGTGGTGCTCTCCGAGGAGACGGTTGCGTTCGAGGTCGACCGCTGGCTGCGCGAGCTCGCCGTGGACCGGCCGGGGTCCCAGGCGTACCTGGTGCGCGTGCATCCCAAGGTCGCGGCGATCCTGGTCGGCGGCCCCGGCCGCGTGGGCGCGCTGGCCGACATCGAGGCGGAGACGGGCAAGCACTTCCACTTCGAGGGCACCGAGGCACTGCCGATCGACAACTTCGAGGTGGTGCTCGAGGGCAGCCAGTCCGAGGTCGAGGAGCGCGCGCTCCCGTTCCGCGAGGGCGAGGAGGTGCTCGTCTCGATCGAGGAGCCGCACATGTACAACGAGGACGACGCGGTCGCCAAGCTCGACGGCTACGTGATCTCGGTGGGCGGTGCGGCCCGGCTCGTGGGCGAGAAGACGCTGGTGCGGATCGACAAGGTGGGGCGTTCGGCCGCCGAGGCGTCGCTCGTCAACCCGCCGCCCGAGGCCGCGTCCGAGGAGAAGCGCCCGCGCCGGCGCGGCCGGCGAGGGGGCCGCAGGCGCAAGAAGCCGGCCGAGACGGCCAACTAAGCGACCGCTTGCGGGTCGAGACGAGGCTCGCGCCGGACGGCTCCGGGTGACTTGCCCGTCATCCGCTTGAAGGCACGGCTGAAGGCGGCCTCGGAGCGGTAGCCGAGACGGTCGGCGACCTCGCCGACCGTCGCGCTCTCCTCCTTCAGCGCCGCCATGGCGATGTGCATCCGCCAGCGTGTGACGTAGCGCATCACCGGCTCGCCGACGAGTTCGGTGAAGCGGGCGGCGAAGGCCGAGCGGGACATCGCCAGCTCGTCGGCTAGCGACGCGACGGTCCAGTTGTCTGCGGGATTGCGGTGTATCAGCGAGATCGCCTGGCCGATCTGTGGGTCTTGCAGGGCGCCCAGCCAGCCCGTCCGCGCGGCCGGGTCGGTCTCCATCCAGGCGCGAATCGCCTGAATCACGAGGATGTCGGCGAGGCGCGTGATGACAGCCTCGCCGCCCGGCCGCAGCTCGCTCGCCTCTGCGCCCATAAGCCGGAGCATGCTCTGCATCCATTCCAGCCGCGGCGAGCTCGAGGCCTCGATGTGGATCGTCTCCGGCAGGATCTCGACGAGGTTGCGCGCCGCCGGGTGCTCGAAGCGCACCGCGCCGCAGATGAGACCGGTCGGGGCACCGCCGTCGCCGTGGCGGAGGATCTCGTAGCGCTCGCTGACGGACTCACGCTCGAGGTCGAGGATCCCGGGAGCCGGAGCTCCCGGCTCGCTACGCAGGACGTGGCCCTCGCCGTGCGGCACGAGCGCGAGGTCCCCGAGCTGGATCCAGCGTCCGTCGTCCCCGTCGGCCTCGAGCCAGAAGCGGCCGGAGGTGACCACGTGGAACCAGAGGTAGCCCGGCATCGGCGGCATCGTCAGGCCCCAGGGCGCGGTCAGGTCGGAGCGGCAGTAGAACGCCCCGTTCATGCGCAGGAAGTGGAGCGCCTCGCCGAGCGGGTCCGCGGGCGGGAAGGGGTCGATGGCCTCCATTCGAGGCATTATGCATCATCGTCCAGCAGTCTGGACGATCAAGCATAAAGCGGCTCCTTCCAGTCATAGACAGTCCGCAGTCGGCGCCGGATACTGGACGCACAATGCAATCCGCGATCCAGAGGAGCGACATGGCCTACTCAGGACAGACCCTCGAGAACCCCGCCAGCGGCGAGCGCATCACGATCCGCAGGACCGCGGCGGAGACGAACGGCGAGCTGCTGGCGATCGACCTCGAGCTCCCCGCGGAGCGGCGGGTTCCGGGCGGCCAGCACATCCACCCGCTGCAGGAAGAGCGCTTCGAGGTCGTCGAGGGCACGATGCGTTTCAAGATGGGCCGGAAGAAGGTCGTCGCGGGTCCCGGCGAGGTGGTCGTCGTGCGGCCCGGCCAGAAGCACGACTTCGCCAACGTCGGCGACGACGATGCGCTCGTCCGCGTCGAGGTACGCCCAGCGCTGAAGATGGAGCGGATGTTCGAGACCGCCGTCGGCCTCGCCGAGGAGGGGCGGACGATGCTGGGCGGCCTCCCGAAGCCGCTCGACCTCGCCCTCTTCGTCGAGGAGTTCGAGGACGAGGTGCAGGGGGCGTTCCCCCCGCGCTGGCTCCAGCGCGTCGTGCTGGCCCCCCTGGCATGGCTTGCCAGGCGCCGCGACCGCCCCAGGGGCGCGGAGGCCCGGCCGCTACAGTCCTTGCCTTCATGTACGCGATCGTGAAGGTCGGCGGCAAGCAGCTGCGCGTGGAGAAGGGCGACTCGATCGTCGTCGATCGCCTGTCCGCGAAGGAGGGCGACAAGGTCGAGCTCGAGCCGCTCCTGTTCCGCCCGGACGGCAAGGACGAGCCGGTCTTCGACGGTGCCGATCTCGCGAAGGTCAAGGTCGAGGCCGTGGTCAAGGGCCACGAGCGCGGACCGAAGGTGCGCGTGCTCAAGTTCAAGCCCAAGAAGGGCTACAAGCGGCGCAGCGGCCACCGGTCCGAGCTGACCCGGCTCGAGATCGGCGACATCAAGATGAGCGCCCGCAAGCCGGCTGCGAAGAAGCCCGCCGCCAAGAAGGAGACCGACGATGGCTCATAAGAAGGGACTCGGCTCGAGCCGCAACGGCCGCGACTCCAACGCCCAGCGCCTCGGCGTGAAGGTGTTCGCCGGCGAGGCCGTGAGCGGCGGCGAGATCATCGTCCGCCAGCGCGGCACCCGCTTCAAACCGGGCGACGGCGTGGGCCTCGGCAAGGACGACACGCTGTTCGCCAAGCGCGCGGGCGTGGTCGAGTTCACGAGCGGCCGCCGCGGCCGGCTCGTGAGCGTTCTTCCGAACGAGTAGCGCCGGGGACCCGGCCGGCCGGGCTAACCCATAAGGAAACGCTGGCGAAATCGGGCTACACGGCTTAGGGTCGCGCAACAACCCCGGTGCCTGGCCTCGAGGAACCGTGGCTCGATATCTCAAGACATTCGCCGCCCCCATCTGTGTCGGAGCAGCCTTTCTCGGGCTGGTGTCCACTGCCTCTGCCGCCCAGCAGGTGATCGTCAATGAGAGCAGCCCGCTCACGAGCATCTACCTGAACGACGATCTCTCGTGCAGCATCGACCGAGCGAGCGAGGCACAGGTCTACGGCGGCACCGATCCCGGCTCATGCGGCACCTGGCTCAACGACGGCGCGACCACCTACGGCCCAGGCGTCGGGCCGTCGGTAGGGGCCCTCTACACGCCGGTATCCCAGGACACGAGCGTGCCCAACACGGTGAAGACCACGGTGGATGTCGGACCTGGGCCGGATTTCCAGATCGAGCAGACCGACAGCTATGACCCGGGCCCACCGGGCCAGGACTTCTACTCGACTTCGATCAAGGTCACGAACAACACCGCCAGCCCGGCCGCGGTCAAGCTCTATCACGGAATGGATTGCTTCCTGCGGGGCGACGACGAGGGATATGGCTCGCAGTCGCCGGGCGAGATCTACTGCTCACGCCAGCCGAACGTCGCAAACTCCGGTCTCCTCGGCTTCAGCGACATCACACCCGGCTTCCATTACCTCGAATCCGGCTTCGAGGACGTCTGGTCCGCCATCAATGGCGCGAACCTGGCGAACACCTGCGGCTGCACGACGTTGCAGGACAACGGGGTCGCGATCAACTGGGATCTCAACCTTGCAGCCAGCGGCGGAACCCAGACGGTCTCCTTCAACACGCAGGTCACACCGGATACCACCCATCCGACGACGGCGATAACCGGCGGCCCTACGGGAACCACCGGTACCTCGACACCCACGTTCAGCTTCGACAGCAACGAGCCGGGCGTCACCTTCGAGTGCGGCGTCGACGACCCCAGCCCGACGCTCACGTGCTTCTCGCCGTTCACGACGAGTCCGCTGGCCAACGGACAGCACATCTTCTACGTGCGCGCGACCGATCACGACGGCAACGTCGACGCGACCCCGGCGTCGCGGAGCTTCACCGTCCACGTGAGCCCCGCCGGCGGGGGAACCGTCGGCGGTAGTGGCGGCACCCCGAAGGTTCTCGCCCCTCCCGTTGCCGGCAAGTCCTTCGACGCTTCGCCGGCGAGCGGCAAGGTCTACTTCAAGTGCAGGGGGCGGAAGCGAACGCGCCTCAGGGGCGCCGTGAACCTGCCGGTGGGCTGCCTCGTCGACGCGCGCAAGGGCAAGGTCAACATCGTCTCCGCGGCCAACAAGGGCTCCACCAAGACCAAGTCAGCCGTCTTCTACGACGGCCAGTTCAAGGTCAAGGAGAAGCGGGCGACGAGGTTGGTCACGGAGCTCGCGCTGGCCGGCAAGCTCGAGGGCTGCACCCGGAAGGGCGGGAAGACCGGCTTGGCCCGCGACGCGCGCAGGCACAAGCGCCGGGGACGGCGGCTTTGGGGGCGCGGGCACGGGCGTTTCCGCACGCGCGGACGACACAGCTCGGCCAGCGTGCGGGGCACGACCTGGTTCGTCGAGGACCGCTGCGACGGATCCACCCTCACGAAGGTCCGCAAGGGCAGGGTCAGCGTGCGCGACTTCGTCAAGCACAAGACGGTGACGCTGAAGGCGGGCCACACCTACATCGCGAAGCCGAAGAAGAAGAGGAAGCACCGGCGCCGCTAGGCGACCCGCTCGGCGCGGGTACGTACGATCGGTGCGGTGTTCAACGACCAGGCAACGATCTTCGTGCAGGGCGGAGCCGGGGGCGACGGCGTCGTCTCCTTCCGCCGCGAGGCGCACGTCCCCAAGGGCGGGCCCGACGGCGGCGACGGCGGCCGCGGGGGAGAGGTTGTGCTCGTCTCGGACCCGTCCCTGCGCGACCTCCAGTCCTTTCGCCGCGGCCGTCACTTCCGCGCGCAGCGGGGCGGCCACGGGGAGGGGGCGAACCGCAAGGGCGCCACGCCGGCGCCGCTCGAGGTGCGCGTGCCGCCCGGCACGAGCGCCGAGGACCCCGAGCGCGGCGAGCGCTGGGAGCTGCTGGGCCCCCGGCAGCGCGCCGTTGTGGCGCGCGGCGGCTCCGGCGGACGCGGCAACAAAGCCTTCGCCACCGCCACGCGCCAGGCGCCCCGCTTCGCCGAGAAGGGGCTCCCGGGGGAGGAGCGCCAGCTCGAGCTGCGGCTGCGCCTGCTGGCCGATGCCGGCCTCGTCGGCCTGCCCAACGCCGGCAAGTCCTCGCTCCTCGCGCAGCTCACGCGCGCCCGCCCGAAGGTGGCCGACTACCCGTTCACCACGGTCGAGCCGGTGCTCGGGACGATCGAGCGCGACGACCGCCAGCTCGTGCTTGCCGACATCCCCGGCCTGATCGAAGGTGCCAGCGCCGGCGCCGGGCTGGGTCATGAGTTCCTGGCGCACGTGGAGCGCTGCAGGCTGCTCGTACACGTGCTGGACCTCGCGCCCCTCGACGGCTCGGACCCTGCCGCCAACTACGCCACGGTCGAGGCCGAGCTGCGCGAGCACGGGCACGGCCTGGCCGCGCTCCCGCGGATCGTCTGCCTGTCGAAGGCAGACCTCGTCCCGCCCGAGGCGGCCGAGGACGCGGTTCAGGACTGGCGCGAGCGGCTCGGTGGCGCGGTGCTGACCGTGACCGCCACCTCTGCCGCCACCGGCGCCGGGATCGGCGGGCTGGTCGACTCGATCTTCGCCCAGGTGCCCGCCGAGGCGGAGCCGGAGAAGGAGGACGCGGCCGTGCACCGGGTCTACCGGCCGGGCGCCGGTGAGGCGATTCAGGTGGAGCGCTCCCCGTCGGGCGCCTACCGCGTGGCGGGCGAGCGCGTGGAGCGGCTGCTCGCACGCCACGATCCGGACAACGAGGAGGCGATGCGCTACGTGGAGGAGCGCCTGCGCGCGATGGGCGTCATGCGCGCGCTCGAAGCAGCCGGCTTCGAGCCCGGCGACGATGTGGAGATCGCGGGCACCGTCTTCGAACTCGACCCCGGCACGCCCTTCCGGTAGAACGGTCGCCCATGGCCCGACGCGTGACTGCCGTCCTTCTCGCCGCCGTCTGGCTCGCGGCGTGCGGAGGCGGCAACGACAAGCAGGACGCCGAGCAGACGGTCCGCGACTTCGTCAAGGCGACGAACGAGCGTGACGCCGACAAGCTCTGCAACGACCTCCTGAGCAAGGACTTCATCGAGCAGACGACCGGCGCCACCGGCGACAAGGCCAAGTCGACGTGCAAGCAGCAGCTGAAGCTGCTGCGACCGACCAAGCGGAAGCTCACCAAGATCGTGAAGGTCAAGGTCGACGGTGACAAGGCCACGGTCAGCACGATCCTCGAGACGCAGGATCAGCCCCAGCCGCAGACGTTCAGCCTGAAGAAGGTCGACGGCCGCTGGCGCCTCGCGGGCGGAGCCGGGGGCTAGGCGAGAAAGGCCCGGAGGCCCCGGCCGAGCCACTCGGCGAGCTCGTCGTCGGACATCGAGGCGATCGGGTCGATCGGCACGACCCAGCGTATCCAGACCAGCCCGAGGAACTGAAGGGCGACCATGGCGGCGCGAGCGTCGGGCCGGTCCCCGGCGATGAGCGGGGTGAAGCCCGCCACCTGCTCGTGGATCATCTCGCGCACCATCTCGGCGGCGGCCGGCTCGCTCGCCGCCGAGCGGATGCGGGCGAGCATCGCGTAGCGGTCCTCCTCCTTGCCGAGCCAGTGGACGAGCAGTCGCGCCAGACCAAGGGCCGGGTCGGCGGGCTCGCCGGCGCCCGACTCCTCCGCGAGCTCGGCCAGCGAGACCGATGGCCGCGTGGCCGCGACGAACAGGTCCTGCTTGGTGCCGAAGAACTGGACGACCAGGGCGGGGTCGACGCCGGCGTCGGCGGCGATGTTGCGGAACGTCGCGCGATCGTAGCCCTGCTCGGCGAAGCGCCGGCGGGCGGCGCGGAGGACGTCCTCGCGGGTGGAGCTGGGACCCGGGCGGCGGCCGCTTCGGCGTGGGGCGGGGGCGCTCATGGAAAGATAACTCTACAGATGTTGACATTTTGTGCAAGTCGCGTTACGCTCTGCCCGAGTGATGTCAACAAGCGTTGAGAAAGGAAGCACCATGGGCCCAGCAGCGAGGTTCTGGCGGCATACCGGCGTACTCACCGCGATCGGCGTTCTGCTCGCGGTCGGCCTGGCGGCCGCCTTCATGAGCATCGGCCACAGCCCGCAGCCCCGCGACGTTCCCGTTGCCGTCGTGGGTCCGCCCGCGGCAGCCAAGCAGCTCGAGGCGACGACGAAGGGCGCGCTCGACGCGCGGGCGGTCGCGGATTCGGCGGCGGCACGGCAGGCCATCGACCAGCGCGACGTCTACGCGGCCGTCCTGCCGCAGAACGAGGTGCTGATCTCCTCGGCGGCCTCCAACCAGACGGCGAACTTCATGCGCCGCGCCCTCGGGCAGAGCGCCGACGGGCAGCCGGCTCCGCGCGTCGTGGACGCCAAGCCGCTGCCGAAGGACGACGCAAACGGCCTGAGCATCGGGCTGCTCGTCCAGGTACTGATGGTGGCTGGATCGCTCGGAGTCGTAGGGCTCACGAAGGCGCTCCCGCGGCTTCGCGCGAACCCGCGGCAGGGCGTTCTCCCGCTTGCGTTCCTCGCGGGCTACGGGCTGCTGCTCGGCCTGGCCGTGGCCGGCCTGGCCGCGGCCTTCGGAGTCGGCGCGGGCGCCTCGTTCATCGACACCGCCCTCGCCCTGGCGCTGATCGGCACCGCCGTGACCGCGTCCACCGGCGCGGTGGTGGCGCTGATCGGTCCCGCGGGGGCCGGGCTCACGTCGCTGGTCTACTTCGTGCTCGGCGCGCAGATCTCCGGGGCCGGCACGGCACCCGAGTTTCTGCCGCCGTTCTGGAGCGACCTCGGCCAGGCGCTTCCGGCCGGTGCGGGGACGTCGCTGCTCCGCGACGTCTTCTACTTCCCGGAGGCCTCGACCTCGGGGCCGGTGGCGATCCTCGCGGCGTACGTCGGCGTCGGGTTCCTCGCGGTGATGGCGCTGTCGCTCCTGCACCTGCGCCGCGAGCGGAGCGAGCCGCGCGGCGCAGTCGCCCCGGCGGCCGCCTGACCGCGGCCGTACCCTTCCGGGCATGGCGACCGTAGTGGTCAAGCTCGGATCCAGCATCGTCGCCGACCACGCGGGCGAGGTCCGCCGCGAGGTCCTGGAGGCGGTATGCGACGAGACGGCTCGCCGGCACGATGCCGGCGACCGTCTCGTTCTGGTCACGTCCGGCGCCATCGCCCGCGGCATGAGGCTCATGGACCTGCCAATGCGGCCGTCGGCGATGGCGGAGCTCCAGGCGGCGTCCGCGGTGGGGCAGGGCAAGCTCTACCGCGCCTACGACGAGCTGCTGGCGGCGCGCGGCGTGCCGAGCGCCCAGGTGCTGCTCACGTTCTTCGACATGTCGGCGCGGTCGCACTACCTCAACGCCCGGCACACGCTGCGCAAGCTGCTCGAGTGGCGGATCGTGCCGGTGATCAACGAGAACGACACGACCACCACCGACGAGATCTCGTTCGGCGACAACGACTTCCTCGCCGCCCAGGTGGCGATCCTCCTCGGAGCCGACCTGCTCGTCCTTCTTACCGACACGCCCGGGCTCCACACGGCCGACCCGGGCCGCGACCCGGACGCGCGACTCGTGGAAGAGGTCGCGAACTTCGAGCAGCTCGAGGGCTACGAGATCGGCATCGCGGCATCGCCGCTCGGCTCCGGCGGGATGCGCTCGAAGGTCGTCGCGGCCGAGATGGCCACCGCCGCCGGCATCCCGTCGGTCATCACGAGCGGCATCGATCGCGACGCGGTGGCGCGAGCCCTCGCCGGCGGGCCCTCGGGCACGCGCTTCCAGCCTCAGGAGGGACGCGTGTCGAGCTTCAAGCTGTGGCTGAAGTACGCCAAGCCGACCCACGGCCGGCTGACCGTGGACGAGGGGGCCGAGCTGGCCCTGCGCGAGCGCGGCACGAGCCTCCTGCCGGTGGGCGTGGTCGGCGTCGACGGGGAGTTCGACGCGGGCGACGCGGTGGAGGTCCGCTCCAACGGCCGCGTGATCGGCAAGGGCATCGTCAACTACTCGTCCGAGGAGCTGCGCCGGATCAAGGGGATGAAGTCGGCCGAGGTGCAGCAGGTCCTGCCGCGGGCGACCGAGGAGGCCGTCCACCGGGACTACTTCGTGCTCGACTAGGCGCGAAGCGGCGCCACAGCGAGGAGCCGCCCACCGCTCCCGCGCACACCACCAGCGGCATCACGGGTACTGCGTAGCGGACGTCGAAGGCGGTGGTGGCGGTCGTGCCGACGATGATGCAAAGCCCGACGCCGATCAGCAGCATCGCCTCCCAGCGGCGGCCGCGTCCGAAGGCAACTCCCAAAAGCGCGACCAGCGTCAGGGCGGCGAGCAGCAGGGCCGGCGGTCGCGCGACCCGTTGGTACTGCCTCAGGGCGGCCGCCGGGGGATGGGAGTGACCGCTCATGTCGGGGAAGTAGCGCCGGCGAAGCTGTACGGCCAGCGGGCTCGCGCTGAACCAGGGCTTGCGCCCGATCGGAAAGGTGATGGCGTTACGGCCGTTGAGCCGGACCGGCACGTGCGGGTAGAAGTAGTACGACGACTCGCGAGCCACGACGTGGGCGTACGCGCGCGTCCGGTCCCGAACCACGGCGATCGCGAAGCGGCGCAGGGCGCGATCGGAGCGCGGGTTGTCCATGTTGCCGTAGATCCGGCGCGCCGGGCTGGCTGGGTTCCACACGTAGAAGGCAGGCCCCTGATCCCCGGTGCGCTGAGTGAGCGCGCAGAGGGTCTCGCCCGCCCGTCGCACGCTCGGGTGCCGGCAGTCGGCAAGGGGCGCCACACGGCCGTAGAGGAACCAGCCGCTCGCCTGGGTGAAGCCCACCGCGCTGCCGCTGGCGGCCTGGAGTCCGAAGTAGCAGAGAACTGGCGCGGCGAAGCCGAGGACGGCTGCGGCGAAGCCGCGGCGACCGCCCGCGCGCAGCCAGAAGAGGAGAAGGAGCGGAAGCGCCAGCAGGCCCGCGGTCCGCATCGTGCATGCCACCCCCAACGACGCCGCGCTCCCCGCGAGCGTGGCCGGCGTGGGCCGCGCGGCAACGGCGAGGAAGACTCCGACCGTCAGCGCGAGCGCGAAGAAGGTCTCCGCCATGACGTGCTCCTCGAGGGCGATCGAGTAGGCGTTGAGCAGGATCACGGCGCTGGCGGCCGCCGCGACCCAGCGGTTCACCTCGAGCCGCACCATCAGGATGTAGGCGAGCACGCCGATCGTGAGCCCGGCGAGGTGCTGGAGCGTGGTGACGACCGCCAGGCTGTGACCGAGCGGCGACAGCAGCTTGAGCACCAGCGGGTAGCCGCTCGGCCGGTCGGGGAGAAAATCGACCGGCCAGTCCGTGTACGCCGCGGCGATGTAGCTCCACGAGTCCGACAGGAACAGCGCCGGCCAGTAAGCGATGGCGGTCGCCAGGCGGACGCCCGCCGCGACCGCCAGCACGACCAGGATCGGCGCTAGGCCGCTTCGTTCGATGCCAGCGCCGGGCCTGCCTCGACGTAGACGTCGGTGGGCCCGAGCTCGGCCCCGCACTTGGAGCAGTGGAGCCGCTCGTCGATCTCTCCGCCGCAGTCCTTGTGCAGGATCAGCCGCGGATGACCCTCCGGATACAGGTAGCGGTCGCCCCACTTCATCATGGTCATCATCGCCGGCCACAGTTCCACGCCCTTGCGCGTGAGCCTGTATTCGTATCGCTCAGGTCGCTCCTGGTAGAGCTCGCGGCGCAGGATGCCCTGCTCGACCAGTCGGTTGAGGCGGTCGGTGAGGACGTTCCGGGCCACGCCGAGGCTCTTCTGGAAGTCCTCGAAGCGGCGTAGGCCGAGGAAGGCGTCGCGGATGACCAGGAGCGTCCAGCGGTCGCCGATCAGCTCGAGCGTTCGCGCGAGCGAGCACAGCTGGTTGTCATACGTGCGGGGCAGCACTCCTCGAAGCGAGTCTAGCAATGGCTGGTTGCATGACGCAACCGACCTTTGCTAGGGTGCGTTGCGTCAAGCAACTGTATTCGGAGGCCTCGAATGGCACGTCGCTGGAAGGTCCTGACAGTCGCCGCAGTCGCCGTCTTCATCGGCTTCCTCGACGTCACCATCGTCAACGTCGCCTTCCCGGACATCCAGCGCGAGTTCTCCGACTCCTCGCAGGCCGACCTGTCCTGGGTCCTGAACGCCTACAACGTCGTGTTCGCGGCGCTGCTGGTGCCGTCGGGCCGCCTGGCCGACATCGTGGGCCGCAAGCGCATGTTCATGATCGGCCTGCTGGTCTTCCTCGCCGCATCGGCGGCGTGCGGCGCGGCCGGCTCGGTGGAGATGCTCGTCGGTGCGCGCATCGTCCAGGCGGTGGGCGGCGCGATCCTCGTGCCCACCTCGCTGGCCCTGCTGCTGCCGGAGTTCCCCGCGTCGCAGCGGGCCACCGCCACCTCGATCTGGACCGCCACCGGCGCGGTGGCCGCGGCTGTCGGACCGTCGCTCGGCGGCGTGCTGGTCGACCAGGCCGACTGGCGCTGGGTCTTCTTCGCGAACATCCCGATCGGGATCGCGGCGCTGATCCCGGCGAGGCGCATCCTCCAGGAGCATCGCGAGCCGGGCGCGCTGCCCGACGCGGTCGGGGCCGTCCTCCTGGTGGCCGGCGTCGGCCTGCTGGCGCTCGGAATCGTCAAGGGGCAGGACTGGGGCTGGGACAGCACCCGCGTGGTCGCGTCGCTCGCGGCGGGCGTGCTGCTCGTGCCGCTCGTGATCGCCCGCTCCCTTCGCCATCCCGCCCCGGTTATCGACCCGTCGCTGTTCCGCTCGCGCAGCTTCTCGGTGGCGGTGGCCGGGACGTTCGCGTTCTCGTTCGCCTTCTACGCGCTGATCCTCGGCAACGTCCTCTTCCTCACGCAGGTCTGGGGCTGGTCGATCCTCAGCGCCGGCTTCGCGATCACGCCCGGTCCGCTCATGGCGGCGCTCTCCGCGCCGGTCGGGGGCCGGCTGTCGGACCGCTTCGGCCAGCGTCCCGTCGCGGTGCCCGGCGCGCTCCTGTTCGCGGCGGGCAGCACCTGGTTCGCACTGCGGCTGGGCACGACGCCGCACTACGCGAGGGACTACCTCGCGGGCACCCTGATGACGGGAACCGGCGTCGGGCTGAGCTATGCCGCCTGGGCCAGCGCGGCGGTGGCCGAGCTGCCCTCGGAGCGCTTCGCCAGCGGCAGCGCCGTGGTCGCATGCCTGCGCCAGGTGGGCGCCGTACTCGGCATCGCCGTGCTGATCGCGGTGCTCCAGTCCGCCTCGCCGGCGGACCCGGTGGGAGCCTTCGCGAGCGCCTACACGGTGATGGCGGTCGCGGCGCTCGTGGCGGCGGGTCTCGGCTTCGCGCTCGGGCGCGTGCGCGCCGTTGCCGGGCGGCCGATTCCGGAGGCGGCATGAGCCCGAGCAGGACGGTCACGTGGGAGGACCCCGTGGAGGCAGCGGAGGCCGCGGCCGGCATGTCCGGGCTCGAGGCGCTCGAGGCGATCCGCGACGGTCGCCTGCCCGCCCCGCCCATGGCGAAGCTGCTCGGGATGGAGCCGGTGGTGCTCGCCCACGGCCGGGCGGTCTTCCAGGCGACGCCGGACGAATCGCATTACAACCCGATCGGGGTGGTGCACGGCGGCCTGGCGGCGACGCTGCTCGACTCGGCCATGGGCTGCGCGGTCCAATCGACCCTTCCGGCCGGCGCGGGATACACGACGCTCGAGCTGAAGGTGAACTTCGTCCGCCCGATCACGCGCGACACCGGACCGGTGCGCTGCGAGGGCCGGGTGGTGCACGACGGGCGCACCGTGGCCACCGCGGACGGCCGCGTCTACGCGCTCGAGACGGGCAAGTTGCTGGCGCACGGAAGCGCCACGTGCCTCGTCTTCTCGACCAACGGCCACTAGTACCCTTGCCGCAATGGCCACGACGACCCGCACGGTCGCGGAGATTTGCGCGCAGGCGAAGGACGCATCGCGCGTCCTCGCGACGCTGCCGAGCGGCGAGCGCGACGCCGCCCTGCATGCGATGGCGGACGCGCTCGAGGCCGGCGCGGCCGAGATCCTCGAGGCCAACGCGCGCGACATGGAGGCGGGGCGTGAGTCGGGGCTCGACTCGGCGCTGCTCGACCGTCTCGAGCTGAACGAGGAGCGGCTGTCGGGCATCGCCGCCGACGTCCGCACGATCGCCGCGCTGCCCGATCCGGTGGGGGAGACGATCGACGGGCACCGGCTTCCGAACGGCCTCGATGTGCGCCGCGTGCGCGTGCCGCTCGGGGTCGTGGCCGTGGTCTACGAGGCCCGCCCCAACGTGACCGTCGACTGCTCCGCGCTCTGCCTCAAGTCGGGCAACGCGATCGTGCTGCGCGGCTCGTCGATCGCCGCCCATTCGAACGCGGTGCTCGCGCAGGTGGCCCAGGACGCGGTCGTCCGCGCCGGGCTGCCGGAGGGCTCGATCTCGATCGTCACGGGCGGGGACCGCGACGAGCTGCGCGAGATCGCGACGCAGGACGGGCTCGTCGACCTCGTGATCCCGCGCGGGGGCGAGGGGCTGAAGGCGGCGCTCAAGGAGCACGCCACCGTGCCCGTCATGTACGCCGCGGCCGGCAACTGCCACGTGTACGTCGACGCCACGGCCGACCTGAACGACGCGGTCGCGATCGCGGTCAACGCCAAGGTCCAGCGGCCCGGCGTCTGCAACGCCGCCGAGACCCTGCTCGTGCACGCCGACGCCGCCGCGGACTTCCTGCCGCGCGCGCTGACCGAGCTGCGCGAGTCCGGCGTCGAGCTGCGCGTGGACGGCCGCGCCCGCGCGCTGGCCGGCGACCTCGCCGACTCCCTGGCCGAGGCCACCGAGGAGGACTGGGAGACCGAGTACCTGGCGCTGATCCTGGCGGTCAAGGTCGTCGACTCCGTGGAGGAGGCGATCGAGCACGTGAACCGCTACAGCTCGGGCCACTCCGAGGCGATCGTCACGGGCTCGGCCGAGTCCGCCCGCGCGTTCACCGGCGGCGTCGACGCGGCCTGCGTCTACGTCAACGCGTCGACGCGCTTCACGGACGGCGGCGTGTTCGGCATGGGCGCGGAGATCGGCAACTCGACGCAGAAGCTGCACGCCCGCGGTCCGATCGGCGTCCGCGAGCTGACGACCTTCAAGTACGTGATCGAGGGCGCCGGGCAGGTGCGCGAATAGGGGCCCGCGTCGGGATCCTGGGCGGGGCGTTCAACCCGCCGCATCTCGGCCACCTGGTCTGTGCACAGGAGGCGCACCTTCAGCTCGAGCTCGACAGGGTCGAGTTGGTGCCCACGGCTCGCCCGCCGCACCGCGAGATCGACGACGACCCCGGCCCCGATGTCCGGCTCGAGATGTGCGAGCTGGCGCGGGCCGGCGACGACCGCTTCGCCGTCTCGCGGATCGAGCTCGACCGCGACGGCCCGTCCTACACCGTGGACACTCTGCGCGCGATGCACGAGGCCAACCCCGACGACGAGCTCTTCCTCATCCTCGGCGCCGACCAGGCGGAGAACCTGCCCACCTGGCAGGAGCCCGAGGCGGTGCTGGAGCTCGCGACCGTGTGTGCCGTCGAGCGTGTGGGGTACTCCCGCAGCGCGATCGTGATCAAGCTCGCCCGCCTGAAGGGGGCTCAGAACCTCCGCTTCCTCGAGATGCCGCTGATCCAGATCTCGTCCTCTGCGGTGAGGCGGCGCGTGTCCCGCGGGCGTCCGATCCGCTACCTCGTCCCTGGCGACGTGGTCCGCTTCATCGAGGAGCGGGGCCTCTACGGCACGCCCGCCACCGTGAGCGCGACCTGATGGAAGCCCCCACTCTCGACGCCGTCGCACTCGCCGACCGGATCGCCGCCATCGCGTCCGACAAGAAGGCCCGCGACATCCGCGTGATCGACCTGCGCGGGATCGTGAGCTACACGGACTTCTTCGTCATCTGCAGCGGTGGCAGCGAGCGCCAGACCAAGGCGATCTACGACGCGATCTACGGAGAGCTGAAGCACGACGAGGGCCTGCTGCCGCGCCGCAGCGAGGGCGACCGCGAGGCCCGCTGGATCCTGCTCGACTACCTCGACGCGGTCGTCCACATCTTCACCCCCGAGGCGCGCGAGTACTACCGCCTGGAGCAGCTCTGGGGCGAGGCGCCGAGCCGCGCCGTGGGCTGAGCTTTCCATCCGGATGGGTTGCGAACGTACGTTCGTGCTCGACAACCTGAATGTGAAGGGAGCCGTGGCCGAGGCGAAGATCGCAGCGGCTGCGATCGAGCTCGGCGTCCCGGTGCTTCGACCGGTCGCCGAGCACGGCCGCTACGACCTCGCATTTGAGATCGGAGGCCGCATCCTCCGTGTGCAGTGCAAGTGGGGCGGTCTGAGCGAGGACGGCGCTGTCGTCAAGGTCAATCTCCAGACGTGTGCCCTGACGTCCACCGGTCATGTCCGGCACTCGTACACCGTCGATGAGATCGATCTGTTGGCGATTTACTGCGGCAGTCTCGGTCGTTCCTACCTGTTGCCCAGCGAGCTCGTCGCGCGACGACGGGCGATCCATCTTCGCCTGAAGCCGCCCCTGAACGGCCAGCGCGCGTGCATTAACCTAGCCTCCGAGTACGAGTTCGCTGGGGCTGTAGCTCAGCTGGAAGAGCGCCTGAATGGCATTCAGGAGGCCGAGGGTTCGAGTCCCTCCAGCTCCACTCCGACCGAACCCCGCGCAGTCGTCGGCGCCCACCAGTTCCGGAACCACTTCGGCTACTACATGGAGCGCGCCGCCGCGGGCGAGGAGGTGCTCGTCACGCGCCACGGCAGGCCGACCGTCCGGCTCGGGCCCGCGCAGGAGATGCTGCCCGTCGCGGCCTGATCAGCCCGCTATCGCCGCCACCCGCTCGGCGATCGCCGGGGCCTGGTCCTCCTGCAGGAAGTGCTTGGCGGGCAGCGCGTAGATCTCCTCGACGCCGGCCGCCGCCTTGGCGGCCTCGCCGTGCTTCTCGCGGCGGAGCGCCGGGTCCCTGGCGCCCCAGACGACCTGGACGGGGTAGGGGACGTCGTGAAGGGCCGACACGTACAGAGCCTGTTTCTCGGCCGTCCGCTCGAAGCCGCGCATGATCTTGAGGAAGGCCTTGCCGCCGTCGTCGCGCTTGAGCAGGTCGACGTAGGCGTCGACCTCGGCGGTCGTCATGGCGCTCCGGTCCTCGAGCCCCTGGAGGTAGAAGAGCTGGCGGAAGGCCGGCTTGACCATCGTCGCCAGGTAGATCTCGCCGAGGCGCGGGCGCGCGAACGGCTCCATCGACCACGGCCGGTTGAAGCCGTCGACCTCGACCACCGTGTTCAGCACCGTCAGCGATCGGACCCGCTCCGGGACGCTCGCCGCCACCTCGAACCCCACCGGGCCGCCGATGTCGTGGACGACGAGATGGAAGCGGTCGAGCTCGAGCTCGTCGATCGCCGCCAGCGCGAAGACGCCCAGGCCGGTCCAGGTGTAGTCGCGGTCCTCGGGCCGCTCCGCGAGCCCGAGGCCCGGGAGGTCGAAGGCGACGCCGCGCAGCCCGCGGCCGGCCAGCTCCGCGATGACCTTGCGGTAGAGGAAGCACGACGCCGGCACCCCGTGCACGCACACGACCGGCTCGCCCTCGCCGTCCTCGCGGACGAACGACTCCACGCCGTCCGCCCGGAAACGGCGCCCGGCCGCCTCGTGCTGCTCGACCACCTCGCGGCTGGTCATCCCGCCGGATCCTATCTCCGAGTCTGCCTATGTAATGCTTAGGCAAGATGCCCGAGGACCGACTCACGCTCGGCGAGGCGGCCCGCGCGATCGGGGTCAGCGCCGACACGCTTCGGCGCTGGGAGCGCGTCGGCAAGCTGCGCACCTCCCGCGACGCCGCCAACCGGCGGCTGGTCTCCCGGAAGGAGGTGCAGCGGCTGAGCCATCGCCCGGACCGCCACCAGGCCGGCGACAGCTTCTCCGCTCGCAACCGCTTCCCGGGAGTGGTCCGGTCGGTGGAGGTCGACGGCGTGATGGCGCTCGTGGAGATCGAGGCGGGCCCGCATCTGGTGACGGCGGCGGTGACCCGCGACGCGGTGGAGGAGCTCGGGCTGGCGCCGGGCGTTCCGGCCACCGCGGCGGTGAAAGCGACTTCGGTGATGATCGAGCGGAGCGGCAAGTGAGGAGGACGGCTGTGCTGCTCGCGGCCTGCGCGGCGATCGCCGCCGGCTGCGGCGGCGACGACACCGGCGGGAGCTCGGGATCGACCCGGCTCGTGGTGTCCGCGGCGGCCTCGATGAAGGAGGCGCTCACGGCGTGTGCGCCGAAGTTCGACAAGGCCGAGGACGCGAGCGTGAAGCAGTCGTTCGCCGGCTCCGACGAGCTGGCGGCCCAGATCCGCCAGGGCGCGAAGGTCGACGTCTACGCCGCCGCCAACACGAAGCTGCCCGACCAGCTCCACAAGGACGGGCTGATCGACACGCCGGTGAAGTTCGCCACCAACGAGTTCGTCCTCGCCGTGCCCAAGGGCTCGAACATCGACTCGATCGACGATCTGGCGAAGCCGGGCACGAAGGTCGTGATCGGCTCCGCGTCCGTGCCGATCGGCTCGTACACGCGCGAGACGCTGGCCAAGCTGCCCCCCGGGCGGGAGAAGGCCATCCTCGGCAACGTCCGCTCCAACGAGCCGGATGTGAAGGGAATCGTCGGCAAGCTCACGCAGGGCGCCGCGGACGCCGGGTTCGTCTACATCACCGACGTCAATGCCACGAACGGCAAGCTGAAGGCGATCAGGCTGCCGAGCGACCTCGAGCCGCAGGTGACCTACGGGGCCGGAGTCGTGAGCAAGTCGAGCAACGCCGACCTGGCCAAGAAGTACGTCGACGGGCTCACGCAGGGCGACTGCGCGGACGCGCTCGAGCAGGCGGGATTCGGCCCGGCGCCGTGAGGCGACCGGGCTGGTTCGGGCTCGCGCTCGCGCTCTGCCTGGCGGTCGCGCTCACGTTCCTGACCGTCCCCGTCGTCGCGATCTTCGCGAACTCGAGCCCCGCGGACCTCATCTCCAGTCTCGGCGAGCAGGGCTCCCTCGACGCCCTCTGGCTGAGCCTGCGCACCACGGCGATCTCGATCGCGATCATCCTCGCGGTCGGCACGCCGGCCGCCTACCTGCTGGCCACGCGCTCGTTCCGCGGCAAGGCCATCGTGGTGACGCTCATCGAGCTGCCGCTGGTGCTGCCGCCGGCGGTCGCGGGGATCGCCCTGCTGGCGGCGGTCGGGCCGAACGGCATCCTCGGCGGCGCCATCGACGCGGCGGGCATCGAGCTCTCGCTGACGACCGCAGGCGTGGTGGTCGCGCTCACCTTCGTCAGCTCGCCGTTCTACGTCCGCCAGGCCATGGCCGCGTTCACGGCGGTGGACCGCTCGCTGCTGGACGCCTCGCGCACCCTCGGCGCCTCCGAGGCGCGCGGCTTCCTGCGCGTGATGATCCCGGTTGCGCTGCCGGGGCTGGCGTCGGGGACGGCGCTCGCGCTCGGGCGTGCGCTGGGGGAATTTGGCGCGACGCTGATGTTCGCCGGCTCCTTCCAGGGCGTGACCCAGACCGTGCCGCTTGCGATCTACGACCGCTTCGCGACCGACTTCGACTCGGCGCTGGCCCTGTCGGCGGTGCTGGTGGCGGTGTCGGGGGCCATACTGCTGGCGGTGAAGCTGGTCCAGGGCGGCGCGGCCTTGGGCGGCTGGCAGGCGGAGTGAGGCTCGAGGCGAGCACCACCGTCGGCACGCTGCGGCTGGACGTGGAGCTGGCGGTGGAGCCGGGGGAGTGCCTCGCCCTCGCGGGTCCTTCCGGAGCGGGCAAGACGAGCATCCTCCGCGTCGCGGCCGGGTTGCTGCGCCCGGAGCGCGGCAGGGTGGTGGCGAACGGCGAGACCTGGCTCGACACCGAGCGGGGGATCGACTTGCCCGCCGAGCGGCGGCGCTGCGGCTACGTCTTCCAGGACTACGCCCTCTTTCCTCACATGAGCGCCTGGCAGAACGTCGCCTATTCGCTGCGCGGCCGCGAGCGGCGGGAGCAGGCGGTCGAGCTGCTCGAGCGCCTCGGGCTCGGCGAGCGGGCCGACGCCCGGCCGGGGAGCCTGAGCGGGGGCGAGCGCCAGCGGGTCGCGCTGGCGCGGGCCCTGGCGCGCAAGCCCGACGTGCTGCTGCTGGACGAGCCCCTGTCGGCGCTCGACGCTCGCACGCGCGCCGGCGCGGCCCGCGAGCTGGCCGAGGTGCTGCGCACGAGCGAGGCTCCCACGCTGCTGGTGACGCACGACTTCGCCGAGGCGGCGCAGCTCGGCGACCGCGTGGGAGTGATCGACGCCGGCCGCGTGGTGCAGCAGGGGACGCCGAGCGAGCTCGCGGCGGCCCCGCGCTCGGCCTTCGTCGCCGACTTCACGGGCGCCGTCGTGCTCACCGGCAGCGCCCGCCCCGGTGCGGACGGCCTGACGCACGTCGACCTCGACGGCGGCGGCGAGCTCGTGAGCCCCGATGCCGCCGAGGGCGAGGTCGCGGCCAGCGTCTACCCGTGGGAGATCGCGATCGAGCCGGAGGGCGAGCGGCCGCACGGCTCGGCCCAGAACCGGCTCGCCGTCGAGGTTCTCTCGATGACTACCATCGGCAACCGCGTGCGGCTCGGTCTGGCGGCCTCCCAGCCCCTGGCCGCCGAGGTCACACGGACCGCCGCGGAGCAGCTGGGGCTCGAGACCGGAGCGCGGGTGATCGCCTCTTGGAAGGCGGCGGCGACGCGCCTCGTCAGCACGACCGGAGGAGGAACCAAGGAATGAAGGTCAGCGCCCGCAACAAGCTCGAGGGCACTGTCACGGGCATTCGCCGCGGAGAGGCGATCGCCAACGTCGAGCTCGACGTGGCAGGCCAGCGGCTGGTCGCGTCGATCACCGTCGAGGCCGTCGAGGAGCTGGGCTTGTCCGAGGGCAGCGACGTGACCGCCCTGATCAAGGCGTCCGACGTGCTCCTGGCCGTGAGCTAGCGCTCGACCCAGCTCGGCACGTCGAGGTCGTCGAACGGGTTGCCCCGCTGGCGGGCGCGCCGTGGCGGCGACTCCCGCAGCTCGGAGGCGGCCCGCTCGAGCGCCGCGCGCTCCTCCGGCGTGGCGGGACTGTCCGAGCCCTCGTCAGACACCGGCCGGCGCTCGGGGGCCCTCGGCCGCGGTGCGGGCCGGTCTACCTCGGGCAGGCTCACGCGCAGGTCGCCCTGCATCCGCTTGTGTGCGGCCTGGACGTCGCGCAGGATCCGCTCGCCCTGGCTCTGAAGGGAGGAGCCGAGCTGGCGCAGGCCGGAGGACAGCGTCCGCGCCTCCTCCAGCACCTGCGAAGCCGCCTCGTCGGCGGCCGCGACGCGGCCGTCGATCTGACGCTGCGTCTGCTCGCGCAGCTGCTCGGCGTCCTTCTGCGCGTCCTCCATCTGGGCGCTCGCCGAGCGGCGGGCGTCCTGTTCGAGCTGCGTCGCCTTCTTGCGCGCGTGCTCGAGCTCGCGCTCCGCGTCCTTGCGGGCCTTGTCCTTGATCTTCTCGGCCTGCTCGCGGGCCTCCTCGGTGAGCCGCTCGGCGCTCTCCTCGGCGGCCGCGACGATCGATTCGACGTACTGCGCCGCGATCTCCGCGGCCGTGGAGCCCGTTCCCTCGGTGCTCATTTCGCTGCAAATTCTCGCAAAAGGTCCCGGCAGAACCAGCGGGCGGCGGAATTGAGCACGTCCGCCCGCTCCCATTGGAGGAAGTGGCCGGCGCCCTGGACGACGAACGGACCCATGCGCTCGGGGAACCCCAGCTCCATCCGCTGCGGGAAATCGCTCGGGATCACGTGGTCCTCGGGGCCGTACAGGATCAGCGTGGGCGTGGGGTTGGGCTCGCGCAGCCGCGGCGGCTCCGACCACTGCCGGGTGCGCGTCGCGTACTCGTAGATCGAGATCGACGCGCGGAAGCGCTCGGCGTCGCCGAACGGCTCGACCATGAACTCGATGTCCTCCGGCGTGAAGGCTCCCGGGGCCGCCCAGAAGCGCGGCCCGTACATCTGCGAGACGTAGCGGCGGCGCTTCTCCAGTGTGTCGAGCTCGGCCGTCAGCCCGTCGGCGTCCGTTCCCTGGCGCAGGAAGTAGTCCGTTGCCATGCGGGCCTCGCGGGGAAGCTCCCGCGGCGACTCGGGCAGCACCGGCGGAATCGTGTTGAAGAGGATCATCCGCTCGACCAGCCCCTCGAACCGCAGCGACAGGTCCTGGGCGACCACACCGCCGAAGTCGCCGCCCGCCGCCGCGCAGCGCTCGTGGCCGAGCTCGGCGAGGAGGCCGGCCATGTCGCGCGACTGGACGGCCACGTCGTACTCCTCGCCGAGCCCCGAGTCGCCGTAGCCGCGCAGGTCGGGGGCGATCACCTCGAAGCCGGCATCCGCCAGCGGCCCGATGTTCCGCCACCAGATCCGCCGGGTCTCCGGCCAGCCGTGAAGCAGCAGCAATGGGAAGCCGCCGACGCCCTCGCGCACGTAGGCGATCTCCTCCCAGCGATGCAGCTCGAACGCGTTCGGATCCACCGGCGGCCGACTGTACCCTCACGGCGGAGATGGACCGCTACGACCCCAAGCAGATCGAGCCCAGGTGGCAGCAGGTGTGGGCGGACGAGCACACCTGGGAGGTCACGAACGAGCCCGACGAGAGGCCCAAGGCCTACGTGCTCGAGATGCTCCCGTACCCGTCGGGCGAGCCCCACATCGGCCACCTGAAGAACTACTCGGTGGGCGACGCCGTGGCGCACTTCCGCCGCCGCACCGGCCACCGGGTTCTGCACCCGATGGGCTACGACGCCTTCGGCCTCAACGCAGAGAACCACGCGATCAAGACGGGCCAGCATCCGCGCGAGTCGACCGAGGCCTCGATCGCCGAGTTCCGGCGGCAGTTCAGGGAGTGGGGGATCTCGATCGACTGGACCCGTGAGTTCGGCACTCACGAGCCGCGCTACTACCGCTGGACGCAGTGGATCTTCCTGCGCCTGTACGAGCGCGGCCTCGCCTACCGCAAGGAGGCGGCGGTCAAGTGGTGCCCCAAGGACCAGACCGTCCTGGCGAACGAGCAGGTGATCGAGGGCCGCTGCGAGCGCTGCGGTACGCCGGTCGAGGCCCGCCAGCTCGAGCAGTGGTTCTTCAAGATCACCGAGTACGCGGACCGGCTGCTCGAGGACATGGGCGAGATCGAGTGGCCGCCGAACGTCCTCACGATGCAGGAGAACTGGATCGGCCGTTCCGAGGGCGCCGAGGTGACCTTTCGCTGCGAGGAGCTGGGGGTCGACTACGAGGTCTTCACCACACGCCCCGACACGCTCTTCGGCGCCACCTTCTTCGTGATGGCGCCGGAGCACCCGGACGTCTTCCGCATGAGCGATGCGCCCGAGGTCCACGAGTACGTCAACAAGGCGCTCAACGAGTCGGCCGAGGAGCGCGGCGACGAGCACAAGCAGAAGACGGGCGTCCCGCTGGGGAGGACCGTGACCAACCCGGTCAACGGCGAGGAGATCCCGGTGTTCGTCGCCGACTACGTGCTGATGGAGTACGGCACCGGCGCGATCATGGCCGTGCCGGCGCACGACGAGCGCGACTACGACTTCGCCAAGGTCTTCGACCTGCCGATCCGCCCGGTGATCGACTGTGGCGAGCTCCCCTGCACCGGCGACGGCCCCCTGATCAACTCGGGCGAGTTCGACGGGATCCCGGCCCCTGAAGCCAAGGGCGCGATAACCGACTCGCTCGGCGAGCGCGGCCTCGGCAAGCCCACCGTCAACTATCGCCTGCGCGACTGGCTGCTCTCTCGCCAGCGCTATTGGGGCTGCCCGATCCCGATCGTCTACTGCGAGAAGTGCGGGATGGTGCCGGTACCTGAGGACCAGCTCCCGGTCGAGCTGCCCGACATCGACGACTACCTGCCCAAGGGCCGCTCGCCGCTGGCGGCGGCCGAGGACTGGGTCCACACCAGCTGCCCGAGCTGCGGCGGCGAGGCCCACCGCGAGACGGACACGATGGACACCTTCGTCGACTCGTCCTGGTACTTCCTCCGCTACTGCGACGCGGGCAACGACCTGGCCGCGTGGGACCGCGAGGTGCTCGCCCGCTGGATGCCCGTCGACCAGTACATCGGCGGGATCGAGCACGCGATCCTGCACCTGATGTACGCCAGGTTCTTCATCAAGGCCCTGGCGGACATGGACCTGCTCGATGTCCAGGAGCCGTTCGCGCGCCTGTTCACGCAGGGGATGGTCACGCGCGGCGGGGCGAAGATGTCCAAGACCAAGGGCAATGTCGTGAGCCCGAGCGAGCTCGTGGAGCGCTACGGGGCGGACACGCTGCGCTGCTACATCCTCTACGTCGGCCATCCGGCCGAGGGCGGCGACTGGTCGGACGAGGGCATCGACGGCCTCTTCCGCTTCCTCTCCCGGATCTGGCGGGCCGCGCACGACGCTCCCGAGGGGCCCGTCGAGCCGCAGGGCGAGCCGGGCGCGCTGGTCCGCAAGGCGCACTGGGCGATCGACAAGGTCACGCGCGACCTCGGCGACCGCTTCGCCACGCACACCGCGATCGCCGCGGTCATCGAGCTGGTCAACGAGATCTACCGCGAGCGCGAGAGCGCCGATCCGTCGCATGTGCGCTTCGCGATCGCCACGGCGGCGTCGCTGATCTTCCCGTTCGCGCCGCACCTGGGATCGGAGGTCTACGAGCAGATGACCGGCCTCCGCGTGTGGGAGGAGCCGTGGCCGGAGGCCGACCCGTCGCTGCTGGTTACGGAGACCGTCGCGCTCGTCGTGCAGCTGAACGGCAAGCTGATCGACCGCCTGGAGGCGCCCGCCGACGCCTCGGAGGAGGAGCAGGAGCGGATCGCGCGCGAGTCGGAGAAGCTGGCGGCCAGGCTGGACGGCAAGGAGGTCGTCAAGACGGTGGTGGTGCCGGGCAAGCTGGTCAACTTCGTCGCTCGCTGACGATGGGCTCCTACGTCGCCGTCGTCGGCCCGGGCGAGGCGAGCCCGCAGGAGGCGACGGCCGCCGAGAGCGTGGGGGCGGAGCTCGCGCGGCGGGGCGCCGTCGTGGTCTGCGGCGGCCTCGGCGGCGTGATGGAGGCGGCCTGTCGCGGCGCCAAGGCCGAAGGCGGCACGACGGTCGGGATCCTGCCCGGTCTCGACCGGGCGGCCGCGAACCCGTTCGTGGACGTAGCGCTGGCCACCGGGCTGGGCGAGGCCCGCAACGCGCTCGTGGTGCGCGCCGCCGAGGTGCTGGTGGCGGTCGGCGGCGCCTACGGCACGCTGTCCGAGATCGCGCTCGCGCTCAAGGGCGGGAAGCGGGTGGTAGGGCTCGGCACCTGGGAGATAGACGGCGTCGAGGCGGCGCCGGGCCCGGCCGAGGCGGTCGACGCCGCGCTGCGGGCGTAGACTCGCCGCGCTTGGCGAACCAGCGCGAGACGCCATATCTCGACGCCCTGCGGGCCTACGCCGAGCGTGACCCGGGGCGCTTTCACGTGCCCGGCCACAAGGGCGGCCCGGGGGCCGATCCGGGCCTCGCCGAGGCGATCGGCGAGCGCGCCCTCGAGCTGGACATCCCCGCGCTCGTCGAGGGGATCGACGTCGGGCCCGAGCCGACGCCGTTCCAGCGCGCGCAGGCGCTGGCCGCGGAGGCGTGGGGCGCCAAGCGCAGCTGGTTCGTCGGCGGCGGCTCCTCGCAGTCGAACCACATCGCGCTGCTCACGCTCGCTCACGCGGGGGCGGAGATCGTGGTGCAGCGCAACGCCCACTCGAGCACGGTCGACGCGCTGGTGCTGTCGGGAATGCGGCCGCACTTCGTACAGCCGGAGCTCGACCCCGAGCTGCACATCGCCCACTGCCTGACGCCGGCGGCGCTCGACGAGGCGCTCGCCGCGACGCCGGGAGCGGTGGCCGCGACGGTCGTCTCGCCGACCTACTTCGGGGCGGTCGCCGACGTGGCGGGCCTGGCGGAGGTGGCCCACGACCGTGGCGTGCCGCTCGTGGTGGACGAGGCCTGGGGCGCGCACCTCGCCTTCCACGACGACCTGCCGGCGCACGCCCTGGCGCTCGGCGCCGACCTCGTGATCTCGAGCGTGCACAAGGTCGTGGGGAGCCTCACTCAGTCGGCGATCATCCATCTCGGGCACGGGGGGCGGATCGACGAGCTGGTGCTCGACCGCTGCGTCACGCTGGTGGAGTCCACGAGCCCCAGCGCCCTTCTTGGGGGCTCTCTGGACGCGGCGCGCCGGCATGCCGCCTCGGACGGCCGCGCGCTGCTCGGCGAGACCCTGGCCGCGCTCGCCGAGGCCCGCGACGCCGTCCGCGAGATCCCCGGCCTCGACGTGCTCGACGAGCGCCTCACCGGGGCGCCGGGCGTATTCGGCTACGACCCTCTGCGTCTGGTTGTCGACGTCCGTGGGACGGGTCACGGCGGCTACGAGATCGCCCACCGGCTGATCGAGCTCGACGACGTCAACCTGGAACTGGCGGGCCAGAACGTGGTGGTGGCGGTCTTCGGGATGGGGGAGCCCGCGCGTCCCGCCGTCGCCCGCCTGCTGGCAGGACTGCGCCATGTGGTCGACGAGCTGCCGCCGGCCGTCCCGAGCGGGCTCGGCTTCGCCCCGCCGCCGCCCTGGGGCGAGCTCGTCATGAGCCCGCGCGAGGCCTTCCTGGGTCCGCAGCAGGTGGTGCCGGCGGACGAGGCGGCGGGCCGCGTCGCCGCCGAATCGCTGGCCGCGTACCCGCCGGGGATTCCGAACGTCCTGCCCGGGGAGAGGATGACCGTGGAGACGATCCAGTACGTGCGCAGGGCGCTCGACCTCGGCGGGAGCCTCCGCGGCGCGAGCGACCGCAAGCTGCGGACCGTGAGGGTGGCGGTCGAGTGAGCGTGCGGCGGCGCGTGGTGGTCCACGGGCGCGTCCAGGGCGTCGCCTTCCGCGATGCGACCCGCCGCCAGGCCTCGAGCCGCGGGGTGGCGGGCTGGGTGACGAACCGCTCCGACGGCGCCGTGGAGGCCGTCTTCGAGGGCGACGAGGACGCGGTCCGCTCGATGCTCGAGTTCGTGCGAGCGGGGCCGCGGGCGGCGGACGTCGATCGCGTCGAGGAGAGCTCGGAGGAGCCGGAGGGACTCTCGAGCTTCGACGTCCGGTAGCTCTCTTTTCACTCTCGTAGCCCTGCCGTGCGCCGGCTCGCCGTAGCTTCGGCGGCATGACCGCGGAGCGCTCCCGAGCCGAGATCGCCGCCTGGATCGCCGCCGCGGTGGTTCTGCTGTTCCTCGCCTGGAAGCTGCTCGCCCCGCCGGGCGGTGGGGGCGGCGGCCCGCCGGTGGCCGTGTCGCACCCGGCCTCGGGCGAGCGCTCGCCGGCAGCCGGCCGCGCCGTCTACGTTCACGTCGCCGGCCGGGTACGGCGGCCCGGGCTCTACCGGCTGGCCGCGGGCGCGCGCATCGCCACGGCCATCGACCGCGCCGGCGGCCCGGCCGGAGGCGCGGACCTGTCCGCCGTCAACCTGGCGATGAAGGTGCAGGACGGCCAGCAGGTGCTGGTGCCAAAGCGCGGGGCCGCGCCGGCGGTGGGCTCCGCCGGCTCTGCCGCGGATGCCTCCGGCGGCGGAGCCCGGATCAGCCTCGCCACTGCGACGGTCGAGCAGCTCGACGGGCTCGACGGGATCGGCCCGACGCTCGCCAAGCGGATCGTCGAGTACCGCGACAAGCACGGCGGCTTTCGCTCGGTCGACGAGCTCAAGCAGGTGGACGGGATCGGCGAGAAGCGCTTCGAGGCGCTCAAGGACTCCGTTGGGCCGTGAGCGCCATCGCCTCGCGCCCGTGGCACCTCGCCATGGGCGGGCTGGCCGCGGGGTTGGCCTGCTCCGCCCTGCCCCGGCCGGCGGCGCTGGTTGCGCTCGCGCCGGCGGCCGCGGTTGCGCTGCGGCGGCCGCCGGTCGCGCTCCTTTGCATTGCGGCGGTGCTTGTAGGGCTCGGCCTGGGCCAGGCGCGGCTGGCGGCGATCGAGAGGCCCGCCGCGGGCTTGCGCCAGGGCCAGGAGCTGCGCACGCGGGCGGTCGTCCTCGCCCGGCCCCGCCCCGGGCCCTTCGGCTCGTCGCGCGAGCTCGAGCTGCGCGGCGGGGCGCACGTGCTGGCGAGCTTCCCGCGCGAGCTGTCGAGGTCCGCCAACGCCGACCCGGGCTCGATCGTCTCGCTCAGCGGCAGCTTCAGCCGCCTGGGCGGCGACGACGGCTTCGACTCCTACCTGCGCAGCCGCGGGCTGGCGGGCGAGCTGGAGGTCGAGGACGCGCGGCCCACCGGGCGCCGCCGCGGCGGCGTGGCCGGGACGGTGGACTCCCTGCGGCTGCGCGCCGAGCGAGGGGTCGCGGCCGGGCTGCCGTCGGCCGACGCGGCCCTCCTGCGCGGGATGGTCCTGGGCCAGGACGAGGCGATCGCCAAGGCCGTGCGGAACGACTGGAGGCGCGCCGGCCTCGCGCATCTCCTTGCCGTGAGCGGCCAGAACGTGATGCTGCTGGCGGCGCTGGCGCTGCCGATCCTGGCCACGGCGGGGCTCGGCCTGCGGGCGCGCTCGTGGCTTCTGCTGGGCCTGATCGCGCTGTACGTCCCGGTTGCGGGAGCCGGACCGTCGCTCCAGCGCGCGGCGGTGATGGGCGGCGCCGCGGTGGCGGCGGCCGCGATCGCCCGGCCTGCCTCGCGCTCGTACGCGCTCCTGCTTGCGGCGGTCGTCACGCTGGCGGTCAATCCCAGGGCTGCCTCGGATCCCGGCTGGCAGCTCTCCTTTGCCGCGCTCGCGGGCATCCTCGTCGCCGGGCCCTGGCTCCGCGGCCTGTTCGTCCCGCCGCTCGCGTCGCTGCCGGCGGGGCGCGCCCTGGCCGACGGCGCCGCGCTCACGCTCGCGGCAACGGTCGCCACGGCGCCGATACTCGCCTACCGCTTCGGCACGCTCTCGCTCGCGGCACTGCCGGCAAACCTGCTGGCTCTGCCCGCCGTCGCTCCCGCGATGTGGCTCGGGATGCTCAAGGCCGCGCTCGGCCAGGCGGCGGCGCTGGGCGGTCCCGCGGGCTCCGCTGCGCTCGCGCTGGCCGCGCTGCTGGGCGCGGTCGCGCGGCCCTTCCTCGCCTACCTGGGGCTGCTGGCAGAGCGCTTCGCGGCCATGCACGGCTCGAGCGTCGCCGTGCACGCCGGCTCGCCGCTGGTGCTCGTGGCGGCCTACGGCCTGCTCATCGCCCTCGGGACGGGGCTCGTGCTGGCCCGGCGGCGCGCCCGGGATCGCGCTTCGGAGCTCGCCGCCCGCTGGCGCCGGGCTCCCGGGGTGCGGCGGCGCGCCCTCGTGGGTGCCGCGGCCGCCGCGCTGGCGCTCGCCTTGCTGCGCACGTTCGCTCCGGCGCAGCCGCCGCGCTACCTCACCGTGCGCTTCCTCGACGTCGGCCAGGGCGACGCCACGCTCATCCAGCACCCGGACGGCACCGCGGTGCTGTTCGACGGCGGTCCGCCGGAGGCGGGCGTCACGCGGCTCCTGCGCCGCGCGGGCGTCCGCCGGCTCGCGCTGGTCGTGGCCACGCACCAGTCCCGCGACCACCAGGGGGGCCTGCGCGACGTGCTCGAGCAGTTCCACGTCGGCCTGCTGCTCGACGGCGGTGACGGCACGCGCGACCCGGCCTTCCGGGCGGTCGAGGCGGTAGCCGACCGCCGTGGCGTGCGGCGCGTCCCGGCGCTGGCGCCGCTGGACCTGCGCGCCGGCGGCCTCCGGATCCGCGTCCTCTCGCCGCCGCCGCGCGCGCCCGGACCGCCGCCGGACGACCCCAACGAGCGGGCGGTGGTGGCCGTGGTCAGCTGCGGCAGCTTCGACCTCTACCTGTCGGCGGATGCGGAGAGCGACGCCGTGCAGGGACTCGCGCTGCCGGACGTGGACGCGATGAAGGTCGCCCACCACGGCAGCGCCGATCCGGGCCTCCCGGGACTGCTGCGGCGGCTGCGGCCCGAAGTGGCCGCGATCGAGGTCGGTCGCCACAACGTCTACGGCCACCCCGCGCCGGCGACGCTCGCGGCCCTCCGCCGCGCGCGTGTGCCCACGTACCGCACCGACCGCGACGGGACCGTCACGCTCACGGTCCGTGACGGCCTCCGCGTGGCCGTCGAGCGCCACCCCTAGACTCGCCCCGTGGCCGAGCTCAAGCCCGCCTACCTGATCTCCGGCGACGACGACGCCAAGATCGACCTCTGGCGCGCGCGCGTGCGCCGGCGGGCCGACGAGGAGCGCGGCCCTGGCGGGCTCGAGGCCTTCGACGCCGGCGCGAGCGATCCGGCCGAGGTGGCGGCGTCGCTGGCCACGCTCAGCTTCGATCCCGGCACCCGCTACCTGCTGGTCGACCAGGTCCAGTCCTGGAAGCCGGCCCAGCTCGAGCCCCTCACGGCCGCGCTGGGGTCGCTCCCGCCCGAGACCGTCCTGGTCCTGATCGCGCGCGGCAAGGCGCCCAAGCAGCTGGCCGGCGCTGTGAAGAAGGCGGGCGGCGAGAGCCGCGAGTACTCGGCACCCAAGCCGTGGCAGCTTCCCAAGTGGGTCGTCGAGAGGGCCGGCGAGGAGGGCGCGCAGATCGACCCGGAGACGGCCAAGGAGCTCGTCGCGATCGTCGGGCCGAGCCAGCAGCGCCTCGCCCGGGAGATCGAGAAGCTGAGCCTGGCGGTCCATCCCGCCACGCGGATCGGATCGGAGGACGTCGAGGAGCTCGCCTCCGGGGACGCGTCACCGGGCGCCTACGACCTCGCCGACGCCCTCGCGGCCGGCGACTCGCGCGAGGCGCTGGCGGTGGCGGAGCGAATTGCCGCGCACGAGGGCAAGCCCGGCGGCCTCGTCTGGAGCATCGCCCGCCGGCTGCGCGAGGTGCACCGCGCCGTGGCGCTGCTCGAGGCGGGCATGCCCGAGCAGAAGGTGGGGGAGGCGGTGAGCCGCCAGCCCTGGCTCGCCAAGAAGATCGTCGCCCGCGCGAAGAAGGCCGACCGGGCGACCATCGAGGAGATCCTCTGCGTGCTGGCCGAGGTCGAGGTCGACCTCCGCGGCGGCGGCGAGCTCTCGCTGGACGAGGACAGCGCCTTCAGCCTGGCGCTGGTTCGAACCGGGACCTAGGGGGCCCCTAGGCCCCGGCCCCGTCCGCCGGTCCGCCGCCTCCGTAGGGGTACCACCACTCCTTCGGGGCGATTTTCGTCTCGATGTGCGCGTGCTTGGTCTCCTGGAAGGCCTCGAGTCCCTCCTGCCCGAGCTCGCGCCCCAGGCCCGACTGCTTGAAGCCGCCGAAGGGACCGGCGTCGTTGTCGGTGAGCGGGTCGTTGATCCAGACGGTTCCTGCCTTGATCTCGCGTACGCAGCGCACGGCGGTCTCGAGGTCGCGGGTGTAGACGTTCGCCCCGAGGCCGAAGCGCGTCCCGTTGGCCAGCTCGATGGCTTCGTCCAGCGATCCCACGGGCACGATCGGAGCCACGGGCCCGAAGGTCTCCTCGCGCAGCAGGTCGGTCTCCGCAGGCGCGCCGGTCACCACGGCGGGCGCGAAGAAGTGTCCGCGCTCGCGGCCGGCGTTGCCGCCGCCCAGCACCAGCTCGGCGCCGGCGCCCACCGCCGCCTCGAGCTGGGCCTCGACCTTGCCGCGCTGGACGGCGGACACCATCGGGCCGATGTCGGTGTCCGAGTCGAGTGGGTCGCCGATCACGAGCGTCTGCGTGTGGTCGACGAAGGCGCCCACGAAGTCGTCGTAGACCTCGCGCGCGACGTAGAAGCGCTCCGCCGAGGTGCAGACCTGGCCGGCGTTGAGGTAGGCGGCCCAGGCACCACCGCGGGCCGCGACGTCGACCTCGCCCGCCACGTCGGCGCAGACGATGAACGGGTCCTTGCCGCCCATCTCGAGATTGATGCGCGCCACGCGCTCGGCGCAGCGAGCCGCGATCGACTTACCGGTCTCGACCGAGCCGGTGAAGGCAACGCAGTCGACGCGCTCGTCGCTCACGATCGCCTCGCCCACATCGCCCGCGCCTGCCAGCAGGTTCACGACCCCCGCCGGCAGCGCCTCGAGGCAGGGCGCGAGCATCAGCGTGGAGAGCGGGGTGAGCTCCGAGGGCTTTGCCACCACGGTGTTGCCCGCCGCCAGCGCCGGCGCGAGCTTCCAGGCGAGCAGCAGCAGCGGGTAGTTCCAGGGCACGATCGCCCCGACCACCCCGAGCGGCTCCTTGAGCACGAGGGAGAGCTGGCTCGACTCGATCGAGGGGATCACGCGACCCGCGAAGTTGCGGCCGATCTCGGCGTAGTAGTCGAAGGCGGCGGCCGTCCAGCCGACCTCGTCCGAGTTCTCGATCAGCGGCTTGCCGCCCTCGAGCGTCATCGCGTGGGCCAGCTCGTCGGTGCGCTCGCGCAGCTTCGAGGCGATGTCGTGCAGCAGCTCGCCGCGCTCCACCGCGGGCGTGGCTGCCCAGCCGCGAGCGGCCTCGCGAGCCGCCGCCAGCGCGGCATCGACCTGCTCCGCCGAGGGCGTGCCGACGGTCGCGACCGTCTCCTCGGTGGCGGGGTTCTCGACCTCGAGCGCCGCGCCCTGGCCGTCCACCTGTTCACCACCGATTAGCAGCCTCGTCTCCATCGGCGCTCACCATATACCGGGCCGATTAGAGTCCTCCGGCGCATGCCCAGACTGCTCGCAGCCCTCATCCTGATCGCCGTGCTGGCCGCGCCGGCCGCCGTATCGGCCAAGCGGATCATCGGCACGAGCCACCGCGACCGGATCAACGGGACATCGAAGAAAGACCGCATCTTCGGCGGCGGCGGCAATGACCTGCTGCGCGGCCGCAGCGGCAGCGACCTGCTCTCAGGGGGCAAGGGGAACGACCGGCTCGACGGCGGCCGGGGCAAGGATCGGCTCTCGGGTGGCAGGGGGCGCGACCTGCTCAAGGGGCGGTCCGGCAACGACAAGCTCGACGGCGGCCCGAGCCGCGACCGCCTCGACGGCGGTACCGGCAACGACCGGATCGACGGGCGCTCGAGCAGCGACAAGCTCAAGGGCAGCAGCGGCAAGGACCGCCTGCGCGGCCGCGGTGGCAACGACCGCGAGCGCGGCGGCAGCGGCAACGACACGCTGTTCGGCGATTCGAACAGCGACCGTCTCCTGGGGGAGAGCGGAAAGGACCGGCTCTTCGGCGGAAGCGGCGACGACATCCTCGACGGCGGCACGAGCAACGACCGCCTCGACGGCGGCTCTGGCGCGGACGACCTCCTGGGCGGCTTGGGCAACGACCGTCTCGTGGGCGGGTCCGGTGAGGACTTCCTGGACGGCGGTGTCGGCAACGACACGCTCGTGGGCGGCCGCGACGAGAACACGCTGAACGGCGGCGACGGCAACGACAACATCGACGCCCGCAACAGCGCCGAGGACACGATCGACTGCGGGCCCGGCATCGACACCGTCACCGTCGACAGCGTCGAGGACGGCGTCACGAACTGCGAGAACGTCGTCTTCCCGCCGGGCCTGCCGCCAATTTAGAGGGCCGCCGAAGGCGGCCTGGTTACCGAGGCGGGACGCCGAAGTGCATCGTCAGAGCGCGGGGCGGGATGCCCCGCGGCACTAACCGTGGTGGTGATGGTGGTGGTGGCGCTTCTCGCGCCGCCGCTCCCGCCGCCGCGCCTTGCGTAGCGCGCGCTTGACGGAGTCGGGGTGGGTGAAGATCTGGTCCGGCCCGGAGTCGTAGACGGGGACCCGGAAGCGGTGGGCCAGCCCCTCCAGGGCGGCGAGGTCGTTCTCGTGGGCCCGCTCGGCGTCGTTGATGTCGCCGCCACCCTGGGCGCATGGCTCGGTGGCGATTTGCGGCGGATCGGGCAGGCCCGGGGGCATGAAGTCCGGGTTCTTCCAGTCGAAGCCGCGGCCGATGTTGCGTGCGTAGCGGTGGCGCTTGTTCAGGTAGCCGAGGCCGAAGCGGTACGAGATCATCTTGAGGATCGACTCGTGGCCGTAGGTCCCATGGTCGACCCGGTAGTGCGTGCGGCCCTTCTTTCCGCGCGTGTACGGCGAGATCACCACAGGCGGGATGCGGAAGCCCATCTGGGCGAAGTCCTCTTCGGGGTTCGAGCTGGCGCGGCCGTCGACGGTGCGCGGCGGCTTGACGTGGTCGAAGAAGCCGCCCCACTCGTCGTAGATCACGAAGATGATGCCGCGGCGGTAGTTCGGCGAGGCGACGAAGGCGTTGACGACGTCGGCCATGAACGCCTGTCCGAGCCGCGTGTCTCCCAGCGGGTGCTCGTCCGCGGAGAGGCCGTCACCACCGCCGCCGTCCTTGAACGGCGGGTCGACGATGGCGATGTTCGGCAGCGTGCCGGCGGAGCAGTCGTCGTAGTAGCGCGCGATCGGGTTCGTCCAGGTGGCGCCGCGGGCGCCCCAGACCGCCGAGAAGGGGAGGTCCGAGTTGTAGTAGCGGGCGCTCAGCCCGTGGGCGAGGGCGCGGTCGAAGATCGTCTCCCACTGGTTGCCGCCGGTGGCGACGGGTGGCGTGTTGTCCTTCTTCCCGCCCGACTGTGCCGACCACTTGTAGTAGCGGTTGGGCCAGGTGGAGGCGAGGAGGGAGCAGAAGTAGCGGTCGTACATCGTGTACTTCCGCGCCGCCTCGTGGATGAAGCCGAGCTCGCCCTTGTTGTAGTAGGTGAGCGCCAGCTCGTCGTTGCCTGAGCCGTCGGCGAGGAAGCCGCCCCGCATCTGCGCGCGGCCGTTGTCCCAGCCGTGGCCCGGGTCCTCGTGGCCGCAGCCCTTGTACTGGGTGCCGCCGCTGCCGAGCGTCGTGAAGTGCTGGGTCGGCACCATCCGGCCGTCGGGGGCGCGGAAGGTCTGGTGCTGCATCCCGTCGGCGTCGGGGTTCCAGCCGAAGTAGTGGTCGAACGACCGGTTCTCCATCATCAGGATCACGAAGTGGTCGATCCCCATGTTGCGCGGGCTCGGCATGTGGGCCCGGCGGTGGGCGGCCTCGGCGGCCTCGGCGAGGATCGTGCCCGCGGGGAGGCTGGCGGCCATGCCCGCGAGGCCGGCGCCGTAGGCGGTCCGCTCGAGGAACTCCCGGCGTGAGAGATCTTGGTCGCTCATGCGCGCGGCTCCACGCTACATCGACTTGGCCGATTTATGCGACGGTCCGGTTAAAGCCGTCTACAAGCGAGCGCGCAGGCGGGCGGCGGCCGCCTTCTTGCGGGCGCCGTTGCCGCGGTGCAGCGCGCCCGACTTCACGGCCTTGTCGATCCTGGAGACGAGCGCGCGGTGCTCCTCCTCGGCGCGCGTGGCGTCGCCGGATTCGACCGCCTCCTCGAGGCGGCGGAACCAGGTTTTTACCTGCGAAGTGCGGCGACGATTCTCGAGCCTTTCGCGCTCTGCCCGCCGTATCCGCTTTTCTTGTGAAGCGATGTTGGCCATGAACACACCGAAGCCGCGCCCGGATGGGGCCGGCGCGGCAGCGGCTGAGTCTAGCGCCCCGCCCGCGCCGAGCCGGCCCCAGGGCAGGCGCCTGGCGCGCAGCACCGCCTTCTTCTCGTTCGCCACCGGGCTGTCGCGAGTGGTCGGCCTGGTCCGCGAGGTGGTGGCGGCCAACTACTTCGGCGTCAGCGGAGCGATGTCGGCGTTCACGATCGCCTTCCAGGTCCCGAACCTGATGCGGGCGCTGTTCGCCGACTCGGCACTCCAGGGCGCCTTCGTGCCGGTGTTCACCGAGCTGCTCGAGAAGGGGCAGCGCAAGGAGGCGTGGCGAGTCGCCTCGAGCCTGTTCCTGATGATCCTGATGGTCCTCGGCTCGATCACGGTGCTGTTCATCCTGTTCGCGCACCAGATCATGTGGCTGTTCGCGCCGGGCTTCCGCGACGACCCCCACCTGCTCGACCTCACGGTCAACCTCTCCCGCCTGCTCTTCCCGATCGTGCTGGCGCTGGCGCTGACCGGCGTGGTGGTCGGGATGCTCAACTCGTTCGATCACTTCAGCGTCCCCGCGCTGGCGCCGGCCGTATGGAACGGGATCATCGTGGCCGCGCTGGTGGGCCTCGTCCCGGTCCTCCCGGAAGGGAAGAAGATCTACGCCTACGCGATCGGGGTCCTCATCGGGACGGTCGTCCAGTTCCTGCTGCCGCTGCCGTGGCTTCGCGGCAGGGGTGGCCGGTTCACGCTCACCGTCCTATGGCGGAACGAGCACGTTCGTCGTGTCTTCAAGCTGATGTTGCCGGTGACGATCGCGCTCGGCCTGATCAACCTGAGCGCGCTGGTGAACTCCCTCTTCGGCACCCTCGTCAGCGATCAGGTGCCGGCCGCGATCGACAAGGCCTTCCGGATCTACCAGCTGCCGCAGGGCCTGTTCTCGATCGCGATAGCCACCATCCTTTTCCCGACGCTGTCCCGGTTCGCGGCCCGCGGCGCCTTCGACGACCTGCGCCGGACGATGGCCAACGGCATCCGCCAGGTGATGCTGCTGCTGATCCCGAGCGCGGTGGTGATGGCCGTGCTCGCCCACCCGATCACGCGGCTCGTCTACCAGCGCGGCGTGTTCGGCGAGCACGCCACCGACCTGGTCTCGACCGCGATGGTCTGGTGGTCGATCTCGCTGCCGTTCCAGGGGATCAGCCTGCTCTTCTCGCGCACCTTCTTCAGCCTCCAGCGCCCCTGGGAGACCACCCTCCTCTGCCTGGCCAACCTCATGGTGAACGCCGTGCTGGCGGCGGTCCTCCACGGTCCGCTCGGCATCAAGGGGATCATCATCGGAACCGTGGCCGGGACGCTCGTGATGTGCGTCTCCCAGGGCTGGATCCTGCGGGAGCGGCTCAACGGGCTCGAGGGCCGGACCATGGTCTGGTCGGGCGTTCGGGTGCTGATCGCCGCGGCCCTGCTGGGAGCGGTCTCATACGCGGTTTGGTACGGGCTCGACCAGGCGCTGGGCCGAGAGATCCTGGCGCAGATCGTGTCGGTGGGAACGGCGATCGCGGTGGGCGGAGCCGTCTACATCGCGGCCGTGTGGGTGATGGGCGTGCCGGAGATCCGCCAGATCCGCACGTTGCTGCCGGGCCGCGGCTAGCCTCGGTGGGTCGATGGCCGCTCCCGCCGCCAACATCCGCAACTTCTCGATCATCGCCCACATCGACCATGGGAAGTCGACGCTGGCCGATCGCATCCTCGAGCTCACCGGCGCGGTCGATCCGCGCGATCACCGGCCGCAGCTGCTCGACTCGATGGACCTCGAGCGCGAGCGCGGGATCACGATCAAGGCGCAGGCGGTGCGGGTCGAGTACACGGCGCGCGACGGCAAGCTCTACCGGCTCCACCTGATCGACACGCCGGGCCACGTCGACTTCACCTACGAGGTGTCGCGCTCCCTCGCCGCCTGCGACGGCGCGCTCCTCCTGGTCGACGCGTCCCAGGGCGTGGAGGCGCAGACCGTGGCCAACACCTACCTCGCCGTCGACTCCGGCCTCGAGCTGATCCCGGCCCTCAACAAGATCGACCTGCCCGGCGCCGAGCCGGAGCGGGTGGCGAGCGAGATCGGTGAGCTCCTTGGCGACGACCCCGAGGGCGTCATCCAGATCTCCGCCAAGACCGGTGACGGGGTGGAGGAGCTGCTCGAGGCGATCGTGCAGCGGATTCCGGCCCCCGAGGGCGACGCCGAGGCTCCCGCCCGGGCGCTCATCTTCGACTCCGAGTTCGACCAGTACCGCGGGGTGATCGCCTACGTCCGCGTGGTCGACGGCGAGCTGCACAAGCGCGAGGCGATTGTGGCGATGCAGGCCGGGACCGAGGCCGACATCGACGACATCGGCTTCTTCGGGCCGCGCATGACGCCGGTCGAGAGCCTGCGCGCCGGCGAGGTGGGCTACGTGATCACCGGCATCAAGACCGTCTCCCAGCTGCGGGTCGGCGACACGCTGACCACGCGCGCCAACCCGGCGTCCGAGCCGTTGCCCGGCTACCGCGAGGTCAAGCCGATGGTCTTCTGCGGCCTCTTCCCGGTCGACACCGACCAGTTCTCCGACCTCCGCGACGCGCTCGAGAAGCTCTCGCTCAACGACGCCGCGCTCTCATACGAGCCGGAGACGAGCCAGGCGCTCGGCTTCGGCTTCCGCTGCGGCTTTCTCGGGCTGCTCCACATGGACATCGTCCGCGAGCGCCTCGAGCGCGAGTACGACCTGGAGCTGCTCGCCACCACGCCCAACGTGGAGTACGACGTGATCCTCACGGACGGTGAGGAGGTGATGGTCCACTCGCCGAGCGACATGCCCGAGCGCAGCCGCATCGCCGAGATCCACGAGCCCTACATCCGCGCGACCATCCTCTGCCCCAAGGAGCACGTGGGCGCCGTGATGGACCTCTGCCAGGAGCGCCGCGGCACCCATGTCGACATGAGCTTCCTCTCCCAGCAGCGCGTCCAGCTCCACTACGACCTGCCCCTCGCGGAGATCGTCCTCGACTTCTTCGACCAGCTCAAGTCGCGCACCAAGGGCTACGCCTCGCTCGACTACGAGGTGCTCGGGATGCGCGAGGGCGACCTCGTCCGCCTCGACATCCTCCTGGCCGGCGACAAGGTCGACGCCCTCTCGATGGTCGTCCACAAGGACAAGGCCTATCCGGCCGGCCGCGCGCTAACGGAGCGTCTGCGCGAGCAGATCCCGCGCCAGCAGTTCGAGGTCGCGATCCAGGCGGCGATCGGGGCCAAGATCATCGCCCGCGAGTCGGTCAAGCCGATCCGCAAGGACGTGATCGCCAAGTGCTACGGCGGAGACGTGACCCGCAAGCGCAAGCTGCTCGAGAAACAGAAAGCGGGCAAGAAGCGGATGAAGCAGGTGGGCAAGATCGAGGTGCCCCAGGAGGCCTTCCTGGCGGTGCTGGAGCTCTCAGGCGATTAGGTCAGGTCCGCGGCCTGGAGAGCGTCCGCCCGCTCCCTGATGCTCTCGATCCGCACGATCGACGCCTCGCGAAAGGTCCACACCTGGTAGTAGCTCATCGCGACCGGCGCCCCGCTCTCCGGCCCTCTCGCCCGCTGCCGTACACGGACAACGACGCGGTCCCCGGCGTCGAGGAACTCCTCGCCGACGATGGTCATGTCCGCGAAGTCGGCCAGGAAGTCCTGCCGCATGTACTTCGCGATCTCGTCTCGGCCGTGGTACTCGCCGGCGTCGGGGAACTCCGGCCGGAGCACGAGCACGACGTCGGGCGCGTAGAGCTCGACGCCGGCCGAGAAGTCGCCGCGTCCCCAGCCCTCGTAGATCCCGCGGACGATCTCGACTGGCGGCGTCAGCGGAGCTTTGCCAGCTTCAGGTAGGCCCGAAGCTTCTTGCCGCTCTTGGTCGCGCCGCGTGTCGCCACGCCCACCACCCGCACACGTCCCTTGCGCACGACGTAGAAGAAGCGCGCCCGCTTGCCGGCTCGCCGCACGTACAGCCCGCGACCGATCCGCCGTGCCTTGCCCTTGAGGCGCTTGGACTTCACGCCCGGGCGGATCCGCAGGACGCGGTGGCCGATGGCGTTGCTGCCGATCAGCTGGACCTTGCCCTTGCGGTCGAGCGCCGCCACGAGCTTCCGGTGCTTGTTCTTCTTCCTGGTCACGCACCAGGTCCAGGCGCGGTTGCCGCGGGTCTTGGGCTGGCCCGCCCGGCGGAGCAGGCGGCTCGGCGAGTAGCGCAGCCGCATGCGGCCGAGGCCGACGCGCGTGAAGTGCTGGCGCCCGGATTTGCAGCCGAAGCCGATGCCGGTGGCCCGCTCCCAGGTCTCAAGGTAGGCCTCGGCGCCGTTGGCCATGTCGCGAACGAGGGCCTTGCCGCCCACGTGGCTCAGGTCGTTGTACCAGTCGGCGAACTGCCCGTACTCGGCCACGCCGTTCTTGTTGAAGTCGAACAGGTGCGAGCCGCTCGGCTGGCGCTGGAAGGTCACGCCGCCGTCGAAGGACTTGAACGGGTACTTGACGCTCGAGCCGGAGCGCGGGCCCAGCTGGGTGGCGAAGCCGTTCTCGTCGGCGCCGTAACCGACGGCGTAGAGGAAGCGCTTGTCGCGCTTGCGCCGTAGCTCGCGCCAGTGCTTGACCCAGCCCGGGGCCTCGCCCTGCATGGGCGTGATCACGCCGCCGAGCTTGTAGATCCGCGACTCGACGTCCGGCGTGCTCCAGCTGTGGCTCGAGACGACGCCCGAGTAGCGGTCGGCCTCGGCGATCGACATCAGGCTCTTGCGCGCGCGGACGCTGAGGTGGTCGGGGTCGAGGATCATGTGCCGCTTGATCAGCTGGCGCACGGCGTACTCGCCGAGGTCGGTCAGCCCGCGGGCGTTGCAGTTCGAGTTCGCCGGATAGACCGGGGCCGCGCCGAGCGGCAGGTAGTTCTCGATCAGGTTCGAGCCGATGTCGTGCTCGTCGTGGTTGTAGACGCCGATCTGCTGCTTGTCGTCCTCGTCCGGCGGGCCGTTGCAGGCCTGCATCTGCCAGTACTTGCCGGTTTCGAGCTTGTTGCCGTTGTTCACCACTACGCCGGTCTCGCCGCTGTCGCCGGCAACCCCGGCGAGGGCGTTGTCGAACTTGTTGATCAGCTCCATCTGGCGGACGCCGAAGCCGTAGACCTCGGCGAGCTCGCGGTCGATCTGCTTCCGGTCGCACTTGGGCTGGTCGTTGTAGACCGCGCAGTCGAACGGCTCGGAGACCTCGATCCCCTTGATCACGGCCATCTTGCCCTGGGCGATCACGCGGCGGGCCTGCTCGGGAGTCGTCACGAGGCGGAACCAGCCGCGTCCGGGACCGCCGTGCTGGGCGTCGATGTAGTCCTGAAGGGCGTCGATGTCGCGGTTCTGCAGCCGTACGGAGTTCATCTCGTTGCAGCTGTTCTTCTTCAGCGGATAGGCCTCACAGAGGACCTTGTTCTCGACGAACAAGTTGACGAACACCCGCAGCCCCGCCATGTAGGCGCGCTCGACCCAGCGGTAGTAGCTCTGCTCGTGGGTGAGCGAGGCGTGGTCGGGCCAGCCCTTGAACGACGGCCACCCCTCCGGGCTGTGACAGCGGGCGGGGTTGCCGTAGAGAACGTTGTCGAGGACC
>DASXBA010000179.1:0-7474 GCA_036406475.1 Thermoleophilaceae bacterium | reverse complement strand
TTGAGCTGAGCCAGCGCCGGCACCTCGCCCTGGAGCCGCTCGACGGCCCGGGCGATCAGCGCCTTGGTATCGGAGGAGGACACGACCTCCGATTCAAGCAGACACGACCTGGGCGGACTCGAACCGCGCGATGTCCCCGAGCTCTTCCTCGACGGTCCCTCGCAGCTCCGGCTCCTGCAGGTCCAGACTGACCTCGATCCTGCCGCTCCTGCGCGAGGACCGCCAGCCGCCTACCACCACGCCGTCGCGGACGATCACCGGCCGGATCCAGCCTCCCCCGCCTTCCTTCACCGCCTTCGCCTGCTCGGGAGTGACGCAGAAGCCGCGGTCCTCGTAGCCCAGCAGGTAGGTGTCGAAGGCGCCGAGCAAGCGCACCCAGCCGGCGCGCGGGAGCCGCGGCTTCGTCCCGCGGAGCGAGAGCAGGCCGTCCGACTCCTCGATCTCGTCGGCGATGGCGCTCAGTCCGGCCCGGACCTGCGTCAGTCCCAGGCCGGACCAGTAGGCGAAGTCGCGGTCGCTCGCCGGCCCGAAGGCGCGGAGGTAGCGACGGGCGAGCTCGGCGATCGCCGCGTCGGCGTCGAACGGCGGCAGCCTGCCGAGCCAGTCCTCGCGCCTCACCAGCCGGTCGTCCGGACCGAGCACGGCGATCCCGGAGACGACCGCCGTCAGCATCGTGTGGAGCCGTGTCTGCTGGTTCAGTTCCACCCCGGCCGCGCCGACTCGCTCTGCGGTCTCGGTCCGCGTCAGCGGTCCCTCGTCGGCCAGCGCCTTGGCCACGGTGCGATGCGCCTTGGCGACCTTGGCGTCTGAGAGGCCGAGCTGGCCGAGGCGCCGTCGCGACCAGCGCTCGATCCCGGGCTCAAAGAGGGGCAGCATCCAGCCGGCGTCATCCGTCGGGATCAGGTGGATCGTCATCCGCATGACCCAGGTTCGGAGCAGCGAGCGCTCCTCGTTCCGGGCCCGGTCGACGTCGGCTGCCGTCAGGCTGCGGGAACGGGAGCGGAAGGAAAGCCGCGACGCCGGCTGGTCCTGGGCCTGGATGCCGGCGACCTGCCGGGCGATCTCGACCGGGTCCCGCGCGGAAACCGGCCGGTGCAGCAACTGCGCCGCCGCTCTGCGGCGAGCGAGACTCAGATCTTGTTCCGCTCGAGCAGCTTCTTGCCGATGACCATCCGCTGGATCTCGGAGGTCCCCTCCCCGATCAGAAGCAGCGGGGCGTCACGGTAGAGGCGCTCGATCTCGTACTCCTTGGAGTAGCCGTAGCCGCCGTGGATGCGGAACGAGTCCTCCACGACCTCCTTGCCGGTCTCGGAGGCGAACAGCTTGGCCATGCCGGCCTCGAGGTCGGAGCGCTCGCCGGCGTCCTTCATGCGCGCGGCCTTGAGCGTGAGGAGGCGCGCCGCCTCGACCTTGGTGCCCATGTCGGCGAGCTTGAACTGAATGGCCTGGTGCTTGGCGATCTCGCGGCCGAAGGTCTTGCGCTCCTGCGAGTAGCGGAGCGCGAGCTCGAGGGCGCGCTGGGCGATCCCAACGCCGCGTGCCGCCACGTTGACCCGGCCCACCTCGAGCGCGTCCATCATCTGCCCGAAGCCCTTGTTGAGGCCCGCCTCCTCGCCGCCGAGTACGTTCTCGGCGGGGCAGCGGTAGTCCTCGTAGACGAGCTCGGTGGACTCGACGCCCTTGTAGCCCATCTTCTTGATCTTGGGCGGGATCGTCAGGCCGGGGTTCTCCTCGGCGCCGGGCTCCTTCTCGGTGATGAAGCAGGTCATCCCGCGGTGGGGCGGGTCGGCGTCCGGATCGGACTTGGCGAGCACGAAGACGATGCCCGAGCGCAGGCCGTTCGTGACCCACATCTTCTGGCCGTTGATCACCCAGTCGTCGCCGTCCTTCTTGGCGCGCGTGGAGATCGCCTGCACGTCCGAGCCGAGCCCTGGCTCGGAGAGCGAGAAGGCCGCGCGGATCTCGCCGGTGGCCATCTTCGGCAGGAACTTCTCCTTCTGCTCGTCGGTGCCGAACTTCATCAGCAGGTAGGAGCCGATGAAGTGGGTGTTGACGATGCCCGAGACCGAGATCCAGCCGCGCGAGAGCTCCTCGACGATCATCGCGTAGGTGGTGAGGTCGAGGCCCATCCCGCCGTACTCCTCGGGGATGGTCACGCCGAACAGCCCGAGCTCCTTCATCTGCTCGACGACCTCGTCGGGGAACTTGTCCTCGTGGTCGTACTCCTCGGCGATCGGGATGACTTCCTTGTCAACGAACTGCCGCACCATCTCGGTGATGGCCTGCTGCTCGTCGGTCTTCTCGGTGTACGGGCTCGTCGCTATTGCCATAGAGCCGGGAGGTTACTCAGTGAGGTGGGCCGCCTCGGCCAGCTGACCGCGCTTGGAGGCGGGGTCGTCGGCCTCCGCGCGGCGGACCAGATCCGCCGAGCGCCGGTCGCGCTCCATGCGGGCGTCCAACAGCGGGTTCAAGATCCCGCGCAGCGCCGACAGGACCTTCCACCACCCGGGCGCCACGATGCGCGGCGCGCGGCGCTCGATGCCGTTGACGATCGCCGCGCCCGCCTGGGCCGGGCTCAGCCGCCGCAGCATGAAGGCCGGCGCCATGTCGTCGACCGCGGCGGCGATCGGGTCCTCGAAGGAGTCGCGGACCATCTTCGTGTCGATGAAGCCGAAGTAAGCCACGCTCGCGCTTGCGCCGTGGGGGGCGAGCTCGGTTCGCAGCGCGCGCCCCATCTGCTCGACGCCGGCCTTGCTGATCGCGTAGGGGCCGGCCAGCGCGGGGTTCATGAAGGCGTAGACGGAGGCCACGACCACGATGTGGCCGCGCCGCTCTGTCACCTGCGGCAGGCAGGCGCGCGCGGTGCGCCAGACGCCGAGCAGGTCGATCTCGACCACGCGCTCGAAGACGTCCGGGTCGATCGACCGGAGCGTGGCCGCCGGCGGGGCGACGCCGGCGTTGGCGACCGATATGTCGAGGCCACCGAAGCGGTCGACCGTTGCCCCCACCGCGGCCTCCAGGGCGTCGCTGTCGGTGGCGTCCGCCTCGAGGGCAAGGGTGCGCTCGCCGATCGAGGCGGCGGCGCTTTCGGTTGCCTCGAGATCGAGGTCGGTCAAGGTCACCGAAGCGCCCCGCTCATGGAGCAGGCGGGCGGTCTCGAAGCCGATGCCGCGGGCGGCGCCGGTCACGAGAGCGACCTTGCCGCCGAGCGGGTAGTGGCTCACCGGCTAGAAGCCGCGCGGGTGGCGCGGGACGTACGAGTCGTTGCGGCGGAGCTTCTTGCTCCAGGCCGGGCCGGTGTGGTCCGGGTCGTCCCGCATGCCCGTGTCGAAGCGGAGGCCCGCCACGTAGACGTAGGCGTGCCCGCCGTTCGCGTAGACCGTGATCCAGCGGCCCGTTCCCTTGCGGGCCCAGTGCATCAGGTCCCCGGACGGGAGCGGCGAGCGCAGGAAGCGGCCGCCGTAGAGCGCGTAGCTCACGGAGCCGGAGCAGTCGTAGCCGCGGTCGAGCCTGCTGGAGAAGGTCCTGTGGCCTCCGCCGTAGCGGTACGGCTTGCCGATCAGGCGGTTGGCGGCGGTGATCACGCGCTTGACGCGGCGCGGCGCGCCGCGCGGCGCGATCGCCTTGCCGTCGGCGCGGATCTTGGCCTTCTTCGGAGGCGGTGGCGGCGGCACGAAGGCCGAGCCGCCGGTCTGGTTGGCCTCCTGGGCGCTCGCGCTGCCCGCGACGACCATCGCGGCGAGGCAGGCGCACGCCAGCACGGCATGCAGGATCTTGTTACTCAGGGCGTACGGCATATCTCTTTCGTACGCCTGCGGAGTTAGCTGTCGGGCTCGCGCTGAAAGAGCTTGCGCGCCTCCGAGATGGAGGTTCGCCCCGATGGCCTGAGGCCACACTGGGTCCCCCGCTCCACGCGTCGCGTGGATTCGGCGTGCCGGCAAGGTAGCAAATAACAGGGATTTCTTCGCCGGTGCCCGCGCTTCTCCCCTCCTGGCAAGTGCTTTTTCACACGAGCGACCGCGTAGTGCAGACTTCGCCGCCGTGAACTTCGCCCGGGACCTCGTCGACGCAGCCGATCCGGGCCGGCCCGCGCTGGTGGCCCTTTCGCGCGAGGGAGAGCGCCGGGAGATCGCCTTCGGCGAGCTGGCCGACCGCTCGGCGCGCATGGCGGGGAGCCTCGCGGCCGTGGGCGTCGGCCGCGGCGACGTGGTGATGACCGTGATCGGCAACCGGCCCGAATGGGTCGAGGCGATGGTGGCCTGCTTCCGCCTCGGGGCCGTCGTCCTGCCCTGCAGCGAGCAGCTGCGCCCGGACGACCTGCGGCTGCGGATGGACGCCGTCGAGCCGCGCGCGGTGATCGTCGACGAGCGCGACGCGGAACAGGTCCGCGCGAGCGGCTTCGACGGCCCGCTCCTGATCGTGCCCGACGAGGCGCTCTACGACGTGTCCCCCGCCCCGGCCGCCGAGCTCGACCCCGGCGAGCCCGCGATAGTCGTCTTCACGTCGGGTACGTCCGGCGAGCCGAAGCCCGTCCGCCACGGCCAGCGCTACCTGGCGGGGCAGCGCGTCCAGGCGGAGCACTGGTACGGGGCCCGGGAGGGCGACCTCTGCTGGTGCACGGCCGCCAGCGGCTGGTCCAAGTCGGCCCGCAACGTCTTCATCGCTCCCTGGCTGATGGGGGCCGCGGCGCTGCTGCACGACGCGCGCTTCGACCCGGACGAGCGGCTCGACGTGATGGAGCGCGAGCGGGTGGCGGTGCTCTGCATGGCGCCCACCGAGTACCGCGCCATCGCCAAGCGCACTGAGCTGCGCAAGCTGCCGCAACTACGCCACGCGGTGGCCGCGGGCGAGCCGCTCAACGCCGGGATCGTGGAGACCTGGCGCGAGGCCGCCGGCGTCGAGGTGCACGACGGCTACGGCCAGACCGAGACCGGCGCCCTCACCGGGATGCCGATCGGCCCGCCGGTGCGGCCCGGCTCGATGGGCAAGGCCCTCCCCGGCTTCAAGCTCTGGGTCGAGGACGGAGAGCTCTGCGCCGACCCGTCGACCATCCCGACGTTCTTCCTCGACGGCCCGCTCGACCGCCCCTGGCACACGGGCGACCGGGTGAGCGAGGACGAGGACGGCTACCTCTGGTTCGAGGGCCGCACCGACGACGTAATCATCTCCGCCGGCTACCGGATCGGTCCCTTCGAGGTCGAGTCCGCGCTCGTCACGCACCCGGCCGTGGCCGAGGCCGCCGCGGTGGCAGCGCCGGACGACGAGCGCGGTCAGGTCGTCCGCGCGGTGGTGGTGCTGCGGCCGGACCACCAGCCCGGCGAGGCGCTGGCCAGGGAGCTCCAGGACCACGTCAAGGAGCGCACCGCGCCGTACAAGTACCCGCGGCTCGTGGACTTCGCCGACGAGCTCCCGAAGACGGCCAGCGGCAAGATCAAGAGAGCGCAGCTCCGTGGCTGACTTCCCCGGCGAACGCGTCTTCGAGGCCGCTACGCCGGTCAAGCACGTGCTTCAGGACGCGGATATCGACGCCGGCGCCCTCGTGGTCGCCTTCTCCGGCGACCACCCGCCGGACGTCACGCCGCGCTACTACAACCACAAAGCCCTGAGGGGGCTCGCGTGCCCCCGCATGTTCGTCCTCGACGACCAGGGGCCGCGCGAGCCGCTGCCGCGACCGTGCTGGTACCTCGGCAAGGACCGTGTATTCGACGTGGCCGAATCGGTGCTCGAGCTGATGACGGCCGTCACCGGGGAGCTCGGCGTGTCGCGGCGGCGCGTGATCACCTGCGGCGGGAGCAAGGGCGGCTGGGCCGCGCTCTACTTCGGGGCCCGCTTCGGCGCCGGGCACGCGGTGGCCGGCGAGCCGCAGGTCGTGCTTGGAAAGCACATCTGCTGGTCGTATCCGACCATCGCCGCACACGTCGCCGGCGACGCCTCCCGGGAATCGAGCGACTTCCTCGACGGCCTGCTGTTCGATGCCTTCCGCCGCTCGCCGAACCCGCCCGAGGTCGACCTGTTCAGCGGCCGCACGGATTACCTCGAGCGCGACGTGCTTCCGCTTCGCGACTCCCTGGATGAGCTCGGCGTGCCCTGCCGGCTCGAGCTGGCCGAGCACACCCGCCACGTGCCGGACCACGGCAAGGCGTACCCCCCATACCTGCGCAGGCGGCTTGAGGAGATCCTCGCCGGGTAGCCTCGATCCCATGCCCAACCGCCTCGCCGGCGAGACCTCTCCCTACCTCCTCCAGCACAAGGACAACCCCGTGGACTGGTTCCCGTGGGGTGAGGAGGCGCTGGCCCGCGCCCGCGACGAGGACCGGCCGATCCTCCTCTCGATCGGCTATTCCGCCTGCCATTGGTGCCACGTGATGGAGCGCGAGTCGTTCGAGGACGAGGAGATCGCGCGCCTGATGAACGAGCGGTTCGTCCCGATCAAGCTCGACCGCGAGGAACGGCCCGACCTCGACTCGATCTACATGCAGGCCTGCCAGGCGATGACCGGGCAGGGTGGCTGGCCGCTCAACGTCTTCCTCAGCCCCGAGCAGGTGCCCTTCTACGCGGGCACCTACTTCCCGCCCGACCAGCGCGGCGGCATGCCGAGCTGGCGGATGGTGCTCGAGGCGGTCGCGGATGCCTGGGACAAGCAGAAGGACGAGATCCGCTCCGGCTCCGACAAGATCGTGCGCCACCTCCAGGGCGGCGCCGCTCTCCAGCCGTCCAAGGAGCCGATCGACCCGCGCGTGCTCGACGAGGCGGCCGCCGTCCTGCGCAGCCAGTACGACCCGGTCCACGGCGGCTTCGGCGGCGCTCCCAAGTTCCCGCCCGCCTCGGCCATCGAGCTCCTGCTGCGCCGCGGCGACACCGAGATGAGCAGCCACACCCTGCGTGAGATGGCCTCGGGCGGGATGTACGACCAGGTGGGCGGCGGCTTCGCCCGCTACTCGGTCGACGCCCACTGGCTCGTCCCCCACTTCGAGAAGATGCTCTACGACAACTCGCTCCTTGCGCGCGCTTATCTGCATGGCTGGCTCGTAACCGGCGACACCCTCTTCCGGCGCGTGACCGAGGAGACGCTCGACTGGGCGCTGCGCGAGATGCGCGCTCCGGAGGGCGGCTTCTACTCCGCCCTCGACGCCGACTCCGAGGGCGAGGAGGGCAAGTTCTACGTCTGGTCGCTCGACGAGCTGCACGAGGTCGCCGGCGAGGACGCCGCCGCCTGGTTCGGCGCCGGCGAGCGCGGCAACTTCGAGGGCGCCAACATCCTCGTCCGCGGCTCGGACGTGGACCCGCCGGAGCTCGACGAGTGGCGCCGGGAGCTCTACGAGCGCCGCGCCGAGCGCGTCTGGCCGGGCCTGGACGACAAGCGGCTCACGTCCTGGAACGCCCTGATGATCTCGGCGCTGGCCGACGCGGGAGCGGTGCTGGGCGAGCCGCGCTACACCGAAGCGGCGGTCGCCGCGGCGGAGTTCGTGCTGCG